>NZ_JBKDZH010000033.1:0-192866 GCF_047971185.1 Kluyvera sp.
ACGTCAGAACGTTTACGGATAAAGGAAGCCGCAACGAAGTCAACGCCCTGTTCGCAACCGAAGATCAGGTCCTGTTTGTCTTTCTCAGCCAGCGCCGGCAGAGCGATAGAAACGCCCGGCAGGTTAACGCCTTTGTTTTCGCCCAGGTCGCCGTTGTTCAGCACTTTACAGATAACTTTGTTACCTTCGATCGCGGTCACTTCCATGCCGATCAGGCCATCGTCAACCAGTACGGTGTTGCCAACGGACAGATCTTTAGTGAAACCTTCGTAGGTCACAGCAACGATTTCGCTGTTGCCGACAACGGATTTGTCGGTGGTGAAGGTGAAGGTCTGGCCCGCTTTCAGGGAAACGTCGTTACCGCCTTCCAGTTTGATAGTACGGATTTCCGGACCTTTGGTATCCAGCAGGATAGCCGCTTTCTTACCGGTTTTGCTCATCACGTTGCGCAGGTTCTGGATGCGCTGACCGTGTTCAGCATAGTCGCCGTGGGAGAAGTTCAGACGCATAACGTTCATGCCCGCGTCGAGCATTTTGCCTAACATCTCTTCGGATTCGGTTTTCGGCCCGATGGTGCAAACAATTTTGGTCTTTTTCATGACAGTCTTAGTCTTTAAGTTGAGATTGAGAAGGATTGGGATTTTGAATTCTCGCTCCATGCGCGCACGGCCACGGAGTCAAACTTGTGTTACGAAAGTTGCTATGCCACGCCATAAGGATAGGTGACATAAAAAAAGCGTGCAGAGGAAAGTGTGCTAGAGGTTCAGCATAGTCAAAAAGGCGATGTTTTAATCGTTTATTGATGTAGTCCAATGAGCTGAAACCATTCAAGAAAGAAACGTGGCGGATTATACGATGTTATGGCGAAAAAAGAAAATAAAAACGCTGTTTCAAAATCAAAACCGGTTAATTAACAAAACAAAAACGATTTTTGCGTGAAAATGTAACAGCGACGATGCGCAACGCGCTTTCTCCGGCGTCGCTACGGTGGGGCGTTAATTTGCTTTCTCGGCGAAACGAAACAATAATGATTTGATTCTTAATGGAAAATAGCGAGCGTAAATGATGGGAAATCAAACGAAAGACGACGTATTATACCAGGAAATGTGTCGCGTTGTGGGCAAGGTGGTGCTGGAGATGCGCGATTTAGGCCAGGAGCCGAAGCACATTGTCATTGCCGGCGTGCTGCGTACCGCGCTGGCGAATAATAAAGTCCAGCGCACTGAGCTGACCCGGGAAGCGATGCAGAAAGTGGTCACGGCGCTTTCAGGGCAGCCGTAACCTGCCGATCAGGCGATAACGAAGCGCAGAATCGATTTCACCGCCAGCTCGCTGTGATGGCGAATCAGCGCTTCATCATCAATATCTGGAAGCGGACCTTCAAGATAGAGGCTATTGAAGCTATAGAAGTTCGACACCTGATAGAAGCTGAAGCTGCTGATCAGCCGATGTACGTCGCGGGCCTCAAGGGCGGGCTGGAAAATCCCCTGTTCCTGCCCGCGGTGTAAAATGTGCTCCAGCAGGGAGAGGGCGCTTTTGTTCAGGCGCTTCAGATCGCCCGATGCCAGCAGCCATTTTCCGCGCTGCATATTCTCCATACAGATAATCCGCATAAAGTCCGCATGTTCAACGTGATAGCGAACGCTCCACTTCACCAATTGTACTAGCGCCTCGACCGGCGGCAGGTTTTCCAGCCCCAGCTGCTGCTCGGTTTCGCGGATCCGCGAATAGACATATTGCAGAACCGCCTGGTAGAGCAGCTCCTTGGTTTTGAAATAGTAAACCACCATCCGTTTAGTGGTCTGCGCCTCGCTGGCAATTTGCTCCATGCGGGCGCCGGCCAGCCCATGTTCAGCAAACACCGCAATGGCGGCGGTAAAAATCCGTGTTTTTAGCGACTGTGCTTCATCTTGAGCAATGGCTGACATAACAACTCCTGTTCATTTTTACCGGGCACAAAAAATACACACAATGATCACAATTTAGCAACCAATTCTGGCGTAGCTGAACCAAATGATTCATATTCGATGCAACTGTTACAGCATGAGCCAGGTGAAACTATGTTGCGTTCTATTGCTACCGTATCCATTTCCGGAACCCTGCCTGAAAAACTGAGCGCAATTGCGGCGGCGGGTTATCAGGGCGTTGAAATATTCGAAAATGATTTGCTCTATTATACCGGTACGCCAGCGGATGTCCGTAACATGGCCGACGATCTGGGGCTGAAAATCACGCTGTTTCAGCCGTTTCGCGATTTTGAAGGTGGCACGCGCGCCCAGTTTGCCGCCAACATGGCGCGGGCAAAGCGCAAGTTTGCGCTGATGCATGAACTGGGCTGCGACACGATGCTGCTGTGCAGCAACGTGCAGGCCGACTGTTCCGCCGATTTTGATCTGCAGGTGGCCGACCTGCGGGCGCTGGCGACGCTCGCGGAGCAGGAAAACATTCGTATTGGTTATGAAGCGCTGGCGTGGGGCACCCACGTGAACCGCTGGTATCAGGCGTGGGAGCGGGTAAAAGCGGTCGACAGCCCGGCGCTGGGGATTGTGCTCGACAGCTTCCATATTCTGGCGCTGGGCGACGATCTTAGCCGCCTGCACGAAGTGCCGATGGACAAAGTAACCTTCCTGCAGCTTGCCGACGCGCCGCTGATGAAAATGGACGTGCTTGAGTGGAGCCGCCATTTCCGCTGCTTCCCAGGTCAGGGTGAGCTGCCGCTGGTGGAATTTACCCGCGAGCTGACCCGCTTAGGCTACCGCGGGCCGTGGTCGCTGGAGATCTTTAACGACGGCTTCCGCGCGTCGCCAAACGGCGCGACGGCAAAAGATGGCTACCGCTCGCTGCTGTGGCTGGAGGAGCAAACCCGCCGCGCGCTGGGAGAAAGCGACGCCGAGCTGTTTCAGACCGCCGATCTCCCGACCTTTAAAGACATCGAATTTATAGAATTTGCTGCCAGCCCCGCCGAGGCGAAAAAGCTCAGCGCCATGCTCGGCGGGATGGGCTTCCAGCTGGCGGGGATGCACCGTTCCAAACAGGTGGCGCTGTGGAGCAACGGCGGCGCGCGGGTGATTATTAACTATCAGCCGCACAGCTGGGCGGATCACTTCTATCAACGTCACGGCGTGTCGCTGTGCGCTATGGCGCTGCGGGTCAGCGCCAGCGCGCCAATCGTCGCCCGCGCCAGAGACTACGGCTACGCCACCTGGCAGGGCGAGGTGGGGCCGAACGAGAGCACTATCCCGGCGGTGTGCGCCCCGGACGGTAGCCTGGTCTATCTGGTGGAGGACCCGCAGGACATCTATTCGCAGGATTTCAACCTCACCGAGGCGGCGACGCAGGGGCAGCTGCTGGGCATCGATCATCTGGCGCTGGGGATGGAGGCGGACAGCCGCGATAACTGGGTGATGTTCTTCCGCGCGGTGCTGGGCTTCACGCTGGAACACGAGCAGACCATGCCGGATCCCTATGGCCTGGTGCGCAGCCTGGCGGTACAAAGCCCGCAGGGTAACGTGCGTCTGGCGCTGAATATTTCCCAGAGCCGCGCGACGCAGATTGCCCGCTCGGTCGCCTGTTATCAGGGGGCGGGGCTCCAGCATGCGGCGTTTGCCAGCCGCGATCTTACCGGTTTGCTGGAGAGCCAGCCGCTGGCGGCCTCGCTGTCGCTGCCGGTACCGGCGAACTATTACGACGATTTGCAGGCGCGCTTCGGCGACGCGGCGCAGGCGGATATCCTACAGCGCCAGCAGATCCTCTACGATCGCGACGGGGCGGGCGGCGAATTTCTCCATCGCTACACCTGGCCGTTCAGCGAAGGACGCTTCTTCTTTGAATTAACCGAAAGACGCCACGGCTACGCGCAATACGGCGCGGTGAACGCCGCCGTGCGGCTGGCGGCGATGCAGTACCGTTAGCGGAGGGGATGTACCACCCGGTACGCTAGCAGACAGACCATAACAATAAACTTTCATCTGCACTCGACAACGACAGGTAAACACTATGAACTCACTCGGCCAAAATCGCGTGGCTACCGCTGAGGCGGTTAACGCGGTACCCCGCTCCCGGCGGCGCATCGGTATTCTGGCGCTGCTGGCGGTAGGCACCATGATTAACTATCTCGACCGCACCGTGCTGGGCATCGCCGCGCCGCAGCTGACCCAGGAGCTGGGCATCAGCGCCGCGGTGATGGGGATTGTTTTCTCCGCCTTCGCCTGGACCTATGCGCTGGCGCAGATTCCGGGCGGCATGTTCCTCGACCGTTTTGGTAATAAGGTGACCTATTTTCTGGCGCTCAGCCTGTGGTCGCTGTTTACGCTGTTCCACGGTTTCGCCGTCGGTCTGAAAACGCTGCTGCTGTGCCGTTTTGGCCTCGGCGTCAGCGAAGCGCCGTGCTTCCCGGTTAATAGCCGGGTGGTGAGCGCATGGTTCCCGCAGCACGAGCGGGCCAAGGCGACCGCGGTCTACACCGTCGGTGAATATCTCGGGCTGGCCTGCTTCGCGCCGCTGCTGTTCTGGATTATGGACGGTTTTGGCTGGCGTACGCTGTTTATCACCGTTGGCGTGGTCGGGCTGCTGTTTGCGCTGGTGTGGTGGCGTCACTATCGCGAACCGCATGAAGACCGCCGTCTGAGTCAGCAGGAGCGCGAATACATCACCGCCGGCGGCGGCATGACCACCGGTGCAGAGCAGCGTAAAGCCTTCAGCTGGCCGCTGGTGCGCCAGCTGTTGCGCAAACGGCAGATTATCGGCGCCAGCATCGGCCAGTTTGCTGGCAACACCGTACTGGTGTTCTTCCTCACCTGGTTCCCGACCTATCTGGCGACCGAGCGTCATATGCCGTGGCTGAAGGTAGGTTTCTTCGCCATTCTGCCGTTCCTCGCGGCGGCGGGCGGCGTGATGTTTGGCGGCTGGGTTTCCGACAAACTGCTGAAGGCCACCGGCAGCGCTAACCTCGGGCGTAAACTGCCGATTATCGCCGGGCTGCTGATGGCGAGCTGCATTATCAGCGCCAACTGGCTGACCAGCGACACGGCGGTGATCCTGGTGATGTCCTTTGCCTTCTTCGGACAAGGAATGGTCGGCCTCGGCTGGACCTTAATCTCTGATATGGCGCCAAAAGGGCTGGGCGGCCTCACCGGCGGCCTGTTTAACTTCTGCGCCAACCTGGCGGGCATTCTCACGCCGCTGGTGATTGGCTTTATCGTGGCGGCCTTTGGCAGCTTCTTCTACGCGATGATCTACATCGGCGGCGCGGCGCTGCTCGGCGTGGTGGCGTACGTGTTTATTCTCGGCGATGTGAAACGCATTGAACTGGATCTGCCTGAGCAGGAGGGCACAAATGCAAATTAGTGGGCATACGCGGTTAATTGCTCATCTGGGTTATCCAACCGAAAGTTTTAAAGCGCCAATGATCTACAACCCCTGGTTTGCCGACCAGGGGGTGGATGTCAAAGTGGTGCCGATGGGCGTGAAGCCGGAAGACTACGCGGCGCTGATCCCCACGCTGTTCTCGCTGACCAACATCGCGGGTGCGCTGGTGACCATGCCGCATAAAGTTGCGACCTGCGCGTTAGTGGACCGTCTTAGCCCGACGGCGCAGATTGCCGGGGCCTGTAACGCGATGCGCCGGGAAGCCGACGGTTCGCTGACCGGCGATATGTTTGATGGCGACGGCTTTGTGCGCGGTATTCAGCGTAAGGGCTTTCGCACCATCGGCGCGCGGGCGCTGGTGGTGGGCAGCGGCGGCGTAGGGTCGGCGATTGCCGCCTCGCTGGCCGCTGCGGGCGTCAGCGCGCTGACGCTGGTGGACGCCCGCGAAAGCGCGGCACAGGCGCTGGCGGACCGTTTGCACACCCACTACCCGCGGCTGAATATCACGCTGATGGCCAACGATCCGGCGGGCCACTCGCTGGTGGTCAACGCCACACCGCTCGGCATGGCACCCGGCGATCCGCTGCCGGTGGACATCGAACGTCTTGATGCCGGAACCTTTGTCGGCGAGGTGGTTATGAAGCAGGAATATACGCCGTTCCTGCAGGCCGCGATGGCTCGGGGTTTGCCGGTGCAGCGAGGCACCGACATGCTGTTTGAGATGATCCCGGCCTATCTGGATTTCTTCCATCTGCCGGTGGCAACGCCGGAGCAGCTCCAGGCGCTGGCGGAAATTCGTTACTAAAGCGCTGGTCAATAGCGTAATAGCCCGGATAATATAACGGTTATGTTCGGGCTATTACGTACCCTCTTATGCACTCTACCTTAACGCTTCTGGCGGCCGGCAGCCTTCGCCGCGCATTTATCCCCCTGATGGCAACCTTCACCGCGCAAACCGGCATCGCGGTTGAGCCGGTTTTTGGCCCGGCAGGCTTGCTGCGGGAGCGCATTGAAAACGGTGCGCCGTGTTCGCTGTTCGCCTCGGCCAATCGTCAGCATCCGCAGGCGTTGTGTGAGGCGGGGCGCGCCAGCGGTCTCCATTTGTTTGCCCGTAACGCGCTGATGCTTACCGCCCGCAATACGCCCCAGACAAGGGGAAAAACGTGGCTGGAATTGTTGACGGACCCCACGCTGCGGTTAGGTACCTCCACGCCGCTGTGCGACCCGTCGGGCGACTACACCTGGCAGCTGTTTGAGCGTATTGAGTCCCGCCATCCGGGAGTGGGAAAGGCGCTGAAGCAGCGGGCGATGCCGCTGGTCGGCGGGCGCGATTCGCTCACGCTGCCGAACGGGGTGATTGCCAGCCAATGGTTGATTGAGCAAGGGCACGCCGATCTGTTTATTGGCTACGCGCATTACGCCACGGCGCTGACGAATCAGGATGCGGTGCGCAGCGTCGCTATCCCTGCGCCGTGGAATATCCACTGTGAATACTACCTGACCTGCCTTGAGGAAAGCGACGCCGCGCGCCGGTTCTGCCAGTTTATTTTCGCTGAAGAGGGGCAGCGCTGCCTGCGCGACGCCGGGTTTATACCGGCGAGCGGCGAAGCGTAAAGAGCGGCGCGATCACCGGAGCAGGATAATCGTCAAGCTGCAGCTTGCGCACCTGCACGCCGTAAGCGCGCTGGAGATTTTCTTCCTGCACCACCTCAGCGGTCGGCCCGGCCAGCCACTGGCCGCCCGGCATCAGCAGCAGCGTATGGCTGGCGACCTGCAGGGCGTGGGTGGGATCGTGGGTGGTAAACAGCACCGTGCGCGACTGGGTATGCGACAGGTCGCTAATGAGCTGCAGGACCGTTTGCTGGTTGCCGAGGTCTAGCGCTGAACAGGGCTCATCCAGCAGGATGTTCTGGCTGGCGCTGACCAGCGCGCGGGCGATCATCACCAGCTGCTGCTGGCCACCGGATAGGTTGCTGAACAGCGAGTCGGCCAGCGTGCAAATATTCAGCTGTGTCAGCGCCTCCAGCACCTGGCGCTCATCCTCCTCCTGCGGCTGGGCGAAGAGGGCGATATGACGCGCGCGCCCCATCAGCACCACTTCTTTCACCCGCCAGGCGAAGGCCGTACGGAACGACTGTGGCACAATGCCCACGCCGCCGGAGATCGCCACGGTGCCCGATAGCGCGGGCAGCACGCCGGTCAGGGTATCGAGCAAGGTACTTTTACCGCGGCCGTTGGCACCGAGGATGGCCCAGACTTCACCTGGCTGGCAGCGCAGATCTAGCGGAGTAAACAGCGGCGACTGATGGCCATATTCCAGCTGTGATAGCGTTAACGTCGGCGTCATTTGAGCACTCCTTTTCGGCTGGCGCGTACCAGCATCACGGCAAATATCGGCGCGCCAACCAGCGCGGTAATAATACCAATCGGGATCTCGGCGGCGGTCAGCGTGCGGGCGAGATCGTCGACCAGCACCATAAAGCTGGCCCCCATCCAGAAGGCGCAGGGGAGCAGACGCCGATGATCGGCACCGGACAGCATCCGCGCCAGATGCGGGATCACCAGCCCCACCCAGGCAATGCTGCCGCTGACCGCGACCTGCGCGGCAACCAGCAGCGCGCAGCACAACAGGACGCCGCGACGCAGTGCGGTGACGCTGACGCCCAGCGCGCGGGCATCTTTGTCGTCCAGCGACAGCAGATTGATGCGCCAGCGCAGTTTGTAAAGCACCAGCGCGGCGACCGCCACCGGAAGGGCGAGCAGCAGCACTTTGTTCCAGTTGGCGGTGGCAAAACTGCCGAGCAGCCAGAAGACAATCGTCGGCAACACCTCTTCCGTGTCGGCCATATACTGCATCAGACTGACCAGCGCGGCGAAGAAACCGCTGAGAATAATTCCCGCGAGGATCAGCACCAGCGTGCTTTCACGCCCCTGTAGCGCGGCCAGCAGATACACCAGCGTCAGCGCCAGCAGGCCGAAGAAGAAAGTGGTGGTCATCATCAGCGGCATGCTCAGCCCGAGCAGGATCGCCAGCGTACCGCCAAAGGCGGAGCCGGAGGTGACGCCGATAATATGGGGATCAACCAGCGGATTATGGAAAACGCCCTGCAACGTGGCGCCGCACAGCCCGAGCGCGCCGCCCGCTAGCAGGGCCATCAGAATGCGCGGCAGGCGAACTGACCAGACAATCTGATGGGCGATATCCGCCGTATTATGCGGATGCGCAAGCTGGGCCAGCACGTCGCCAATCGATAAGCGATATTGGCCAAAGCAGAGGGAGACGACGGCGACGGCCAGGGTGAGCAGCACTAGCCCACCCTGTAACGTTTTGGGGCGGCTACTGATGTGCATTCGCCTGCCAGTCGGTGCGATAGAAACGGTGGTAGTAATCCTGCGCCTGCGCGTCGACATCAACATCTTTATAGCGTTGCGGGTAGAGCTTTTTCGCCATCCACAATTCGCCAATGGCCAGCGCTTCCGGCATTGGGTAGCCCCAGGCTTTGGCGTATTCCGGCATCAGCCACACGCGATGATTTTTCACCGCGTCAATGGCTTGCCACTGCGGGTCGTTGACGATCTGTTTGACCACCTCAGGGTAACGGTCCTGTACAAAAATAACCTGCGGGTTCCACTGTAATACCTGTTCCAGCGAAACCTGACGCGCGCCTTTCACCGTGGCGGCCGCGACGTTCATCGCGCCCGCGTGTTGCATCATCAGGCCGGTGTATTTCCCGGATCCGTAGGTGTTGAGATCCGGGTTTGCCATATACACGCGCACTTTATCCGCCGCCGGGATATCCGCCACCGGGGCGTTAAATCTGGCGCGTGCGGCAAAGGTGTAGTCAATCAATGCCTCCGCCTGGGCGGTGCGGTTAACCACTTCACCAATCAGACGAATACCCTGCTTGAGCCCTTCGTTGTAGGCCTGTTCCTCATCGGCCATCGACGGGTTCATTTTGTTTTTCTCACCCGCCGCGTCCTGGCGCAGGGAGATCGCTACCACCGGGATACCGGCGTTGGTTATCTGCTGAATCATCGCCGCCGGCGCGTAGTTAGCGATAAACACCACCTGCGGGTGCAGCGCCAGCAGGCTTTCCACATTCACCTGGGTCAGGTCGCCCGGCATCGGCAGCGTTTTAATGTTGGGCATAAAGCGGGCGAAGTCGGGGCCGAGCTGTTTTTTCCAGCTGCTCAGTACGCCGACGATATCGTCAGCGGCGTTGAGCTGTACCAGCAGGTTTAGCGTCTGGTGCTGAAGCACCACCACGCGGTTCACGGTATCGGGCAGGGTGACCTGGCGGCCAAGCTGGTCGGTCACGGTACGGTCGGCCAGCGCGGGAGTCGCCGCCGTCAGGCTTGCACAGGCCAGGGCCAGGCAAAAGAGTAATCGTTGTAATGTAGACATGAGTCGCTCATAGCGGAGGGAAATAAACGATGTATATTTGATTATATAACGAAGGAAAATGCAAATCCTGTAGGCGGAATACCCCGAATGGCTTATGAGAAAATACCCAGCAACGAAAAGAGCCGCAAGGTTTCCCCTGCGGCCCGGTTCGGGCGCATGTTGCCATTCAGGCAGCCTGACGCCCGGGCGCTTACTTCCGCCTGTGCCACCAGCCGAGGATCAGACCGGTGAGCACGCCGACCATGACCGGAGCGGCCAGATCGTGCCAGAACATAAGTGCCCACTGCATCAGTGTCATAAAGCCATCCTGATTGCAATGGCAATGGTTAGCGGCTATTCTTGAACTGCTAGGATCAAGGTTAGCCCCCGTTATGTTGCCAGATGATATCGAACAACGTGCGGGGGTTTTCTCTTTCCAGCAACAGATGCCGCCGGGGATCAAGCCCCCGCAACGCTGCGCCTCTCCCACAACGTGGGATTACCGCGATCCTATAGCAGCGCGTATAACCCTTGCAATGAAGGTGCTGTATAAATACACAGTATTATGCTTTTTTTCAGAATTTAGCCCGACGACCTTCATTTTCCCCTTTTATTTATGTGCTTAACTGAAAACATTTTTCGCGTCAGAGTGACACTATGCGTCGTCGTCAATTTCTTCTCAGTTTGAGTGCCACGCTGCTGGCGGCGAGGGTGGGGCTGTCTTCATCTACACCTTCAGAAATATCTACAGTGATGCTGCCGCTATGGCCGGATATTCCGCCCGGCGGCGGCGGTCCAACAGGGCCATTGCAACTGAGCGTGCACGGGGCGCAGCGTCATATCGCGGTTCCCTTCTTCACGATACTGACGCCGTTAAAGGCAAATGGGCACGGCGTGCTGGTCGCGCCGGGCGGTGGTTATACCCGCGTTGAGGTCGCGAAGGAGGGCTGGCCCGCCGCACGCTGGCTGGTAGCTCGAGGTTATACCGCCTATATACTCAGCTACCGTCTGCCGAGGGAAGGTTGGCGCGACGGCTCTCGCGTTGCTTTACAGGATGCCCAGCGGGCGTTGCGCATCATCCGTCAGCGGGAGAATCAGGTGAGCGTGCTGGGATTTTCCGCCGGAGGGCATTTGTTGGGAATGGCGGTAACGCGCGCTGACGAGCGCAGCTATACGCCACTTGATGCGCTGGATAACCTACCGCCGCGAGCCGATGGCGCGGCGCTGATTTATCCCATCGTGACGCTGGAGAAACCTTACACCCACACTTCGACGCATCGGGTATTACTGGGGAAGAATGCGACGGAGGCGCAGGATGCCGCCTGGTCAGTACAACATTACGTGACCCCGACGACTCCACCGATGTTTCTGGCCCAGGCGGAAGATGATTCGGTGTCCGATCCGCACAATACCTTAATTTTGCAGGCGGCCTGTCTTCGTGCAGGCGTATCGGTAGAAATGCACCGTTATCCTTCCGGGGGGCATGGCTTTGGGATGGGCAGAGCAGGAACCAAAACTCTCGCGTGGCCTGCGCAGTATGAAAAATGGCTGCGGGAGCGGTGAATACCGCAGCCAAATCGTGGGGATTACTGGATGAGCGCGTCCGGCGCGATGTTCATATTCTTCAGCACCGGCCCCATAATATTGCCGAAAATGGGGGCCGCCACCGAGCCACCG
This sequence comes from Kluyvera sp., assembly GCF_047971185.1. Classification (GTDB taxonomy): domain Bacteria; phylum Pseudomonadota; class Gammaproteobacteria; order Enterobacterales; family Enterobacteriaceae; genus Kluyvera. Next base: position 11,429 of record NZ_JBKDZH010000033.1, read on the forward strand.
AAGTGGGTCCCGGCGGTCGGGTTGTTGACCACCACCACCAGCGCCACTTCCGGATGGCTCACCGGCGCGACGCCAGCGGTGTAGTTGACGTAGCCGCCGTCATATTTGCCGCTATCACCCAGCTTTTCCGCGGTCCCGGTTTTGGTCGCCAGGCGATAGCCCGGCACCGCCGCGCGCACGCCGCTGCCGCCGGGAAGCACATCGCTCTCCATCATATGCACCACGGTTTTAACGATCTCGGGGTCCGCTACCTGTCGGCCCATCACCGGCGGCGTAACTTTGGTAATCGACAGCGGGCGGTAAACACCAAAAGCGCCGAGCGTCGCGTACTCGCGGGCAATCTGGAGCGGGGTGACGCGCAAACCGTAGCCGAAAGAGAAGGTGGCGCGTTCGATATCGGCCCACTGCCGACGGTGCAGCGGGAAATAGCCCACGCTTTCTCCGCTTAACCCAAGGCCGGTCGGTTTGCCGAGACCGAACGCCTGATAGGTATCGACAAGCGCCTGCGCCGGCATCGCCAGCGCAATATGCGAGACGCCAATATCGCTCGATTTTTGCAGGATACCAGTTGGCGTTAGCTGCGGCCAATGGCCAACGTCGCGGATCAGGTGACCGTTGACGCGATACGGCGTGGTGTCCAGCAGGGTATTCGGCTGAATGATGTGTCTCTCCAGCCCCTCGACGATCACCAGCGGCTTAACCGTCGACCCCGGTTCAAAGCTGTCGTTAATCGCTACGTCGCGCATCTGTGTTTGCGTGGCGTTATCGAAATTGTTGGGGTTATACGACGGGTAGGAAGCCATCGCGAGGATCTCGCCGGTATCGATTTTAACCAGCACCGCCGCGCCAGAATCGGCCTTATTCAGCAGCACGCCGTCGCGCAGTTTGCTGTACAGCGTGTATTGGTCGAATTTATCAATGCTGAGCTGCACGGTGGGCGGCTGTTTCGGCGCATCGTAATCGAGAACGCTAATAATGCCGCCGCTGGCATCTTTACGATAAATTTCTTTCCCCGGCTCGCCCTGTAAAATAGTGTCGTAGCCACGCTCAACGCCGTTCAGCCCGTTATTATCCGCGCCGACGATACCTATTAACGGGGCCGCCGCTTCGCCCATCGGATAGAAACGGCTGTCGTCATAAACTTCGCTGATGCCTTTTATATGCAGGTCGGCGATATCTTTCGCAATCCCAAGCTCAACTTTGCGATCCAGAAATAGAAAATGACGGTGGGCGTTCTGATAAATTTTGCTCGCAATGCGATCGACGGTGGTATTCAACGCGGAGGCGAGATATTGCCATTTGGCATCGTGGAAATTCGGGCTGGCCTCCACCACTTTTACCGGGTCGACCACCACGTCACGGGATGGCACGCTCATGGCAAGGGCTTCGCCATCGCGATCGACCAGGGTGCCACGGTTGGTGGGCAGCACCACGGTGCGCAGCGAACGCTGGTCGGCCTCTTTTGCCAGCATCGGGTGATTTAAAAATTGCAGGTCGGCCACTCTCACCAATAACACGCCCAGGCAGCCAAGGATCCCCAGACAGATTATTGTGTAACGAGACGTAATAAATGAGTCTTTATTTTGTTTTTCTGTTGATTTTCTTTTCATTTGTAACATAAAACCACATGAATTTTATTTTTTATAATCAATTGCCCACCTGCCGTGATTCAGCACGGCTGCGCTGAGGCAATATAAATACCCATTACCCGGCGAACTCGCAAAACAGTTTACAGGTAACATGATTGATAACAAGCAATTAAGTTAACAGATTATTTCATCGTTGCCTGTTTATTACCGGGTGTTAAATGAGGGCGGTTATTAGCTAAAGAGTGAACGATGGCGTCAAAAAATAGCCAATAGCAGATATTAAACGCCAGTAACTTTGTGGGTATTGTGCATGTAAAGGCATGGTTATCAGAATTAGACATACCCGACTCTTGTTATAACATAACGCTATTTTTTGGCCGTTATTTTCGCTGAAAGCGGGTTTATGGCCTCTAATTCATTGTGGTGATGAATGCATGGTCGCATAATAGCGGCCAACCTCCGCAGGTGCGGGGTTAAGCGCCAGCTTTTTCTGGTGATGAAGGATACACAATGCAAAGGCGTAACTTCCTGAAAGGTGCCGCGGCCCTCTCGACGCTGGGCCTGGTAAGCCCGGTTTTTGCTAAAACGGACGCGAAGGCTCAGCCTGCCGTTGCGGCTTCTGGCAAATTCCGTCGTTTTGTTATGACCCAAACTTACAGCCTGAAAGCACCGGAAGGCTCTTCCGGGAAGGTCAATTTGTGGATCCCCATCCCGGAAGATACCGCCTTCCAGCAGCTGCTGAATCTCTCCTTCAGCGGCAACTACCAGACCGCCACCCTGAATGCCAATAACCGCTACGGCGCGAAAGTGCTGTACGTGACCTGGCCGGCCTCAAGCGGTCCGCTGGATATTAAAGTGGAAATGGACATTGAAACCCGCGACTGGGAAGTGCTGAAAGATAACCGTCTGGCCGACTGGCAGCTGCCGGTTGAAGGCGCGGTGATCCCGGATGAGATTAAACCGTTCCTGCTGGCGACCCCGCATATTCCGGTTGATGGCCTGGTGAAAGAGACCGCGCTGAAGATTATCGGCAGCGAAAAAGCCCCGCTGAAGCAGGCGCGTCTGATTCACGACTGGGTCAGCACCCATATGCATCGTGATGACGCGGTGATTGGCTGCGGTACCGGCGACGTGGGGGAAATCCTTAAAACCGGCAAGCTGGGCGGCAAATGCACCGATATTAACTCGGTATTTGTGGCGCTGTGCCGCGCGGTGGGGATCCCGGCGCGAGAAATGTTCGGCATCCGTCTGGGGGCGAGCCGTAAGCTGAATCACTATTCGGCGAAAGCGTTTGGCAGCGCCGACGATAAAGGCGTGGCCAAAATCAGCGGCGGCCAGCACTGCCGCGCGATGTTCTGGCTGGCCGGTTTCGGCTGGATGCCGGCGGATCCGGCGGACGTCACCAAAATGCGTCTGACCGAGAAGAAAGAGAACGGCGACCCGGCGGTGAACGCGGTGAACGATTATCTGTTCGGCAACTGGGAAATGAACTGGGTGGGCTTTAACCACGCGCGTGATTTCGCGCTGTCGCCGGCCGCAGAGCAGGGCGATGTGAACAATCTGGGCTACCCGTACGCCGAAGTGGATGGCGATCCGCTGAACTTCTACGATCCTGCTGCCTTTAGCTATGACTATGTCAGCGTCGAACAGCATTAAGGGCGGGTTGCTGACGCTGCTGGCGGCGGTCGTCGCCGCTGGCGCATCAACGCTGTGCTGCATTGGGCCACTGCTGTATCTGGTTTTTGGCATTTCTGCCGCCGGGCTGGTGGGAATCCCCGGCGCCAGCTGGTTACAAATCCCGATGGTGATTGTCGCCGTTGGCCTGATGGCGCGAGGATTCTGGCGTCTACATTTATCGCCGAAACCGGTGTGCGTTAACGTGGTGAGCCGTCGGGTGCTGGTGTGGCTGTATTGGCTGGCGGTGCCGCTGGTGCTGGCCCTGATTACCTATCCGTATGTCTTACCGTGGGTCTGGGAGTGGATGGAATGAAAAAATGGCTGTATCTGGCGTTGCTGATGTTTACGCCGTTGAGCTGGGCGGCCGATAAACAGGTCACCATTGATGTCGGTGAAATGAACTGCCCGCTGTGCGTGATTTCCATTAACCAGGCGCTGCGCAGCACCGACGGCGTGATTAAGGCCAAAGCTTCGCTGAAAACGCGCCAGGCGGTGGTGGTGGTGCCGGAGAGTTTTGATAATCAACGGTTATTAGCGGCGATTGCCAAAACCGGTTTTAAAGGTGAAATCCACGGCGAAAGCGTGGTGCAGTAAATAAAGAAAACCCGCCATGAAGGCGGGTTTTTTAATCGTATTAGAACTGGTAAACCAGGCCCATTGCGACGATGTTGTCGGTAGAGATACCGTTGTTCGCGTAGAAGCTATCGTTACCGTCCAGCAGGTTGATTTTGTAATCAACGTAGGTGGACATATTTTTGTTGAAGTAGTAAGTCGCGCCAATATCCATATATTTGACCAGATCTTTATCGCCAGTGACGTTCTGACCTTTTGCCAGATCGCTGGTGGTGCTGTTCAGGTCCTTACCTTTAGATTGCAGGTAAGAAATGGCTGGGCGCAGGCCGAAATCGAACTGGTACTGTGCGGTAACTTCAAAGTTCTGCGTTTTATTCGCAACACCATTGCTGTCGCCGTACGGCGTCATATTATGGGTTTCAGAATACATTGATGCCAGATAGATATTGTTAGCATCGTATTTCAGACCAACGGTCCAGGCATCTGCTTTATCGCCGCCAGCGGTGGTTCTGGTCAGCTGATCGTTAGTACGGTCGGAGGTGGCGTAAGCGGCGGAAGCGCTGACACCCATGCCCAGATCGTAAGAGGTCGACATGCCGAAGCCGTCACCGTTAGCGTTACGGACGCTACGATCGCCATTATTGGTGCCTTCACCGCTGCCCGGGTTTTCGTTTTTACCCTGGTACTGCAGGGCAAAGTTCAGACCATCAACCAGACCGAAGAAGTCATTGTTGCGGTAAGTTGCAACGCCGTTGGCACGGCCGGTCATAAAGTTGTCAGAATAGGTGTAGGAGTCGCCGCCGAACTCAGGCAGCATATCGGTCCAGCCTTCAACGTCGTACAGTACGCCGTAGTTACGACCGTAGTCGAAAGAACCGTAGTCGCCGAATTTCAGGCCAGCAAAGCCCAGACGGGTCCAGGCTTGATTGGCGTCGTCACCTGTGGATTCTGGGTTGTTCGCCTGTACGTTATATTCCCACTGACCGTAGCCAGTCAGCATATCGTTAATCTGAGTTTCACCTTTGAAACCAAAACGGACATAGCTCTGATCGCCGTCTTTAGAGGAATCACTGGAGAAATAATGCAGACCATCTACCTTGCCATAGATGTCTAATTTGTTGCCGTCTTTATTATAAACTTCTGCGGCATGAGCTGCGCCTGCGGCTAACAGGGCAGGAATAACGAGGGCCAGTACTTTTCTGTTCATTGAATATATTCCTTTAGTATTTTTTTATTCGCGCACTTTCTGACTAAGAAAGCACTGTCATGCTAATAGAGACGAATCTGATATGGTAAAAAACATTTGTTACAGCATGAGTAAAATCTAAAGGATATAATTCATTGGAAATGATGATAATTTTCGTGAATGATTTGTTCTGATATATATAAAATAAAAATTATACAAATAAAAGACGCTGACGTAAGCTACGGCCGTTATATGCCTTTTTGTCACACAATCTATTTATGTTGCCGTGTGTCTTTAATCTTCTTCGTCATCTTAAAATGACAAGCCCGAATTGATATTCGGGCTTTTTTTATGGTTTCAGAATGACCTTAATCTGGTTATTCCTGCGGCGCTGGCTTTTCCGCTTTCCCGGCCATCATGGCGAGGAAGTCGTAGCGTTTTTGCAGATCCTCTGCCGCATCTTTCCACAGCTGTTCGGCCACTTCCGGCTGCTGGCTGTTCAGGCGACGGAAGCGCTGTTCATTCATCAACGTCTCAGCCAGCGCGTCTGACGGCGGGCGGGAATCCAGCGCCAGCGGGATTTTACCCTCGTCAGCGCGACGCGGATCGAAGCGGAACAGCGGCCAGAAGCCGGTGGCGGTAAGCTGACGCATCTGATCGTGGCTGAGCGCCAGGTCATAGCCGTGCTCTTCACATGGGCTATAGGCGATAATAATCGACGGCCCCGGATAGGACTCCGCCTCCTGAATCGCCTTCACGGTCTGGTTAAGCTGCGCGCCCAGCGAGATCTGCGCGACGTAGACGTGGCCGTACATCATCATGCTGACGCCAAGATCCTTACGCGCCTTACGTTTGCCGTGCTCGCCAAACTTAGTGACCGCGCCGAGCGGGGTCGCTTTCGAGGCCTGACCGCCGGTGTTGGAGTAACACTGGGTATCACGCACCAGAAGATTGACGGTCTCGGTCAGGCTCATCACGTGCTCCAGCCCGCCGAAGCCGATATCGTAGGCCCAACCGTCGCCGCCGATCAGCCAGATGGATTTCTCAACCAGCGCGTCCGCATCGGTCAGCAGCTCTTCCGCGCCCTGCACGCCGTTAAGCGCGCTGCGTAATGCGGCAACCTGCTCACGGCGCACCTCCGGCGTAGCTTCTGCGTGCAGCGCCTCGTTCAGCTCGGCCGGGATCTGCTCGGCAAAGCCGTCCAGCAGACGCATCACGCGCTGGCGGTGTTGATCGACCGTCAGGCGGAAGCCCAGACCAAACTCGGCGTTATCTTCAAACAGCGAGTTAGCCCACGCCGGCCCGCGCCCGTTGGCATCGGTGGTGTACGGCGTTGAAGGCAGGTTACCGCCGTAAATAGACGAGCAGCCGGTGGCGTTGGCAATCAGCATGCGGTCGCCGTACAGCTGGGTCAGCAGCTTGATATACGGGGTTTCACCGCAGCCGGAACAGGCGCCGGAATATTCAAACAGCGGGGTGATCAGCTGCGAGGTGCGGATATCGATACGCTCCAGTTTACTGCGATCGATTTCCGGCAGGTCGAGGAAGAAGTCATAGTTCACTTTCTCTTCTTCGACGTGCTCCAGACGCGACATCATATTGATGGCTTTGATTTCTGGATTCTGGCGATCTTTTGCCGGGCACACCTCGACGCACAGATTACAGCCGGTACAGTCTTCCGGCGCCACCTGCAGCACGTATTTCTGACCACGCATGTCGCGCGATTTCACGTCCAGAGAATGCAGAGACGCTGGGGCGTTTTCCATCGCGTCTGGCGAAACCACTTTTGCACGAATCGCCGAGTGCGGGCAGGCGGCGACGCAGTGGTTACACTGGGTGCAGAGTTCCTCTTTCCAGATTGGGATCTCTTCGGCGATGTTGCGTTTCTCCCAGCGCGTGGTGCCGACCGGCCAGGTGCCGTCCGGCGGCAGGGCGGAGACCGGCAGCGCATCGCCGAGGCCAGCCAGCATCGCGGCGGTGACGGTTTTGACGAAGTCCGGCGCGGCATCGGAGACCACCGGCGGGCGGTTCGGGCTGCTGGCGTTCACCTGCTGTAGCGGCACTTCAAACAGCGATTCGCGGGCCAGCGCCAGCGCCTGCCAGTTGCGCTCAACCAGCTCCTGGCCTTTGCTGCTGTAGCTTCTGGCGATGGCGTTTTGCAGCTCCATCAGCGCGCTGTCGCCCGGTAAAATTTGCGTCAGGTGGAAGAATGCCATCTGCATGACGGTATTAATACGCGCCGCCAGCCCGCATTCACGGGCGATTTTCGCCGCGTTGATCACGAAGAAGCGCGCACGTTTCTGGTTCAGTACCGCCTGCACTTCCTGCGGCAGACGCGCCCAAACTTCATCGGCGCTGTACGGCGTATTGAGCAGGAAAATCCCGCCGGGCTTCAGGCGCTCAGCCATCTGGTATTTATCAATAAACTGCAGCTGGTGGCAGCCCACAAAATCGGCCTGCGCTACCAGATAGGCAGAGCGGATCGGGTTATCGCTCACGCGCAGGTGAGAGACCGTCAGGCCGCCCGCTTTTTTGGAGTCGTAGACGAAATAGCCCTGGGCAAACCACGGCGTAGAGTTGCCGATGATCTTGATGTTGTTTTTGGTGGCCGACACGCTGCCATCGCTGCCTAAGCCGTAGAACAACGCCTCCAGACGCGCATGCGACGGCAGGGTGTTTTCCATCTGCGGCAGGGAGAGATTGGTCACGTCGTCATAGATGCCGACGGTAAAGCGCGGTTTCGGTTTCGCCTGCGACAGCTCGTGGAAGATAGACAGCACGCAGTCCGGGCCAAACTCTTTGGAGGAGAGACCGTAACGCCCGCCAATCACGCGCGGCAGGGTTTCGCGTTCGCCGTGGTTGAAGGCTTCCGCCAGCGCCGTCATCACGTCGAGATACAGCGGCTCCGCCTGGGCGCCCGGCTCTTTAGTGCGGTCGAGCACCGCGACGCTGCGGACGCTGTCCGGCAGCGCCTGTAATAAATGTGTCGCTGAGAACGGGCGGTAGAGACGGACTTTCAGCACGCCGACTTTTTCGCCGCGCGTCAGCAGTTCATCCACCACTTCCTCACAGGTGCCGATCGCCGAGCCCATAATCACAATCACGCGTTCCGCCTGCGGATGGCCGTAATATTCAAACGGCTTATAGCTGCGGCCCGTCGCGGCGGCAAAATCATCCATCGCGTGCTCAACGTGGTCGTACACCGCGTTGTACCACGGGTTGGTGGCTTCACGAGACTGGAAGTAGGTGTCTGGGTTAGCGGAGGTGCCGCGAATAATCGGATGCTCCGGGTTTAACGCCCGGGCGCGGTGGGCGGCGATGTCCTCCTGCGGCAGCAGGCCACGGATCGTATCGTCGGCCAGCGGCACGATTTTGTTAATCTCATGCGACGTGCGGAAGCCATCGAAGAAGTGAATAAACGGCACCCGGCTCTTGAGCGTCGCAATATGGGAAATCAGCGCGAAATCCTGCGCTTCCTGCACGCTACCGGCGCACAGCATGGCGCAGCCGGTCTGGCGCACCGCCATCACGTCAGAATGGTCGCCGAAAATGGACAGCGCATGGGTTGCCACGGTGCGCGCCGCCACGTGCAGTACGAACGGCGTCAGCTGCCCGGCCAGTTTATACAGCGTGGGGATCATCAGCAGGAGCCCCTGCGACGAGGTGAACGAGGTCGACAGCGCCCCGGTCTGCAACGCCCCGTGCACGGCGGCAATCGCGCCGGCTTCTGACTGCATCTCTACCACGCGCGGGACATCGCCCCAGACGTTTTTCAGCCCGTTGCCCGCCCACGCGTCGGCCTGCTCAGCCATGGTCGAACTTGGCGTGATCGGGTAAATGGCGATGACTTCACTGGTACGGAACGCAACCGAGGCGACTGCACCATTACCGTCAATTGTGATCATTGATTATGACACCTTACATTGCGCAAAAAAGAGGTTCACGGACAGTGCCGCCAACCGGAAATCATCCCTGACTGACACATCACTCTGGTGGATGTTGTTGTGTTAAGTCTAGCAAAGGGCAGGCTGAATCATTTTTGCTTTTGTGTCCTTGATGTGTGTCGGTGTTGGGGCAATCGCCGATTTCAGCCACAAAATTGCCAGAAAATGTTTCTGTAGCGCATAAATGCGCACTTCGTCTCTCGACGGAGCGGCCTGCGCTGCCTATGATGCTTAGGTTTGTTCTTATTTTTGCGATACGGAGAGAAGAGATGCGAGCTGCGTTTTTAGTGGGCTGTGCGGCACTGTTATTATCCGCGTGCAGCAGCGAACCTGTTCAGCAGGCAACGGCTGCACACGTGACGCCGGGGATGAGGGCGGCGATGTCCAGTTCGGGTGAAGCGAACTGTGCGATGATCGGTGGCTCACTGTCCGCCGCGCGTCAGCTGGACGGCTCCAGTATCGGTATGTGCGCGCTGCCAAATGGTAAACGCTGCAGCGAGCAGTCTCTTGCTACCGGCACCTGCGGCAGCTACTAAGCCTTAGTGCACCAGATCGGCCAGGCGATAGACCAGCGTCTGGTCTGCCGTGGCGAGGGTCAGCTGTTGCTCGGTTAAATCCACCTGCGCGCCCTGACGAAGCATATTGCTGAACGTGGCATCCAGCTCATTAAGCTGGGCGTCGCTGCACAGTTTGCGCGTCATGGCGAGTTCGCTCGTCTTTAGCTCGCCTTTGTGCAGGGTAGCGGTGCCGGAAAAACCGTTACACATATTGCCCGACACATAAATCTTCTCAAGAATCGGCTGCTTTTCCCCAAAGCTCAGTTCGAGCGGCGCGCCTTTGCTGCTTAACGTTTTACCGTTCACGCTCTCTAATACAAAGCGGTGATGCTGAAGCTGATCAGCGTTCGTTGACATTTTGCTGTTGTAGACGCAGCCAGAAAGAAGGGCAGCCGCAGTCAGCAGGAAAAACAGGTTCTTCATTGTACAGTGCTTCTTATTAACTATTAGTCGTGTGAATGTATTAGAAGCATAACTGTACAGCGGGCGGTGTCTGTGGGGCTTATCCGAAAATGCTCCCCGACGGTTGCCGGGGAGTGAAGGGCATCAGGCGATAGCGTTAGGACAGTCTGCGCCAGCGTCGATTTGCTGCAGGTTCTGCAGGGTAGTTTCGGAGATGCTGGTCAGGGCTTCTGCGGTCAGGAACGCCTGGTGGCCGGTGAACAGCACGTTGTGACAGGCGGAAAGACGGCGGAACACATCATCCTGAATCACGTCGTTAGACTTATCTTCGAAGAACAGATCGCGTTCATTTTCATACACGTCCATCCCTAATGCGCCGATCTTCTGCGTTTTTAAAGCTTCAATCGCCGCCTGCGAGTCAATCAGCGCGCCGCGGCTGGTGTTGACGATCATCACGCCATCTTTCATTTTCTCAAAGGCGCTGGCGTTCAGCAGGTGATAGTTTTCCGGCGTCAGCGGGCAGTGCAGCGAAATGACGTCGGACTCGGCGAATAACGTCGGCAGATCGACGTACTCCACGCCCAGCTCCAGCGCGGCGGCGCTTGGATACGGGTCAAACGCCAGCAGACGCATGCCGAAACCTTTCAGAATACGCAGGGCCGCCACGCCGATTTTCCCGGTGCCAATCACGCCTGCGGTTTTACCGAACATGGTGAAACCGGTCAGCCCTTCCAGCGAGAAGTTAGCATCGCGGGTACGCTGATAGGCACGGTGAATACGGCGGTTCAGCGTCATCATCAGGCCAACGGCGTGTTCGGCCACGGCTTCCGGGTCATAGGCGGGCACGCGCACTACGCGCAGACCCAGCTCTTTAGCCGCGTCGAGGTCAACGTTGTTGAAGCCCGCGCAGCGCAGCGCGATGTACTTCACGCCGTTCTTTTTCAACTCTTCCAGCACCGGACGGCTACCGTCATCGTTAACGAAAATACAAACCGCTTCACAGCCATGGGCGGTTTTGGCGGTTTTTTCCGTTAACAGGAAATCAAAAAACTCAAGCTCAAAGCCATATGCCTGATTAACATTTTGCAGATACTTTTTATCGTACTGCTTAGTACTGTAAACGGCTATTTTCATGAGACTTTTCTCCAATGATTTTAGAGTCAAGTTAGCATATTTCAAAAAATCTTACAAAGTATAAAAATATTTTGAAAGCTAAGGATAGGTAAAGAAACTCTCTTCAGTATACGCGTTTTAAATGGGGGCGCGAATCGCAGTTCTCAATCAGAATCAACTGAAATTCCTCACGTTTTGTTTTACAGCCGCTATTCTTAAATCATCACGGCGGCTTTCACTCTCTGGTCTGACATGACACAATATGTGCCTTTGGGCTGCTCGCTGCGCGGTCTGGCATCACTGCTTGTTCAATCTGGATATCACTGCACCCATGAAGGGTAAATATAAAGCCATCATTGCGCTACTCCTGCTTTTAGTACTGCTGCCGCTCACGCTGGTGATGACGCTGGGGTACTGGGTTCCTACGCTGGTGGGCATCTGGCTTCCGGCAGGTACGCGCATTGCGTTCAATGAAAGCCCCCGGCTGACGCGTACAGCGTTGCGTATTCCCGATCTGCGCTATCTTGCGGGGGATTGCGAGCTGGCGAGCTTCAAGGACGTGACCCTGTCACATCCTAGCCGTTGGCGGCTGCATGCCGCCTCGGCCAATCTCAACTCCCTCTGTTTTAATAAACTACCGGAAAACGATGCGGTGCCCGGCGCGCCGCGCACGCTGGCGGAGTGGCAGTCGATGCTGCCCAATACCTGGCTAACCATTGACGCGCTGAGTATCTCGCCGTGGGAGAAATGGCAGGGCAAACTCACCGTTTCACTCACCCCACAGCGGCAGGAAGTGGAATATAGCGGCGAACAGATCCGTCTACGCGCCCGGCTGCACGGCCAGTCGCTGACGGTGAGCGAACTGCACGCCAGCCTGATTGAAGGCGAGCCGCCGGTTAAGCTGCTCGGCGAATTCACGATGCCGTTGGTACCCGACGGGCTGCCGGTACAAGGGCATCTGGAATCCACTTTCCAGGTGCCGCAGGTGCCGTCTCTGGTGGATGCCGAACTCAACTGGGACGGCAATCAGGGGCAACTGATCGTGATGGCCCGCGGCGAAGGCGACCCGCTGCTGGATCTGCCCTGGACCTTAACGGAACAGCAGCTCACCATCAGCGATGGGCGCTGGAGCTGGCCGTATCAGGCGGGGATACCGCTTAGCGGCCGCGTGGGCGTGAAGCTGGAAAACTGGCAGCAGGGCGTCGATAAAACGCAGGTAACCGGCCGCCTCAGCGTGCTGACCGCCGGCGATGCGGGCAAGGGCGTGGCGGTTCTGAACGTCGGGCCGGGCGTGCTGAGTATGGATAACAGCAACATGCCGCTCCAGCTGGTGGGCGAAGCGAAGCAGGGCGACCTGATCTTTTACGCGAAGCTGCCCGCTCACCTCAGCGGCCCGCTGGTGACGCCGGTGCTGGCGTTCCAGCCCGGGGCGCTACTGCGCTCGCGCGGCCGAATAATTGATGCGCTGAATATTGATGAGGTGCGCTGGCCGCTGGCGGGGGTGAAGATTTCCACCCAGGGAATCGATGGCCGCCTGCAGGCGATCCTGCGTGCCCACGAACAGGAGACCGGCGATTTTGTGCTGCATCTGGATGGCCAGGCGGACAATTTCCTGCCGGATAAAGGCACCTGGCAGTGGCGCTACTGGGGCGACGGCCACTTTACGCCGATGCAGGCGCGCTGGGATGTGACCGGAACCGGCGAGTGGCGCGACAGCGCGATTGTGCTGAACGCGTTGTCGACCGGCTTCGACAAGTTGCAATACGGCACCATGACTATTGATAAGCCGCGTCTCAAGCTGGAACGGCCGATTCACTGGTTCCGCAATGAGCAGCATCCTTCCTTTACCGGCGCGCTGGCGCTGGAGGCGAGCGAAACCCGTTTTACCGGCGGTAGCGTGCTGCCCGCGTCGGCGTTGTCCTTCAGCGTCAAGGGGCGCGATCCCACCTTCTTCCAGTTTAAAGGCGACCTGAAAGCGCAGGAGATTGGGCCGGTACGCGTGATGGGCCGTTGGGACGGCGAGCGCCTGCGCGGGCAAGCGTGGTGGCCAAAACAGTCACTGGAGGTCTTCCAGCCGCTGGTACCGCCGGACTGGAAAATGAAGCTACGTGACGGCACGCTGTACGCACAGGTGGCGTTTTCTGCCGCCGCCGGGCAAGGATTTGAGGCCGGTGGTCACGGCGTGCTGCGCAACGGCAGCGCGTGGATGCCGGATAACGAAATCAACGGCGTCGATTTTGTGCTGCCGTTCCGCCTGAAGGCAGGCGTCTGGCAGTTAGGCACGCGCCGCCCGGTGTCGCTGCGCATTGCCGAAATCGTCAACCAGGTTACCGCGCGCAACGTGACCGCCGACCTGCAGGGCACCTGGCCGTGGAGCGATGCCGAGCCGCTACAGTTAAGCAACGTCAGCGTTGATGTACTTGGCGGGAAAGTGACGATGCAGCAGCTACGAATGCCGCAGCGCGATGCGGCGCTGCTGCGCTTGCAGCAGATTTCTACCAGCGAGCTGGTGAGCGCGGTTAACCCGAAACAGTTTGCCATGTCCGGCCCCGTTGACGGCGCATTACCGCTGTGGCTGAACGACAGCAAATGGATCATTAAGGACGGCTGGCTGCATAATCCTGGCCCGATGACCCTGCGGCTGGATAAAGACACCGCCGACGCGGTAGCCGCCGATAATATCGCCGCGGGCGCGGCCATCAACTGGTTGCGCTATATGGAAATCTCTCGATCGTGGACGCGAATCAACCTCGATAGCCTGGGCATGCTGACGCTGCAGGCCACGGTGACCGGCACCGGGGTGATGGACGAGAAGCGCAGTACGGTGCGCCTGAATTACACGCACCAGGAGAATGTTTTTGATTTGTGGCGAAGCCTGCGCTTTGGCGACAAACTTCAGTCATGGCTTGAGCAACACGCGACCCTTCCCGGTGTACCGTGTCGCCGCGGCACGGAATGTAAGGAGCAACAATGAAATTAACCATCGCCATGCTGGGCGTCGCGGCCACGGCACTGCTATCGGGCTGCGTACCCCGCATTGAGGTGGCGGCGCCAAAAGAGCCGATTACCATCAATATGAACGTTAAGATTGAGCACGAAATCCGCATCAAGGCCGATAAGGACGTTGAGGATCTGCTGAAATCGCGTAGCGACTTATTCTGAGGCCGTCCATGATGAGAAAAATACGCATAATCGCGGTGCTGTTGTTAGGTCTGTTTAGCATTCAGGCACAGGCGCTAACGCTGGCAGAGGCGAGAACCCAAGGGCGGGTGGGCGAAACCCAGGGCGGCTATCTGGCAGCGCGGGTTCAGGATAATGACACGCTGGCGCTGGTGAAAAAAATCAATCAAGCCCGTAGCGAAAGCTATCAGCAGCTGGCGCAGAGCAACAATATGTCGCAGCAGGACGTGGCGCGGCTGGCGGGGAAAAAGCTGATCGATAAAGCGCTGCCGGGCGAATATGTGCAGGGCATTAACGGCCAGTGGGTACGTAAGTAACGTGAGACGGTAAGAAAAATCGTATTACTGTTGAAAGAGGTAGCGTAACTCGCTCATACTCTGGCATCTAAGCTGTTCGTCGGCAACGATTTTACCGACGGCATATGAGAATAATAAAGGAATTATTTATGGCAGAAGAAACCATTTTCAGCAAAATTATTCGTCGTGAAATCCCGTCGGATATCGTGTATCAGGATGAGCTGGTCACCGCGTTTCGCGATATCTCTCCGCAGGCACCGACCCATATTCTGATTATCCCTAATACCCTGATTGCCACCACTAATGACGTGACCGCCGAGCACGAGCAGGCGCTGGGTCGTATGATTACCGTGGCGGCGAAAATCGCGCAGGATGAAGGTATTGCGGAAGACGGCTACCGTCTGATCATGAACTGCAACCGCCACGGCGGGCAGGAAGTTTACCATATTCATATGCACCTGCTGGGCGGCCGCCCGCTGGGGCCGATGCTGGCGCATAAAGGCTAAACTATGAAATCGGCATATCTGGGTCTTTTGCTGGGTACGGCGCTCCTCGCCGGGTGTCATTCGCGCCCGGAAATCGCCGTCAGCGAGCAGCAGACGCTGGTGATGGAGTCTAACGTTCTGGCGGCAGGCATCAGCGCGGAAAAGCCCGAGATCGCGTCGTCAGATATTCAGGCTACCGCCAGCACAAAGCTGTTCAACGAAAGGCGTGAGCCGGTCACCGTCCACTACCGTTTTTATTGGTATGACGCCAGAGGGCTGGAAATGCACCCGCTGGAAGCGCCGCGCAGCATCACCGTTCCCGCGATGGGCTCGGTTACGCTCTACGGGACGGCTAACGGTTTAGGGGCGCATAAAGCCCGACTTTATCTTTATCTTTGAGAGGTAAGCTGGAATGAGTAAATTGGGTCGCTACGCGTTGATTGCCTCGCTGGCATTGGTACTGACAGGGTGTGTGGTGCGCGAACAACCGGCGCCGGTAGATACGGCCAATCCGCAGCAGCCACAGCAGCCTGTCGAACCGCAGCAGCCGGTGCCGACGGTACCGAGCGTGCCGACGATCCCACAGCAGCCGGGGCCGATTGAACATGGCGGTGAGCCTGCGCAGCCAACGCCGCGCGTGCGTCACTATGACTGGAACGGCGCAGTGCAGCCGCTGGTTGGCAAAATGCTGCAAACCGGCGGCGTGACGGCGGGCAGCATTCTGCTGGTCGACAGCGTCAACAACCGTACCAACGGTTCGCTGAACGCCGGTGAGGCGACCACCGCGCTGCGTAATGCGCTGGCGGGCAACGGTACCTTCACGCTGGTTTCCGCTCAGCAGCTGGCGGTCGCGAAACAGCAGTTGGGTCTGTCGCCGCAGGATAGCCTCGGCTCGCGCAGTAAAGCGATGGGCATTGCCCGTACCGTGGGCGCGCAGTACGTGCTGTACTCTAACGCCACCGGCAACGTAAATGCGCCAACCCTGCAAATGCAGCTGATGCTGGTGCAGACCGGTGAGATTGTCTGGTCGGGTAAAGGTGCGGTTGCGCAACAATAAGCTTTCGCGTGACGCGCTGCTGTCACGCGAATTTCCGCACTACCGCATCGTCGCCAGCCCCGAAACCTCGGGGCTGAGCGGCAGCAGCTGTATTCTGCAAAACGCTGAACGGCGGCTGGTCCTTCGCCAGCACCATGCGCCCGACGCGCCGGAAAGCGAATTCCTTCGTCAATATCATGCCCTTCGTCAGTTACCCGCCACCCTGGCACCAAAGCCGGTTTTTTATACGCCCGGCTGGATGGCCGTCGATTTTTTAGCCGGAGAGATCAAAAGCGTGCTCCCGGCGCATCGACCGCTGGCGACTCTCCTGTATGATTTACACCAGCAACGTCGATTCGGCTGGCGGCTGGCGCTTTTGCCTCTGCTGGAGCAGTACTGGCAGCAGTGTAGTCCGTCGCGCCGCACGCCTTTCTGGCTGCGTAGCCTGAAACGGCTGCGTCGTCAGGGCGAGCCACAGCCGTTACGCCTGGCGCCGCTGCATATGGACGTCCACGCGGGCAATATTGTGCACGCGGAAGGGGGCTTAAAGCTGATCGACTGGGAATACGCCGGCGACGGTGATATCGCGCTGGAGCTGGCGGCCGTATGGACGCCGGATAATCAACAGCGTCATCAGCTGACGCAGGTCTACGCCGAGCTGGCGCACATCGCCCCGGAACTATTGTGGCGACAGACGCTGCGCTGGCGCCCGTGGGTGCTGATGCTGATGGCGGGCTGGTTCGAGTGTCGCTGGCAACAAACCGGCGACGAACAATTTATCACGCTGGCCAATCAAACCTGGCTGCAGCTTAAGAACAAAAAGGAGGCCGTGTGGGGCCAGTAATGTTGGATGTGGAAGGCTACGAGCTGGATGCCGAAGAACGTGAAATTCTGGCGCACCCGCTGGTCGGCGGCTTAATTCTGTTTAGCCGTAACTACCATGACCCCGAGCAACTGCGCGAACTGGTGCGCCAGATTCGCAGCGCGTCTCACCATCGGCTGGTGGTGGCCGTCGATCAGGAGGGCGGCCGCGTGCAGCGCTTCCGCGAGGGCTTTACCCGTTTACCGGCCGCGCAGTCTTTTGCCGCCGTGCTGGGGGAAGAAGCAGGCGGCCGGATGGCGGCCGATGCGGGCTGGCTGATGGCCAGCGAGATGATCGCCATGGATATTGATATCAGCTTCGCGCCGGTGCTGGACGTGGGCCATATCTGTACCGCTATCGGCGAGCGCTCTTATCATGCGGATCCGCAGAAAGCGCTGGTGATGGCGCGTCATTTTATTGACGGCATGCACGCCGCCGGGATGAAAACCACCGGCAAACACTTCCCGGGACACGGGGCGGTGACCGCCGACTCGCACAAAGAGACGCCGCACGATCCGCGTCCGGAAGCGGACATCCGCGCGAAGGATATGGCAGTGTTTAAAACGCTGATTAGCGAAAACGCGCTCGACGCCATTATGCCCGCGCACGTCATTTACGACGCCGTTGATCCGCGCCCGGCCAGCGGCTCTGCGCACTGGCTGCAAAGCGTGCTGCGCGGCGAGCTGGGCTTTGACGGCGTGATTTTCTCTGACGATCTGTCAATGGAAGGCGCGGCGATTATGGGCAGCTACGCCGAACGCGGGCAGGCGTCGCTCGATGCCGGTTGCGATATGATCCTCGTCTGCAATAATCGTAAGGGGGCGGTGAGCGTGCTGGATAACCTGTCGCCGATCAACGCAGAGCGTGTTACGAAGTTGTATCATAAAGGTTCATTTAGCCGTCAGGAACTGATGGACTCCGCCCGCTGGAAAACGGTTAGCGCTCAGCTGGAGCAACTCCATGAACGCTGGCAGGAAGTGAAGGCTGGTCATTAACCCTCCCGGTGTGGGAGTAATGGTGTGGTGAGGACGCGATGATTATCTATTTACACGGTTTTGACTCGAATAGCCCAGGCAACCATGAAAAGGTGCTACAGCTGCAGTTTATCGACCCGGACGTGCGGTTGATTAGCTACAGTACGCGGCACCCGAAGCATGACATGCAGCATCTGCTGAAAGAAGTCGACAAAATGCTGCAGTTGAACGCTGACGAGCGCCCGCTGATTTGCGGTGTGGGGCTGGGCGGCTACTGGGCAGAGCGCATTGGTTTTCTGTGCGATATCCGCCAGGTGATGTTTAACCCGAACCTGTTCCCGAACGAGAACATGGACGGCAAGATCGATCGCCCGGAAGAGTACATCGATATTGCCACCAAATGCGTGAATAACTTCCGCGAGAAGAACCGCGACCGCTGCCTGGCGATTTTATCCCGTCACGATGATGCGCTGGACAGCCAGCGTTCAGCCGAGATGCTGCATCATTACTATGAAATCATCTGGGATGAAGAGCAGGGCCATAAGTTTAAAAATATCTCGCCGCACCTGCAGCGAATTAAAGCGTTTAAAACGTTAGGTTAAATGACGTGGCTTAACGCCCCGGCAGCCATGGGTTGCCGGGGCTTTTTTTTGTTAATTTTTAACCGCACCGCGGATTTTTCAGGCCGCCAGAACGCCGTTCGTTCAACTTCTGCGCGATAAAACTTGATGCACATCAATTTTGGTATGACCAATGCACCATTCATGTTATTCTCATTGCAGCTGAATGGTTTCTTGTTAGTAACTTGTTGTTAATTAAGAGCTATGCTTATAACTTTTAATTAACAATTGGTTAATAAATTTTAAGGGGGTCTCGTGACTACGCCAATGAAGAAAATTGTAATTGTAGGTGGCGGCGCTGGCGGCCTGGAACTGGCGACTCAGCTGGGGCGTAAACTCGGCAAGGGTAAAAAAGCCAAAATCACGCTGGTGGATCGCAACCATAGCCACCTGTGGAAACCGCTGCTGCACGAAGTGGCGACGGGGTCTCTGGACGAAGGCGTGGATGCGCTGAGCTATCTGGCGCACGCGCGTAATCATCACTTCCAGTTCCAGCTGGGTTCGGTGATGGATATCAACCGTGAAGCCAAAACCATTACCCTGGCCGAGCTGCGCGACGAGAAGGGCGAGCTGCTGGTACCCGAGCGCAAGCTGGCGTACGACACCCTGGTGATGGCGCTGGGCAGCACCTCGAACGACTTCAATACCCCGGGTGTGAAAGAGCACTGCATCTTCCTCGACAACCCGCATCAGGCGCGTCGTTTCCACCAGGAAATGCTGAACCTGTTCCTCAAATATTCCGCTAACCTTGGCGCCAACGGCAAGGTGAACATCGCCATTGTTGGCGGCGGGGCGACCGGCGTAGAGCTGTCGGCAGAACTGCACAATGCGGTGAAACAGCTGCATAGCTACGGCTATAAAGGGCTGAGCAACGAAGCGCTCAACGTCACGCTGGTGGAAGCCGGTGAACGCATTCTGCCGGCGCTGCCGCCGCGTATTTCCGGCGCAGCGCACAGCGAGCTGACCAAAATGGGCGTGCGCGTGCTGACCCAGACGATGGTGACCAGCGCCGATGCAGGTGGTCTGCACACCAAAGATGGCGAGTATATTCAGGCCGATCTGATGGTCTGGGCGGCAGGGATTAAAGCGCCAGACTTTATGAAAGAGATTGGCGGCCTGGAAACTAACCGCATCAACCAGCTGGTGGTTGAGCCGACGCTGCAAACCACCCGCGACCAGGATATCTACGCCATCGGCGACTGCGCGTCCTGCGCGCGTCCGGAAGGGGGCTTTGTGCCGCCGCGCGCCCAGGCTGCGCACCAGATGGCCACCTGCGCGCTGAACAACATTCTGGCGCAGATGAAAGGGAAAGAGCTGAAGCCGTATTCCTACAAAGATCACGGCTCGCTGGTGTCGCTGTCCAACTATTCTACGGTGGGTAGCCTGATGGGTAACCTGATGCGTGGCTCCATGATGATTGAAGGGCGTATCGCGCGTATGGTGTATATCTCACTGTATCGTATGCACCAGATTGCGCTGCACGGCTACTGCAAAACCGGCCTGATGATGCTGGTGGGCAGCATCAACCGCGTTATTCGCCCGCGCCTGAAACTGCACTAATCTGCTCCCGGCCTGCATGCCGATCCGCATGCAGGCCGGATAAACGCAGCGCCTTCCGGCCATGCGCCCATGTTGCTCGTTCCCGTCTTCAGAATTCTCTCAAACACCTCTATTCCCACACAAAATCCTGTTTTTTGCGCTTTTGTCTGATAGCTGCCGTTTGCGTTAAGTTGCACAATTGTTAGCAATAGCAACAAAGGAGGAAGTCCCGTGAATAAATCAATGTTGGCGGGTATTGGTATTGGCGTTGCAGCCGCGCTTGGGGTTGCCGCCGTAGCGAGTATGAACGTATTCGATCGTGGCCCGCAGTATGCGCAGGTGATCTCCGCTACGCCAATCAAGGAAACCGTTAAAAACCCGCGTCAGGAGTGCCGTAATGTGACGGTGACGCACCGTCGTCCGGTACAGGATGAAAACCGTATTGCCGGTTCGGTGCTGGGTGCCGTTGCGGGTGGGGTGATTGGCCATCAGTTTGGCGGTGGGCGCGGTAAAGACGTCGCCACCGTCGTCGGCGCGCTGGGGGGCGGCTATGCCGGTAACCAGGTGCAGGGCGCGATGCAGAACAATGACACCTATACGACGACTGAACAGCGTTGTAAAACCGTGTACGACAAGTCTGAGAAGACGCTCGGATACGATGTAACCTACAAAATCGGCGACCAGCAGGGGAAAATCCGGATGGATAAACAGCCTGGCGACCAGATTCCGCTGGATAGCAACGGTCAGCTGGTACTGAATAAAGCCTAAAAAAGCGTTAGTGTGCTGTTCGCCCCTGAGTCTCCCAGACTGAGGGGCGTTTTTTTATTACGCGGCAATCATGTGCGGCCACAACCGCAGCGTGGTGTCGGTAATCTGCATCAGCGTTGCAAAGTCTGCGCCTTCGCGCGCGCTAATCGACATCCCTTGTAAAATACAGCTCAGGAACTGCGCCAGCTCGGCAACGTTCTTCTCGGCCGGAATCTCTCCGCGCGCCTGTCGCAGCTGTAAGAACTGGCACAGCGTCTGTTCCTGCACCGCGTGGCGCGACTTAATGGTTTTGGCGATCTCCTTTGAAGAGGCCGCCAGCGCCGCAGAGGTGTTAATCATAAAGCAGCCAGCAGGGGTATCCTTGCTGGTAAAGCAGGTCGCGACGGCGGTGAAATAGTTACGCAGCGCTTCCAGCAGCGTCTGCTCATCGCAGAACAGACAGGCCTCATTTTTCGACGCAAAACGGCTGATATAGTGGTCAAGAACGGCGCGGAAGAGCCCCTCTTTATTCACAAACTCAGCGTACAGCGTGGGGGCCTTGGCTCCGGTGGCTTCGACCAGGTCGGAGAGGGAGGTTGCTTCATAGCCATATTGCCAGAATAGCGTCATTGCTTTATCAAGCGCCGCTTCCCGGTCGAATACTTTAGGTCGACCACGGCCTTTTTTCGCGCAACTTTGCGTGTCAGTTGTCATCGTGCCGCCTACCTTAGTCGGTGTTTAGTGAATGCTCATTATAAAAATAATCGTCGACGGGGGCTAGCGCTTCCGGCGTAAAAAAGAGATGAGCATATTCATATGAAAAATATATGAAATCTAATTAAATAAACGATCGTTATAAAAATACGTTGACGTGTGACCTGGATCTCATTATTATTATTTTATCGATCGTTAAGTTAATAACGTCTGACCTACAAAAATTCATCTGCAAGGTATAAATCATGAAAAACGTAAAAACCCTGGCCATCGCCGCAGTCCTGAGCTCACTATCATTTGCAAGTTTTGCCGCTGTTGAAGTGCAATCCACTCCAGCAGACCAGCACAAAGTCGGCAACATTGCCGCCTCTGCGGGCCCGAACCTGGCATCCCTGGAACAAGAACTGTCACAGAAAGCCGATGAAATGGGGGCGAAATCTTTCCGCATCACTTCCGTTAGCGGTCCGAACTCCCTCCACGGTACTGCGGTAATCTATAAATAAGCATTAAAACCCTCATAATGCTTATGCCACTGCGATAAAAAAGGCCCTGAGCGGAATACGCTCAGGGCCTTTTCTTTTCTGTTATCTGCTACATATTTTGCTGCGCAACCTCGTGATGACGGGTGACATCAACCGGCATCCCGGAGCGCACATCCATCACTTTGTTCATCACCTCGCCATCGGTATTCGGGCTCTGGCTGAAGGCTTTCATGCTCGCGTTAAGTACGATTGGCAGCGTCTGCGGGTCGTCATCAATATGCTCGGATAGCGGCTGATGAACTTCCACCAGATGAACGCCGTTTGGCTCCACCGAGGCCTTAATTGGCGTATTGATAATGTTGACCTTCGTGCCAGGCGTCACCTGATCGAACAGGGCTTTAATATCGTTATCGCGCAGGCGAATACAGCCGGAGCTGACGCGCATTCCGATGCCAAAATCGGCGTTAGTGCCGTGCAGCAGGTACACGCCGCCGTAGGCCGCGAGGCGAATGGCGTGGTGGCCCATCGGGTTATCCGGGCCGGCAGGCATCACCGCCGGTAGCTCAACGCCCTGGGCGCGATAGCGCGCACGGATATTGGCGGTAGGCGTCCAGGTGGGGTTGGCGCGTTTATCAGAAACGGTGGTGACCATGGTTGGCGTCACCGTGGTGCCCCCCAGTTGACCAATGCCAATCGGATAGACGGTGACGGTATTGCTGCCCGGTGGGTAGTAGTACAGCCGCAGTTCGGCCAGGTTAAGCACGATGCCTTCACGCGGTACATCAGGCAGCAGCGTTTGCAGCGGGATCGTCAACACGCTGCCGGGGCGGGGCACGTAAGGGTCGACGCCGGGGTTAGCCTGTAACAGCGCCAGGAAACCGACGTTGTATTTTTTGGCGATGGCTTCCAGCGAGCCGCCGTTGTTCTCGACGACGTGGAAGCGGTTTTCACCAACCAGCCGGCTGCCGGGAGGCGGTAACGGCCAGGAGTTAGCGCTGGCCGGCAGCGCAACGCTAACGGCGAGGACCAGGCCCGCCAGCCAGCGTGAAAGTTGCAGAGTTTGACGCATCACTCTAATCCCTCAAAGTTGCAAATGTTGTCTAAAAGTTAAAACGAGTATTATGCGTAAGGAGACTGTAGGGAAGTGACGAGGGATTGAAAGAGTATGTAAAGGTTGGGCCTTTATTGCTTAGAAAGGAGGGACGGCGGCAGTGGATTATCCGGTTGCATTGCGGCCGAAAAATCAGCAGTCTACAAAAAATGACCGAACATGTGAGGAGAAAAAGATGAAGGCACTGCCCGCGGTAGCGGTTCTGGGATTGGGCGCAATGGGCCACGCGTTTGCCGCCAATTTGCTGAAAAAAGGGTTCACGGTGTACGGCTGGAACCGTACGCCGGGGCGCGGCGAAGATCTCCAGCCTGAGGGTCTTCAGCTGTGCAACGACGCTGCGCTGGCGGTGACTGACGCACAGGTGATTATCGCGATGCTCACCGATGGCGCTGCCACTCAGGCGATTATCCGCGCCATCGCGCCGTCCTGCGCGGAGGGCGCGACCTTCTGCCAGATGGGCACCATCGGGACTCAGGAGACGGCAGAGGCGATCGCGCTGCTTCATTCGCTGCGACCGGACATGCTGTATCTCGACGCGCCGGTGTCTGGCACCAAAGCGCCAGCGGAAAACGCGCAAATTCTGGTGATGGCCAGCGGCGACCAGGCGCGAGCGGGCGCCGCACAGCAGGTGTTCGACGCGATCTCTCGTGGCACTCAGTGGTACGGCGAGGCGGGTAACAGTCAGAAAATGAAGCTGGTGATCAATGCCTGGCTTATCGCCATGATGCAGGGCGTTGCGGAGAGCATGCAGCTGGCAAAACAGTTTGGTTTCACCCCCAACCAGCTGTGGGAAACGCTGGAAGGCGGCCCGCTGGCGGCACCTTATGTGAAGGGTAAGCTGGAGATGATCCGCAATGACGATTACACCCCGCAGATGCAGCTTCAGCACGCGCTGAAAGATGCGCGTCTGGCGCTGGCCAGTGCGCCGCAGGGCACGATGCCGATGATGAGCGATATTGCCGAGCTTTGGCAGACGGCGGCGCAGAACGGGCTGGCCGAGCAGGATCTGGCGGCGGTCTACGCGTGGCTGGATAACGCGCGTCAGGTCTAACCAACGAGGGGGCGGCAATGGAATGGCTACGCCAGCGCATTGAACGTCAGGTGCTCGGCCTGACGGGGATGGCGCTCAACGAAATTGATTTTGAGCGCCCGGTCGGTGAACCGGGGCTGTTTGGCCCGCAGTCGGCCATCTGGCCGGTGCACGGTGATTTTAGCTCTATGCTGTGCGGCGGCATCAGCGCGCTATTGCTGCAGATGCTGCACCCGCTGGCGCTGGCGGGCGTCTGGGATCACTCCTCCTTTCGCGAGGATATTTTTGGCCGCCTGCGCCGCACCAGCCAGTTTATCTCCGCCACCACCTTTGCCACTGAACCCGATGCCGAGCGGCTGATTGCGAAAGTGAAGGCCATTCACGCGCGGATCAGCGGCATTGACGCCGACGGGGCACCGTATGCCGCCAGTGACCCGGATCTGTTGACCTGGGTACACGTCGCGGAATGCAGTTCGTTTATGGCCTCGCACCTGCGCTATCGACGCACGGTGGTCACGCCTGCGCGTCAGGCACAGTACTTTATCGAGTCGGCCAGCATTGCTGAGCGGTTGGGGGCGCGCAACGTGCCGAAAACGCCGGATGCGGTGGCCGATTATCTCGCCGCAATGCGTCCGCAGCTGCGCTGTGATGAACGGACGCGCGAAGTGGCGAGGGTGCTGATGACCACGCGGCTACCGGGGCGTCTGGCGCAGCCGGCGGGCATGATATTTATGAAGGCCGGTATCGATCTGTTGCCCGAATGGGCTCAGGAGATGCTGGGGTTACGCTTGCACCCGCTGGAGCAGCGGGCGGTGCGGGGCGGCGTGCATCTGATTGCGGCGGTCCTGCGGCGCTCGGTGCGTAACGGCGCTTATCATTGCGCCATGCGCCGTATGCAGCGTAAACCTTGACAGATGACGCGCATTCAGCGCCGGTAGTGAGTAAAAAAAAGCCGGCGTTGAATGCCGGCTCCGTTATCAGATTTTGCAGGCGTCGCCGCAGTCATCATCGGCGACAATCGCCTGCGCTTTCTTATCTGCATCCTCCAGACGTTCCGCATTGCGCTCTTCCGCTTCTTCCAGACCGTCAAAAATCAGATTATTAAGATCGATTTCCATTAGTTATGTACTCACTCTGTTCTACACTTGTCAGAGTATATTGCAAAAATGTTGATTGATGTACCCGCTTATGGACGTGATCGTCTATTCAGCACAAACCGTCATTTCGCTATCCACATCCACATTCCCGCTGAAATGTGACGTAGCGCGGCTGAATGCGCACGCAGTGTTCAAAGAGAGATCGATAACAGGCGAATACTGGAAACAGGAAAGCATATAACCTTAAAAACGAGTACCAGATCGGAGGGATATGCAATGCAGAAACAGGATCTACAGGCATTAACAAATTTTGATTTTCTGGCCCGCAGCTTTGCGCATATGCACGCGGTGGGCCATCCCATCGACATCAGCACGATCACCGGCAACATGAATGAGCAGCAAAGGCTGTGGTTTTGTGCACGGTATGACCACTATCGAAAGCAGGCTGAAAGGGCCAAAGAGCAAGCGCTGGAAGTGTGTTAATCATTAGCGGGCCGCATGTGGCCCGTTTTTCTTGAAGCGGGCACCTGAGGTGCCCGTTGTTGTTTCCGGATAACCGCGTTATTCGGATTGAAAAGCCACTATGCGATCGGCCGTCATAACGGCATTACCTCGGAACAACTTCACGCTTTTGTCGCCGTACTGGCCCAGTATCTGAAACAGGATTAGCCGTTACGGCCTCGGATGCCCCGGACGGTGGTGTAAAGACCCATTTCACGACACCGGTCACTTTTTACCGTTCTTTCTACCTATCCCTTATAAAACAGAGGGCTATAATCCGATGTGACATTCACTAACGAGGAAATATTATGTCTACACAAGCCCGACTGCTGAAAAACTTGCTGCTTGCTGGCGCAGTACTGCTGGCCTCCACCGCCACCTGGGCCGCTGAACACTGGATTGATGTCCGCACGCCGGACCAGTATCAGGAGGCGCACGTTAAGGGGGCGGTGAATATCCCGCTGAAGCAACTGGCGGATCGCATCGGCGAAGTAACACAGGATAAAAATGACACGCTGTATCTGTACTGCAATACCGGCAATCAGTCAGGCAAAGCGGAAACGCTGCTGCAGAAGATGGGCTATAAGAATGCCGTTAACGAAGGCGGTTTGAAAGACGTCGAGAAAAAACAACCGCTGGTAAAATAATCCTCCCCAGCCAGCCGACGGGCGTCGAAGCGGGCGCTCGTGGTAGCCCGATTTCTCCGTCGGGAATAGCGTTCGGTTGGCGTAATTGAGACTCCGTTGCTAGCCTGAATAATCCAGGTTTCCTTGTGAAGCCCCAGGTTTCGTTATTGACGCAAAAGGATCTCACATGAGTGAAGTTAAAATTGTCGCTACCCTGACGCCCCGCCCGGAGCATATCGACACGATTAGAAAAGCCGCGCAGGCTATGGTCCCCCTCACGCATCAGGAAGCCGGATGCCTGCAGTACGACCTGCATGAAAGCCGGGCGATTCCCGACGTGCGCGAGCTGGGGAATGAGGGCAGGGTATCGTTTGTCTTTATCGAGCGCTGGACGTCGGAGGAGGCGCTGAAGCAACACGTGGCGATGCCGTATCACGATGATTTTCTGGAAACGC
Organism: Kluyvera sp.; assembly: GCF_047971185.1. GTDB lineage: Bacteria > Pseudomonadota > Gammaproteobacteria > Enterobacterales > Enterobacteriaceae > Kluyvera. The sequence continues at coordinate 38,225 of NZ_JBKDZH010000033.1, forward strand.
TGGATGGAAAGCTGGATAGCATCAGCGTGCAACGATTAACGAAGCTGTAGAATAAGGGAAAATAAAGAGAGAAGAGAGGCACCATATCGGGAAGATATGGTGCGTTCGATTGGACTCGAACCAACGACCCCCACCATGTCAAGGTGGTGCTCTAACCAACTGAGCTACGAACGCGTAATGGTGCGTTTAATTGGACTCGAACCAACGACCCCCACCATGTCAAGGTGGTGCTCTAACCAACTGAGCTATAAACGCATAATGGTGCGTTCGATTGGACTCGAACCAACGACCCCCACCATGTCAAGGTGGTGCTCTAACCAACTGAGCTACGAACGCATTGTTGCTTGCGGCAACGGGGACGAATATTAGCGGCAGCGACGGGCTGTGGCAAGCGGAAAATGTGTGATTTCACCCGACTGGAGAACTTTTGCCCAGCTCTGCTGCATTTTTCTGCGGCGTGTCAAACTCCTTTGATCTCCCTCGATTTTATCCGGGCGTCATTTCGTCTCTTTCCTGCACAATCCGCTCATTGATCCTTTTTGTTAGCGATGATTGAAATTTGTAATGTTATGTTATAACGTTTTGAGTCTCATGCTAACCATCAGGATAAAACACACGTGAAACATCTGGGAAAAATGGCTTTGGTTCTGGGCTCGCTGCTGGTCAGCGGCCAGGCGTTGTCGCACGGGCATCACGATCGCGGGCAGCCGCTAACCGAGAAAGAGCAGAAGGCGGCGGAAGGTATTTTTGACGTCAGCGACGTGAAGGATCGCACGCTGGAAGACTGGGAGGGGGTTTGGGAATCGGTGAATGGGCTGCTGCTATCCGGCGATCTGGATCCGGTGTTCCAGCAGAAAGCGGCGAAGGATAAGAGCAAAAACTTCGCGCAGATTAAAGAGTATTACCGCGTCGGCTATGCGACCGACGTCAATATGATCGGCATTGAAAATGGGGTGATGGAATTTCACGTCGGCGATAAGGTCAGCGCCTGCCAGTATCGCTACGCCGGGCATAAAGTCTTAACCTACGCGTCTGGCAAGAAGGGCGTACGTTATCTCTTTGAGTGCGAGGATGCTAACAGCGCGGCGCCAAAATACGTGCAGTTCAGCGACCATATCATCGGGCCGCGAAAATCGGCGCATTTCCACATCTTTATGGGCAATAAATCTCAGGAAGCGCTACTGACGGAAATGGACAACTGGCCGACGTATTATCCGTACCAGTTGACCAAAAAGCAGGTGGTGGATGAGATGCTGCATCACTAAGCGCAGCGCCCCCTCGACCGTTGAAAGGCGAGGGGGCTTACCGCATTAACGCGCGGCGCGTTGCAGAATGACCGACGCCGGCTGGCGCTGGAGGAAGCGCATTCTCAGCATCATCATCACCGCCGCTGACGTCAGGCCAATAATAAAGCCCCACCAGAAGCCCGCCGGGCCCATACGTTCCACGACCAGATCGGTCAGCGCCAGGATGTAGCCGCACGGCAGACCCAGCACCCAGTAGGCGATAAAGGTAATAAAGAAGATCGAACGGGTATCTTTATAACCGCGCAAAATGCCGCTACCGATAACCTGGATAGAATCGGAAATCTGGTACAGCGCCGCCAGCAGCATCAGCTGGGCGGCCAGCGTAACGACTTCCGGATTATCGTTGTACAGTAGCGCGATATGGGTACGCATCAGGGTGGTGAAGATTGCCGTACAAACCGCCATGCACACGCCAACCCCCAGACCGGTGCGGGCAGAAACCTGTGCGTCCGGCGTTGAGCCCTGGCCCAGACGGAAGCCGACGCGGATAGTGACCGCCGCCGCCAGCGACATCGGCAGGACGAACATCAGCGAGCTGAAGTTGAGCGCAATCTGGTGCCCGGCGACGTCAACAATCCCCAGCGGTGACACCAGCAGGGCAACAACCGCGAACAGCGTCACTTCAAAGAACAGCGCCAGCGCGATCGGCAGCCCGAGCGTGGTCAGACGCTTGAGGATGGAGAAATCCGGGCGGCTGAAACGCTCGCTATGGCGGATATCGCGCATCGATCCCGCGTGGCGCACGTAGTAGAGCATGCTAAAGAACATCACCCAGTAAACCGAGGCGGTGGCGACACCGCAGCCCACGCCGCCGAGCTCCGGCATGCCAAAGTGGCCGTAAATAAAGATGTAGTTGACCGGAATATTCACCAGCAGGCCGATAAAGCCCATGACCATTCCTGGCTTGGTTTTCGCCAGCCCTTCGCACTGGTTACGCGCCACCTGGAAGAAAAGGTAGCCCGGCGCGCCCCACAGCAGCGCGCGCAGATAGCCAACCGCTTTGTCGGCTAATGCCGGGTCGATGTTATGCATCGAGCGAATAATATAACCGGCGTTCCACAGCACGATCATGATCAGCACCGAGACAAATCCGGCCAGCCAGAACCCCTGGCGAACCTGTAACGCGACGCGTTCGCGGCGGCCGGAACCATTCAACTGGGCTATCACCGGCGTCAGGGCCAGCAGCAGGCCATGGCCGAAGAGAATCGCCGGTAGCCAGATAGAGGTCCCGATGGCCACGGCGGCCATGTCGGTGGCGCTGTAGCCCCCGGCCATAACTGTGTCGACGAACCCCATTGCCGTTTGGGCAACCTGCGCAAGGATAACCGGGATAGCCAGAGCTAATAACTGACGCGCTTCGCTAAAATACTTCTGCACGTGAACACCTGTATTGTTGTTATTTATTCTCGCCGCGCGCGGGCACGGGAGACAGAAAAGCCGCCTTAACCGGCAGCAAGAAGAATAAATAGAGGAATTGCTCCGATATTGTAGCGAGGATTTGCTATTAATCTAGTCAAAAAAAAGGGGTATCGTCGCGGAAGGTGGCAACCTGTTTTATCAACTGCTATTGTGCGTAGCAGATGAACCGGTAGCGATACCGGCACAATGATTAACAGGAGTTAAGGATATGTTCACTGGTATTGTGCAGGGCACGGCAAAAATCGTGTCCATTGATGAAAAACCGAACTTCCGCACCCACGTCGTGGCGCTGCCGGAACATATGTTGTCCGGCCTGGAGACGGGCGCGTCGGTGGCGCATAACGGTTGCTGCTTAACGGTAACGGAAATCAACGGCGACCAGATTAGCTTTGACCTGATGAAAGAGACCCTGCGTATTACCAATCTGGGCGATGTACAGGTGGGTGATGTGGTTAACGTTGAGCGCGCGGCGAAATTCAGCGATGAAATTGGCGGCCACTTAATGTCGGGCCATATTATGACCACGGCGGAAGTGGCGAAAATTCTGACCTCGGAAAACAATAAGCAAATCTGGTTTAAAATCCAGGATCCGTCGCTGATGAAATATGTCTTGTATAAAGGCTTTATCGGCATCGACGGTATTAGCCTGACGGTCGGGGAGGTGACGGCCACCCGTTTCTGCGTGCACCTGATCCCGGAAACGCTGGAACGCACCACGCTGGGTAAAAAACGCCTCGGCGATCGCGTGAATATCGAGATTGACCCGCAGACCCAGGCGGTAGTCGATACCGTTGAACGGGTGATGGCGGCGAAAGCAGCGGCAGCGGCCCAGGCGATTGCAGAGTAAAGAAAAACGCCTGCGTCGGACGGCGCAGGCGTTTAAGCACTAACGTGCGACGCGTAGACCCTGTTCCACCCCTCGGGAGAACATGACCTGCCACAGCTGGATATCGCGCGCGCGGAAGGCACCCGCACAGGCGTTGAGATAATAGCTGAACATCCGTTTGAATCGTTCAGAATAGTTGTCAGCGATTTCCGGCCAGCAGGCGAGGAAACGCGTATGCCAGGCCATCAGCGTCGTATCGTAGTCGGCGCCAAAGTTGTGCCAGTCTTCCATCACAAAGTGAGGCTCGCTGGCGACGGCAATCTGGCGAACAGACGGTAAACAGCCATTCGGAAAGATGTATTTATTGATCCACGGGTCAACGTTATTGTCGGTTTTCTTCGAGCCGATGGTATGCAGTAAGAACAGCCCATCGGGCTTGAGGTTGCGATCGACCACGTTAAAATAGGTGTCGTAGTTCTTCGGCCCCACGTGCTCGAACATCCCTACCGAGACAATACGGTCAAACTGATCGTTCAGGTCACGATAGTCCTGGAGCAATATTTCGACGTCCAGCCCTTCGCAGCGCTGCTGCGCCATTTTTTGCTGTTCAGCGGAAATCGTCACGCCTTTAACGGTCACGCCGTAGTTTTTCGCCATAAAGGCGGCCAGACCGCCCCAGCCACAGCCGATATCCAGCACGCGCATACCCGGTTTCAGCTGCAATTTCTGGCAAATGAGATCCAGCTTGGCTTGTTGGGCCTCTTCCAGGGTTTTGGCTTCTTTCCAGTAACCGCAGGAATATTGCATATGGGAGTCGAGCATGCGGCTGAAAAGGTCATTGCCGAGGTCGTAGTGCTCTTTACCGACCTGCCAGGCGCGTCTGCGGCTCTGGAGGTTAAACAGGCGAGCGCCGGCAATGCGCAGCGTATCTTTGAAATGGTGTGGGAGTTGGTTTTCTAATCCGGCACGCAGCACCTTGTCGAAGAAGATATCCAGACGGTCACATTCCCACCAACCGTCCATATAGCTTTCGCCAAGACCTAACGAACCTTCTTGTAAAACACGTTTGAAAAGACGCGGATTTCTGACCTGAATATCGCAGGAGGCATTGCCGTTGATTTCAATGCCTGCTCGGTTTAGCAGCTCGCTAACGATACGATACCAGTCGTCGTCCGGTACACTTACTTCTTCTATACACGATGAACTCATAGCTTCTCCATCCCGACCTGATGATCAGAACCTTAAAACAGCGTAGACGCTTTTTTCTGGTTTGTGAGAAATGTCACGAAAAATTCGTGAGTCTGCTATCCGACGTAGCACAGAGGAAGGGAAGAACCCCTTGCCGAAAGCCAATCCATGGTTTAACGAGACGCCATCCTGCGCCCGTTTAATTAGTTAAATGTATATTAATTGTGTGATGCCGATCCAGTATAGGACGCTAAGTTCATTGATTCAACATAAAACTTAGCGTCCTAATCGTTACTCATGGCATTGATATGAGTGATATTTAGGCGTGAGAGGTGGCGTGTTTGTTTTGACGTTCAGCGCGACGCGCCGACAGCTGCATGCGGTAGCCTATCCCGGCCAGAACCACGGTGGCCAGCATGACGCTGGTGGTGGTCAGCAGCGGGGTGGCAATCAGCGTAGAGACCGCCAGGCTTGCCAGGAAGCACAGCCCCAACTGGAGGGTGTTTTGCAGCGCCGCCGCGCGGCCGGTTGCCTGCGGGAACGGCTTCAGCGCTTGCGCCACGACAATCGGATAAATCGCACCGTTGGCCGTGGCCATAATGCAGAACGGAATCAACAGCGCGGTCAGGGAGACACCTTCCGCCAGGCCGACAGCCCAGGTCCCGATGACGCTCAGCGCGAAGAATACCAGCAGCCACGGCAGCATCTGGGCACCCTGCCATTTTTGCAGCGCGGCGCGACAGCCGTATCCGCCGATCAGGAAGGCGATCGTCTGCGGCACATAGCTCAGGCCGATGACCGTCGGGCTGTAGCCCATTTCATGCAAAATGAACGGCGAACCGGTCAACCACGCGAAGAAGCTGGCAGAGCAGGCGGCGTAGATCAGCACGTTACCGCGGTAGTCTTTGCTGCGCAGCAGATGCATAAAGGTGAGCTTCTGATCGCTGGCGGCCTTTTTAGGGTGCGCAGGCTTCAGACGCAGAGCGGGCAGCATCAGCACGAGAGTGATGATAAACAGGGTGGCAAAGATGGCCTGCCAGTCAAAGTGGGCCAGCAGCCAGCTGCCGAGCAGCGGGGCCAGCGCCGGAGACAGGCCGACCAGCGGCATGATGGTGGCAAAAATACGGTTAGTGCGCTGGGCCGGATAATAATCGGTGACCATGGCCTGCCAGGTGACCGCCGCGGCGCATACGCCCACCGCCTGCACAAAACGCAGCACCAGCAGGGTCGTGCCGTCACGAACCCACAGCATGCCCAGGCAGCCGACGGCAAAGATGGTTAAACCGGTCAGCAGGATCGGTTTGCGACCATAGCGGTCGGACAGCGGCCCCCACAGCAGCTGCGCCACGGCGAAACCTGCGAGGAACAGGCTCAGGCTTGCGCTGACGGCGGAAGCCGGGGTTTGCAGGTCTTGTTGAATCGCGGCAAACGCCGGTAGGTACATATCGGTCGCCAGAAAGCCCAGCACGCTCAGCCCCGCGAGCCAGACTAAAAAACCTTTCCCAGGTTGCATAAATTACCCTTTTTATCGTCGTTCAAACTATGCCGCCGAGTGTAGAGAGTGCATTCACGGTTGTGAAACGCTAATATTTGAGTCATGGATTCAAAATTTTTGCAGGCAGAAAATGTGGTCTGAATATTCTCTGGAAGTGGTCGATGCGGTGGCGCGCAACGGCAGTTTTAGCGCGGCGGCCCAGGAGCTACACCGGGTGCCTTCTGCGGTAAGCTACACCGTGCGACAGCTTGAGGAGTGGCTGGCGGTACCGCTGTTTGAGCGCCGCCACCGTGACGTCGAATTAACGCCAGCCGGGGCGTGGTTTTTGAAGGAAGGGCGTTCTGTTATCAAAAAAATGCAGATCACGCGGCAACAGTGTCAGCAGATTGCCAACGGCTGGCGCGGTCAGCTCGCGATTGCCGTGGATAACATCGTCAAACCTCAGCGTACGCGCCAGCTGATTGTCGATTTTTATCGCCACTTCAGCGATGTCGAGTTGATTGTCTACCAGGAGGTGTTCAACGGCGTCTGGGACGCGCTGGCGGATGGGCGCGTGGAGCTGGCAATTGGCGCCACCCAGGCGATTCCGGTCGGGGGGCGCTTTGCCTTTCGCGATATGGGCATGCTCAACTGGCACTGCGTGGTGGCCAGTTCTCATCCGCTGGCGAAGATGGCAGGGCCGCTAAGCGATGACGTATTGCGAAACTGGCCGTCGCTGGTTCGGGAAGACACCTCGCGCTCGCTGCCCAAGCGCACGACCTGGCTGCTGGATAACCAGAAACGCGTCGTGGTGCCGGACTGGGCGTCGTCGGAAACCTGTATTTCAGCAGGGCTGTGTGCGGCGATGGTGCCGGGGCATCTGGCGCAGCCGTGGCTCGAGAGCGGGGAGTGGGTGGCGCTGGCGCTGGAGAATCCGTTCCCGGATGCGGCCTGCTGCCTGACGTGGCAACAGAGTGAAGCGTCACCGGCGTTAAGCTGGCTGCTGGAGTATCTGGGAGATAGCGAGACGCTGAACGAGGAGTGGCTGCGGACGCCCGTTCAGGACGCCCGCAGATAATACTTAACGACGGTAGTCGCGGTACGGGCCGTCGGCTACCGAGCGGCGTTCAATCAGGCGCGGGTGCACTTCAATCGACTGCGACTCTTCACGCTTGCTGACGATACGGTCCATCAGCATATTGAAGGCCGTTTCACCGAGCGAATCTTTCGGCTGGTGAATGGTGGTCAGCGCCGGGGTAAAGAAACGCGAGTTACGCACGTTATCATAACCGATCAGCGAAATATCCTGCGGCACGCGCAGGCCCATTTCATCGGCGGCGCACAGTGCGCCCATCGCCATGATATCGCCGCCGCAGAATATGGCGGTAGGGCGCGGATGCTGGGACAGGATCTGCTGCATGGCGCGATAGCCCGACTCCGGCTCAAAGTCGCCCTGGACTATCCAGTTCGCCGGAACGTTGATTTGCGCTTCTTCCATCGCCTTCATAAAGCCCGCCAGACGGCCTGCGCCGGTGTTGCGTTCCAGCGGACCTGGAATAACGCCAAGATCGCGGTGGCCGCGCTCAATCAGATAACGACCGGCCATATAGCCGCCTTCAAAAGCGTTATCAATCACCGAGTCGGTAAAGTCGGCTTTGGCTTCGCCCCAGTCCATCACCACCATCGGGATATGGCGGTACTCTTCCAGCATGGTGAGCAGCGACTCGGGGTATTCGGAACACATGACCAGCAGGCCGTCGACGCGCTTTTGCGCCATCATAGACAGGTAGGCCCGCTGCTTCTCGAGGTTGTTCCACGCGTTGCCGAGGATCAGGGTATAGCCTTTCTGGAAGCAGTTTTTCTCAACGGCTTCGATAATCTCAGCAAAGTAGGCCGCTTCGCTGCTGGTCGCCAGCAAACCAATCGATTTGGTGTGGTTGACCTTCAGGCTGCGGGCCACGGCGCTCGGTGAATAGTGCAGTTCTTTGATCGCCGCCCACACTGCTTCGCGCGTCTCTTCAGCGACAAAACGCGTTTTGTTAATTACATGTGATACGGTTGTAGTGGAAACGTTTGCGCGCTTCGCTACATCTTTAATTGTTGCCATTCCATCTCACTCCAGACCCTGGCCTGCCCCTGATAAACCCGAAACGAAAACGTTTGCCTTTACACACCCTGACGCAATTTGTGGGTTGCGGTTCGCCGGGAAAACGATACAGGACGACAGGAGGGGGTCAATGGCCGGTACGCTTATAAATAAGCGTCGAATTTTGACGTATCTGGACGCAAAGTGGAAGAGCAAAAACCAACATCCTGCTAAATCTGTGAAGATTTTTACGATTATCTGTGCAAAAATGAGTGAGCTCAGTTTTACTGTGGTAATGAAAAGGAGAAAAATTGATGAGTACCGAACTTAAGATGTCGCTCACCACAACCGTTATTGTGCTGGGGCTGATCGTCGCCGCAGGTCTTACCGCTGTTCTGCATTAATTCCTCTGTGAGGGAGCGCACGCTCCCTCCTGTCTTATTGTTATCAAATTAGCAATAATCTTTTGCTGTTTTGTACACTTCTGTTTTTCTGTGATTAATGTCATGCTTTTGCCCCATATTGCCATGCCGCGTCCGTCGTGCGGCCACCTGGAGCTTTTGCATGAAAATCAATTTTCCGTTACTCGCGCTTGCCATCGGGGCATTCGGCATAGGGACCACAGAATTCTCACCGATGGGGCTGTTGCCGGTCATCGCAAAGGGCGTTGACGTCTCGATTCCTGCTGCCGGGATGCTGATTAGCGCCTATGCGGTTGGGGTGATGGTGGGGGCGCCGCTGATGACGCTGTTGCTCTCTCACCGCGCGCGTCGTAACGCGCTGATTTTTCTGATGGCTATTTTTACCCTCGGTAACGTGCTGTCGGCTATTGCGCCGGACTACACCACCTTAATGCTGTCGCGGATTATCACCAGCCTCAACCACGGCGCGTTCTTCGGCCTGGGGTCGGTGGTGGCGGCTAGCGTGGTGCCAAAACACAAGCAGGCCAGCGCGGTAGCGACCATGTTTATGGGCCTGACTATCGCCAATATCGGCGGCGTACCAGCTGCGACCTGGATGGGGGAAACCATTGGCTGGCGCATGTCGTTCCTGGCTACCGCCGGGCTGGGGATTATCGCCATTATCGGTCTGTGGCTGTCGCTGCCGAAGGGCGGGGCGGGGGAGAAGCCGGATGTGAAACGCGAACTGTCGGTGCTGGTGCGTCCGCAGGTGCTCTCCGCGCTGCTGACGACTGTACTGGGGGCGGGCGCGATGTTCACCCTTTACACCTATATTTCGCCGGTGCTGCGCACGATTGCCAATGCGACGCCAGGGTTCATTACGCTGATGCTGGTGCTGATTGGCGTGGGCTTCTCCATTGGTAACTATCTCGGCGGTAAGTTTGCCGACCGTTCGGTTAGCGGTACGCTGAAAGGCTTTCTGCTGCTGTTAATGGCGATCATGCTGGCAATCCCGTTCCTTGCGCAAACGCCGGTTGGCGCCGCGTTCAGCATGGTGGTGTGGGGCGCGGCAACTTTTGCCGTGGTGCCGCCGTTACAGATGCGCGTCATGCGCGTGGCACACGAAGCGCCGGGCCTGTCGTCATCGGTGAATATCGGGGCGTTTAACCTTGGCAACGCGCTGGGCGCGGTGGCCGGTGGGGCGGTGATTTCCGGCGGCCTGGGTTACAGCTTTGTGCCGGTGATGGGGGCGATTATCGCCGCGCTGGCGCTGCTGGTGGTCCTGCTGAGCGGACGTCGTCGCAGTGCAGAGGCGCTGGCCAGCCAGTAAAACAAAAAACGCAGAAGGAGCAGCCTTCTGCGTTAATCAACACCCCGGCGAAGCATTGCGACGCCGGTTTTTTTTCTTACGCTGCCAGATTTTCGGCCACAAACGCCCAGTTTACCAGCGCCCAGAAGTGCTCAAGGTAGTTCGGACGGGCATTGCGGTAGTCGATGTAGTAAGCATGTTCCCACACGTCAACGGTCAGCAGCGGCGTGGCGTCGGTCGTCAGCGGAGTGCCCGCGTTAGAGGTCGATACGATAGCCAGGGAGCCGTCCGCTTTCTTCACCAGCCAGGTCCAGCCCGCGCCGAAGTTTTTCACTGCGGCATCGGTGAACTGCGCTTTGAATTCTGCGAAGCTGCCGAAGGATTTGTTAATCGCTTCTGCCACAGCGCCGGTCGGTTCGCCACCGGCGTTTGGTGCCAGGCAGTGCCAGTAGAAGGTGTGGTTCCAGACCTGAGCGGCGTTATTGAACACACCGCCTTCTGAGGTGCGCACGATCTCTTCCAGCGTTTTGCCTTCAAACGCGGTGCCTTTGATCATGTTGTTCAGGTTGGTAACGTAAGTCTGGTGGTGTTTGCCATAATGATACTCCAGCGTTTCCACGGAAATATGTGGAACCAGTGCGTCTTTGGCATACGGTAATGCAGGTAATTCGAACGACATTGCTACTCTCCTTTTATTATTGTGTACTCTCAATAACCCTGTATTGAGTGGGGATAGAGTAGCAAATTAAAAGGTGAGAGAAAAGATAAGCTTACCCCGTTTATTAACAAACGGGGTAAGTAATTAACGAATGGTCTTCGGGGTGACGACGCGGCGGGCGCCAACATAATGGCGAACCCAGTAGTCTTCGCTCAGCGAGGTAATCTGGATATCACGGCCGGTGCGCGGTGACTGGATAAACTTACCGTTACCGACATACACGCCGACGTGATCGGCGGTGCCGCGACCCTGCGTCCGGAAAAAGACTAAATCACCGCTTTCCAGTTCGCTACGGTTAACCGGGCGCGCGTCGCGCAGGTGGTACATTTCGTTGGCGGTACGCGGAATACGGATATTCACCAGATCTTTATACGCATAGTAAACCAGGCCGCTGCAATCGAAACCGGTTCGTGGGGAATTGCCGCCCCAGCGATACGGTTTACCCAGTTGACCCATCAGTTTGTTCATGGCGGTTTTCTGCGCTTTTTGCACGCGAATTTTGTGCGCCTGAGCAATGGTGGTGGGCTGCGATTCTACCGGGCTGGTGGTGCAACTTTTTTTGTGGCCTTTGCGCGAGGGCTTACAGGTGGTCACCACGTTGGCGGTTTTTACCGCGCTGGCTTTGCGGGTTTTCGTTGCGGCGGTTTTACGAGACGTGGTGGTCGCTTTCTTTGCGGTGACCGGAGTCGTTTTTTTCTTCGCCACGGTGGTGGTGGTCTTTTTTCGGGTATTTGATTTGCTGACCGTATTCTTTTTCTTACGCTCACTGCCTTTTACCGGAAGAGACTTTTGCGCCGTGGGTGTTTTGGCATGCCCTGTTGCATGCGCCAACGGCGTGAAGGATAACGATGTAAACAACAATGCACAGAGCGTGAACGACCATTTTTTTATCTGCGCCACTGAACAACCCTCTGAGTATGCAGGCTTAATATCCTTGCCTGGGTATGGTTTACAAAACTCAACGATTCTAATCCATAAAAACACGAAATGTTAATAGTGTTTGTCAGTCTAAAACGTTGTTTCGTTAGCAAGTGCAAAAAAAAACATCATTTGATACAGATTGAGTTAAAAAACGAGCAGCTTTTTCATCTGTCGGCCGATAAACACATATTGATAAGGCAACTTATCCCATCAGACGATAAAATAGTAAGGCGTGAATAAAATGTTATTTTCTGTTCACGCCGCAAGACGCTACAATGGTGGACTACTGCCGTAAAAAGAAGTTTGAGGAAGCAAGACAATGAGCGAAACAATTGAAAAAATTCAGCGCCAGATCGCTGAAAACCCGATCCTGCTGTACATGAAAGGTTCCCCGAAACTGCCAAGCTGCGGTTTCTCCGCCCAGGCCGTACAGGCTTTGTCTGCCTGCGGCGAGCGCTTTGCTTATGTTGATATCCTGCAGAACCCGGACATTCGTGCGGAGCTGCCAAAATACGCGAACTGGCCAACCTTCCCGCAGCTGTGGGTTGACGGCGAGCTTGTGGGCGGCTGTGACATCATCATCGAAATGTATCAGCGTGGCGAACTGCAGCCGCTGATCAAAGAAACCGCGGCGAAATATGCGGAAGAGCCGAAAGCTGAATAATCGGCTGCCAGGCACAGAAAGCAAAAAGCGACCCGCGGGTCGCTTTTTTTATGGCGCTATTCTTCGCTGGAGATAGGCAACGGCCAGCCGCCGAGACGCTTCCAGCGGTTGACGATTTCACAGAACAGGATGGCCGTCTGCTCGGTGTCGTACAGGGCCGAGTGGGCCTGGCTGCTGTCGAAGTTCATGCCTGCGGCGGCGCAGGCTTTAGACAGCACCGTCTGTCCCAGCGCCAGACCGCTCAGCGCGGCGGTGTCGAAGGTGACAAACGGGTGGAAAGGATTGCGCTTGAGCGACGCGCGTTCGGCGGCAGCCATCATAAAGCTGTGATCGAAGGTGGCGTTGTGGGCCACCATAATCGCGCGGTTACAATCGCTGTCTTTAATGCCTTTACGCACCATTTTAAAGATCGCGTGCAGGGCGTCATATTCGCTCACCGCGCCGCGCAGCGGATTATTCGGATCGATACCGTTAAACGCCAGCGCTTCGGGTTCGAGGTTCGCACCCTCAAACGGTTCAACGTGGAAATGTAACGTGGTGTCCGGCATCAGCCAGCCTTGCTCATCCATTTTCAACGTAATTGCCGCTATTTCGAGCAGGGCATCCGTTTTGGCATTGAATCCCGCAGTTTCAACATCAATGACTACAGGATAAAACCCACGAAAACGGTCGCATAGACCATTAAGTTGCACATTGTCGGACATCAGAATCTCTTAACTTAGAAAAAGTAGCGCGCATTATGGCAAATTTTGCCGCGGCTTGGAAAGGCGGGTAAAAAAACGGGTGCGCAGCCGCACCCGGGGATAATCAGTTGCCAAGCCCTTTGCCGGCATCTTTTTCTTCGATCAGTTCGATTTTATAACCGTCCGGATCTTCAACAAACGCAATCACCGTGGTGCCGCCTTTTACCGGGCCAGCTTCACGGGTCACGTTGCCGCCGTTCTGGCGGATGCGATCGCAGGCTTCGGCGGCGTTATCCACGCTCAGGGCGATATGGCCGTAGGCGTTGCCCAGGTCGTATTTATCCACGCCCCAGTTGTAGGTCAGCTCAATCACCGCTTCATCGCGCTCTTCGCCATAGCCGACGAACGCCAGAGAGTATTTGTACTCGGTGTTTTCGCTGGTGCGCAGCAGCTTCATGCCCAGAACTTTGGTGTAAAAATCAATGGAGCGTTGCAGGTCGCCGACGCGCAGCATGGTATGCAGTAAACGCATGATATCCCTCGTCCTTACTTATGAATAATCTGACTAGTATAGCGGCGGATGGCCGCCGCTATCAATGCGGGATCACAGCGTTGGGTAATCGGTGTAACCTTCCGCGCCGCCGCCGTAGAAGCTTTCCGGGTGCTGAGGGTTCAGCTCGGCTTTATGCTGCAGACGGGCAACCAGGTCCGGGTTGGCAATATAGGCGCGGCCAAACGCCACGGCGTCAATCAGACCTTTTTCAATCAGATCTTCCGCTTTTTCCGGGGTGTAGGCGCCTGCGCCGATAATCGGGCCGTGGAAGCGGGCGCGCACTTTTTCACGGAACGCGTCGCTGTACGGTTCGCCGCCCGCCCAGTCCGGTTCAGACATGTGCAGATAGGCAATGCCGCGTTTACCCAGCTCTTCAATCAGATACAGCGCATCCGCTTCTTCGTTCGGGCCATTATCGACGTTCTGGAACGTGCCAATCGGCGATACGCGGATCCCGATACGCTCGGCGCCCCATTCTTTAATCCCTGCATCAACCACTTCCAGCACCAGACGGGCGCGATTTTCAACGCTGCCGCCGTACTGGTCGGTACGGTGGTTAGAAGAAGGCGACAGGAACTGGTGCAGCAGGTAGCCGTGAGCGGAGTGCAGCTCAACCAGGTCGAAACCGGCTTCGCGGGCGTTGGCAATCGCCTGACGGAAATCGTTAACGATCCCCGGGATTTCAGCGGTCTCCAGCGCGCGCGGCATCGAGGTATCGACGCGAATGGCGTGGCCGTTTTCGTCACGCAGCGAGGTACGGGTATTCGCGCTCAGCGCCGAAGGCGCAACCGGCGCTTCGCCGTTTGGCTGCAGGCTGTTATGTGAGATACGCCCGGTATGCCACAGCTGAACGGCGATGCGGCCGTCTTCAGCGTGAACGCCAGCGGTAATTTTCTGCCAGGCGGCAATTTGCTCCGGGCTGTGCAGACCAGGGGCGCCCTGATAGCCTTTCGCCTGGGCAGATATCTGAGTCGCTTCAGAGATGATCAGGCCCGAGCTGGCGCGCTGGCGATAATATTCCGTCATCAGCGGGGTAGGGATGTCGCCTGGTACGATGCTGCGCAAACGCGTCAGCGGGGCCATAAACACGCGATTCGGGGCGGTAACCGCACCCACTTTCAGTGGGGTAAACAGTTTTTCTTGCGACATAATGACTCCTGAGTAGACCGGTCGTCTAGTAATGAGTTAAATAAAAACGCCGGGATTAGTCCGGCGCGGCAATCAGATTCCTGACGTGCGTCAACGCGCTTTCCAGCGGTGCCGAGCAGCGCGAAATTTTCGCCTGCAGATTCGCCCCCAGCCACAGGGAGTAGAGCACCTGGGCGGTGGTGGTGGCATCGCCGTTGAACTTCAGGCAGCCTTCGCGGCGGCCATGTTCCAGCGCTTGCGCCAGCAAAACCATAATCTGGCTGGCGCCTTTGTTCATTTCAGCGCGCATATCTTCGGAAAGATCGCACACTTCAGCAGAGAGCTTGACGGTCAGACAGCCGCTAATCAGCCCCTGCTGGCAAAACTGTTCGAGCGTGTGCTGGTAGTAGTCCAGCAGGCGATCGCGGTAGTTGCCCGCCCCCTGCGTGAAGTGCTGTTCCAGCCGCTGATGGTAATCGGCAAAGTGCCGCTCCAGCATCGCGACGCCAAACGCCTCTTTTGAACGGAAATAGTGATAAAACGATCCCTTCGGCACTTCCGCCGTTTTCAGGAGTTCGCTCAGACCCATTCCGGTAAAGCCGCGATGCATACAAAGACGCTCGCCGGTAGCCAGAATGTGTTCACGGGTATCATGTTCAATTGATTTGCTCATGGCAGGCACTGTAATAGACCAATTGGTCTAATGCAAATACATTTTTTAAACCGGCCGTCAGGCCCGCACCAAAAGGGAGAAAAGTTGCGTCCGGCGAATTAAACGTCTTCAATGAAGAGATGATGAGGTAAAAAGGGGGCCAACGTGGCGGAGCAACTGGAGTTTTTCCCGGTTCAAAGTCCGTGCCGGGGAATTTGTCAGTCGGACGAGCGCGGTTTCTGCCGCGGCTGTTTTCGCAGTCGCGACGAACGTTTTAACTGGCAGAAAATGAGCGACGCGCAAAAACAGGACGTGCTGCGGCTATGCCGTCAGCGACTGCTGCGCAAATTACGCGCGGCTAAGGCCCCCGACGCGGAAGAACCTCAGCAGCCCTCACTGTTTTAAGCGCAAAAGTGCGTATACTCAATCCAAATTTTACATTGAGGAAGTGGTTATGGTTCAACGTATTACCCTGGCGCCTCAGGGCCCGGAATTTTCGCGCTTCGTGATGGGCTACTGGCGTCTGATGGACTGGAATATGTCCCCGCGCCAGCTGGTGAGCTTTATTGAAGAACACCTGGACCTTGGCGTCACCACCGTTGACCATGCGGATATTTACGGCGGTTATCAGTGTGAAGCAGCGTTCGGCGAAGCGTTGAAGCTGGCGCCGCATCTGCGTGAGCGAATGGAAATTGTCACCAAGTGCGGTATCGCCACCACCGCGAAGCCAGAACATGCGCTCGGTCACTACATTACCGACAGCCACCATATTATTCACAGCGCTGAGCAGTCGCTGCGTAATCTGGCGACCGATGTTATCGACCTGCTGCTGATCCACCGCCCGGATCCGCTGATGGATGCCGATGAAGTGGCGCAGGCGTTTACCGCCCTGCACCAGAGCGGCAAAGTGCGCCATTTTGGCGTCTCTAACTTCACCCCAGCGCAGTTCGCGCTGCTGCAGTCGCGTCTGCCGTTTACGCTGGCAACCAATCAGGTTGAAATTTCGCCCATTTTCCAACCGACGCTGCTCGACGGCACGTTGGATCAGCTGCAGCAGTTGCGCATTCGCCCGATGGCCTGGTCATGCCTTGGCGGCGGCCGTCTGTTTAATGACGAGGAGTTCCAGCCGTTGCGTGATGAGCTGGCGAAGGTGGCGCAAGAGCTGAACGCGGGCAGCATCGAGCAGGTGGTCTATGCGTGGGTGATGCGTCTGCCGTCGCAGCCGCTGCCGATTATTGGTTCCGGTAAGATTGAGCGTGTCCGTTCGGCGATTGTTGCCCAGTCTCTTGATATGACGCGTCAGCAGTGGTTCCGCATTCGTAAAGCCGCGTTGGGTTACGATGTCCCGTAATTCATCAGCATGGTAGCCCGGCATCGCCGGGCTCTCTTTTCAATTATGCCGTTTGCTCGGTTAGCGTACCGGGTGCAGGCGCCGTCTCAAGCTGCGACAGCGAACAATACAGCCGCCAGAGGATAGACGCCAGCTCGCGGGCAGCAGGCTGGTGGTGATGGGCGAGGCTATTGCATATCCGCTGAAGCTCCTCAAGCGTAGCGGCCAGCGGCCGCTGCTGAACCCCACGCTCGCTCATGACATCGCGCAACAGGCTAATACACATATCGCGCACCTGCGAAAGCGGGTCGGAGCGTGCTTCCCAGGCGCGCAGCTGCCACACCACGTGCGAACAGTTCAGCAGGACCACGCCCCAGCGCAGCAGCCAGCGTCGCGCGGGCTCATCCTGGCTGGCGCTCAGTTGGCTAACGTGGTGATAAACCAGCGATTCAAACTCGTGTTCGCTACTGGATGGGTGGCGACTGAGCTGATCGACAAAGTGACGCCGTAACGCACGAATGTGGCGGCGGCTTTTGCGCGCATCTGAGCCGGGGGTGAGCACGGCAAAGGCCAGCCATGCCAGCCCTACGCCGATAATTTTTGCGAGGTTGTCGTTAAGAAAATCACCAAAGTTATAGACCGGCGGATTGGTCACGGCGATGAACGACCCCATAAAAACGATTAGCGAACCCCACAGCCGCGCCTGCTTAGGCATTTGCAGTTTTAACAGTTGCATGGTCAACAGCAGCGGGAACAGGAACAGCATGAACTGCCACAAATCGCTGATTTGCACCATCAGGCCAAACTTAACGCCAAAACTGAAAATCGACAGCAGGATCAGCGTGCGCATCAGCAGCGTAAGTGAACTGAACGGAGACGGGACGTTGGAGTAGAGCACGCAGCAGATAGCCGCCAGCGTTAGCGCCGCGGCACCCGATTCCCACTGGGTGCTGATACTCAAGGCGCCGACGCTGACCAGCGCGAAGAAGGTGCGCATTCCGCTCCAGGCCGCTTCGGCGTGGTCGGTATGGCGCATTAACGCAGGGGCGGCGGGCACGCTAAATTCGGTCACCGCAGTGGCGTTTTCCAGCCGCTGCAGCCAATGGCTGGTGGTGAGATAGAGGCGGCAAAAATAGCGCAGCCGATCCCAGAAGGCATGGTGGCGGTAATCCTGCGGATCGCTGGGCGCGAGCGGGGCGATGATGCGCGCCACGGTGTAGGCGTCGCAATCGGGCCGGGCCAACGCTTGTAGCAAGGATTCCAGCACTGGGCGTAAGTTCTGCGGCGCGTTGGGCCAGTTGAGCATTAAACGGCGCAGGCTGGAAATCACGCTGGTCAGACGCAGCTGCTGGTGGAGCAGATAGTTTAAGAGCGTGTTCTGGCGACGCAGACGATAGTGGCTCCAGAACGCCTGGATGCGCAGCAGGTTCATGGTCAGAATCTGGCCGATCACACTCTGGTGCGCGCTACGGATGGCATCGGTGGTGACCGGCTGCCACAGCATGCTGGCGTGTTCCAGCAGCCGTGCATGCATGTTTTTCAGCGCGGTGAGCAGCGTGCTGCCATCGGAGGTGCTGGGCAGGATCATCATCATCAGCCCGCCGCATAAAATCCCGACAATCACTTCACAGACGCGCGCCTGGGCGATGTCCCAAAGCCTGGTGGCATCAACGACGTTGATCATCGGGAAAGCGATGATGGCGCAGGTATAGCCTGCGAGCTGAAAGGCGTAGGCGACGTTGTTGGTGTACATCGCACAGGCCCAGGTGCAGAGCGCCAGCCAGCCGGACATGGCGAACAGAAACAGCCACGGGTCGGTGAGCGTGTGCCCGGCAATAATCAGCGCGGCGCAGGCCCCCAGCAGGCTGCCGGCAACGCGCCCAAGACTTTTACTGATAACGCCACCGACGGTGGGAAAGCTTACCACCGCCGCGGAGGTCATTGCCCAGTAGGGTTCATCAAGATTCAGCCAGTAGGCGAAGCTCAGCGCCAGGCACATGGCAATCGCGTTACGCAGCGCATAACGCCACTGCGGTACCGTGGCTTTAAACCAGGGCAGTGACTTCCAGGTCAGCGCCGGAAACGTCATTGTCCGTCACTCGCTATCGAGACTGTACAGGTGGTCCCGGCGACCAGCACCGTATCGGCGGGCAGCGCGCCAAGTTCGATGCGCACCGGGATCCGCTGAGCCAGCCGGACCCATGGAATGGTTGGCTTGATGTCGGCAACCAGCTTGCCGTCGGTGGCGAGACTCTGATCGTGGATCGCCCGGCCAATGCTTGATACGTGACCCTGTAACTTTTTGTCATCGCTATAGAGCACGATATCGGCGCGGTCGCCTTCACGGATATGGCGCAGCTTGGTTTCTTCAAAATAGCCGACAACGTAGAAGGAATGGCTGTCGATCAGCGCGAACACCGGGTGACCGACAGCGGCGTAGTTGCCGACGCGGGTCGTCAGGTTGGTGACCCAGCCGTCAACCGGCGCTTTAACCTCGGTTTGCGAGAGCTGCCAGCGGGCGTGCTCCAGTTCGGCTTTGGCGGCGTCGGCATTGGCCTGCGCGACCTTCAACGCGATGTTGACGGTGTCGATATCTTCAGCGGAAATAAAGTTTTGCGACAGGCCGCGACGGCGCTCGACTTCATGTTTTGCCCGCAGCAGGTCCGACTGGGCTTTGGCGACTTTCGCTTCCGCATTCATGATGGCGATTTTCCACGGCGTCTGGTCTATCTGGAACAGTACGTCTCCCGCCTTCACAAACTGATTATCCTTGACGTTGAGAGTCAGAATACTGCCCGATACCTGCGGCGTAATGTCGACCTGCTCGGCGCGAATTTTGCCGTCGCGGGTCCACGGCGACTGCATGTAGTAGTTCCACACCAGCCAGACGGCAACAATCGCGAGGGCAGCAATCAGCAGCGTTGAGAAATATTTTATTTTTTTCATTGGTTTACTTTACCACCAGACCAGGAGCAGCAGCGCAAGGCAGACCGAGAGGGCGAAGAAGGAGAGATCCATTAACAGCGGGTGCCAGATGTCACCCGCGTACATCCAATCGCGCAGCAGACGATGCACAACCAACCACAACAGGAAGCCGAGCAGGACCGCTTTAAATACAGGGGGAAAATAAATCGAAGCACCGACGACAAGGTCTTGCAGAGGCAGTCCCGGTATATGCAGAATCGACTTCACAAGCAGAAATCCTTTGCAATTGAAGAGTTATAGCTCGATAGTGTGTCGTGTTTTGACATAAAATCACATGATTTGAAACAGTGTAAAGCATAGATCTGGTTTGCGTGCACGTGGCAATACATTTGTTTTGCTAATTTAAATACTGCACACTATTCTAAAATCAGTATAATAACTTAGCAAGCTAATTATAAGGAGATGAAATTGGAATCGCCATTAGGTTCTGATCTGGCACGGTTGGTGCGCATTTGGCGTGCTCTGATTGACCATCGCCTCAAACCTCTGGAACTCACGCAGACGCACTGGGTCACGCTGCATAATATTCATCAGCTTCCCCCCGAGCAGTCGCAAATCCAACTGGCTAAAGCGATCGGCATTGAGCAGCCGTCTCTGGTACGAACCCTGGACCAGCTGGAAGAGAAGGGGCTGATTTCCCGCCAGACCTGCGCCAACGATCGTCGTGCTAAACGTATTAAGTTGACGGAGAAGGCCGAGCCTCTGATTCAGGAAATGGAGGCGGTGATTAGCCACACGCGCGGCGATATCCTGGCCGGTATCTCCGCTGATGAGCTGGAGATGTTAACCGCGCTTATCCGTAAGCTGGAGCAGAACATCATCGAGCTTCAGTCCCGCGACTAATATGAAAAACCCGCGACACTCGCGGGTTTTTTTATCTACTCCCAGACCACCACCCGGTTACGTCCCCCCGCTTTCGCGCGGTACATCGCTTCATCGGCACGACGAACGCACTCTTCTATCGGTACCGACAGATCGGTGGCGGTAAAGACCCCCATACTGATGGTAATTGATTCAGGTAGCTGAGAATTACTGCTGCCCGTATCGTGCTGGCTGATCGCCAGACGAATACGCTCGGCAACCGTACGGGCGACCTCCGGCGAGGTGTTCACCAGCAGCAGCGCGAACTCTTCGCCGCCGATACGGGCCGCAATGTCATTCTGGCGCACGGAATCCTGCAGCACTTTCGCGACAAACTGGATGACCTTATCGCCCTGTAGGTGGCCGTATTTATCGTTGATGCGCTTGAAGTGGTCCAGATCGCTGACGATAACCGACACAGGATGTCCGTTGGCGATCGTCGGCTGGAGGGCGGTAAACGAATCATAGAAATAGCTGCGATTGAACAGTCGCGTTAACGGATCGCGTATCGAGTTCTGGTACGAATTCAGGTACTTGGTATTGGACTGGCGATAGAGGGTAAACACATCACAGAACAGCACGAAGATCAGAAACAGCGTGGAAATGGTTTCAAACAACCGCGCCTGATACCAGCTGTAGCTGGCGGTATCCTGGCCAGACATCAGGACCAATAAGGTAAAGATATAACAGGCGCAGAAGAATGCACCGCTGTACCAGAAAATGTTGTTGAGCTGCGTCGTAAATATCAGCGTAAATAGTGTTGCCAGCCATATCAGAACTAATGCCCAGTTGATGATGTTGTTCCATATTTCGCTGTATTGATAAGTACTATTATCAACCAGTTTTACGCTTAGTAACGAATCATGACTGGAGTAAAACCAGGATAATATCAGCATTAAAATCGTGAAACCAAACAATCCGCCTAATATTATAATGTGATTTCTCATGCTGTGCATATCACGCGATTTCAACGCATACAGCACGACTGATGTAATAAATAACACCGCCATAATAATATTACGGAAGAAATAAAATATTAAAGCATCGTTATAGTTAATGTTATCTGATGCACTGCACAGGAACCACGAAGGGTAGCTGTTTAGCGTCCCTAGCATCAACAATGCTGAACCGCCAAAGGCACACGCGATGGCCATCAGATACAGACGCCGCCGATCGCATAAGTATTTCATCACCATGAATACGGCAATCATGGTATGGAAAACCATCAGAAACATCGTAAGCGTGGGGAAAAGAATAGGGGCAATCGCCGGTACGTGGCGAATAAAAACATTAGAAAAGTGATTGAGTAAAAGAATACCAATCAGGCAGATTGTGATATAAATCAAAAAACGCTGCAGGGGAAATTTTAAAAGCATATATGAGTCCTGTGTACGCTAAGCACTGCAAGCAACCGGGCATCCTGGCCCTATAGAACTCAAGCTTAATTGATTTCACGTAAACAAATATTGTCCGCGCGCAAATAATAGATTAGCTGAATAGCTATCATATATTTGCATTATGAATATAAGTATTGCGATATATTGATATGAAAGGGTGCGCGCACATTGCACGCGCGCACCCGGAGAACATTAACGCGGGGAAACGGTGACCTGGCTACCGTTGCTCGCCATCACAACACGCTGGCCAGCGGAGAAGCGGGTATCGCCCTGTTTCTGCACGACCATAATGGTGTTGCCGTCATCTTTACGAATTTCCAGCTCGACGCCCTGGGTTTTGTTCATCGCGCCCTGAACGCTCTGACCGGCTACGCCGCCCGCCACAGCACCCGCTGCGGTTGCCAGAGAACGACCGGTACCACCGCCAACGGTGTTACCCAGGAAACCACCCAGTACCGCACCGCCGATAGCGCCGATCACGTTGCTGTCATCGCCACCCTGAATTTGTACCGGACGAACGTGTACAATCGTACCGTAGGTCACGTTCTGGACCTGTTTCGCTTCGGATGCAGAGTAAACATCACCTGACAAACCGCTGCTGTTGACACATCCGGCCAGGGATAAACCAATCATTGAAACAGCCAATACGCGTAACATCATTTATGAATCTCCAGTTCACTAAGAATCGCTCTCATGAGCATCCGTACTAAACAATTATATGGTATTTGAAGGGGGCGGTCATATATTCCGCATTTATTATTACTGATAATAAACTCTACTCACTTAACCAATGCTAAACGCAAGGCAAACGACGTCAGATGACCGATAGTGGGTAAAAGCGCGGCCTTTATTGTTAAAAATTCTTATTGGTTAATAGCATTACGTGCCACTTTATGCTGGAGTGTTAACTTTGCATAGCTGACTAAGGACGGCGTATGAAATCCGGGCGATATATTGGCGTAATGTCAGGAACCAGCCTCGATGGCGTGGATGTGGTGCTGGCGGTCATTGACGAAAATAGCGTGACGCAGCTGGCGAGTCTTTCCTGGCCCATTCCTATCGCCGTGAAAGAGTCGGTGCTGGCTATTTGCCAGGGGCAGCCGCTGACGCTTTCACAGCTTGGACAACTGGATAACCGGCTGGGAAATCTGTTCGCCGATGCCGTGCTGGCGCTGATGGACCAGGAGAAGCTTGCCGCGCAGGACATTGTGGCGGTTGGCTGTCACGGGCAAACCGTGTGGCACGAACCCACCGGTGATGCGCCGCATACCATGCAGATTGGCGATAACAACATTATCGCCGCGCGGACCGGCGTCAGCGTTGTGGGTGATTTCCGCCGTCGCGATATGGCGCTGGGCGGGCAGGGTGCGCCGCTGGTTCCGGCGTTCCACCTGGCATTACTGGCACACCCCAGCGAACGCCGTATGATTCTCAATATTGGCGGTATCGCCAATCTCTCCCTGTTAATCCCTGACCAGCCGGTACGCGGCTTTGATACCGGCCCGGGAAATATGCTGATGGACGCGTGGATCTGGCGCAGTCTGGGTAAACCGTACGATAAAGACGCGGAATGGGCGAACGAAGGCAAGGTGATTCTGCCGCTGTTGCAGGACATGCTGAGCGATCCCTATTTTGCCGCGCCGGCGCCGAAAAGCACCGGACGAGAGTATTTCAACTACGGCTGGCTGGCGCAGTTCCTGGCCCGCTACCCGGCGCTGCGGGCTCAGGACGTGCAGGCAACCTTGACCGAGCTGACGGCGGTGACCATCAGCGAGCAGGTGCTGCTCAGCGGCGGCTGCGAACGTCTGCTGGTGTGCGGCGGCGGCAGCCGTAACCCGCTGGTGATGGCGCGTCTGGCGGGGCTGCTGGCCGGTACCGAGGTGGCGACCACCGATGAGTACGGCATTAGCGGTGACGATATGGAAGCGCTGGCCTTTGCGTGGCTCGCGTGGCGTACCGTTGCCGGGCTGCCGGGAAATCTCCCCTCGGTGACCGGGGCATCGCAAGCGACCGTGCTGGGGGCGATTTTTCCCGCAAATCCACGCCATAATAAGAGTTAACTGACATCTTCTTTTACATTGGGGCGATAGACTTACGCAAAACGGGAGTGGGACAATCACTCCCTGACCTGGAATGTCTAAAGGCCCCGAAAAAATGAAAAAAATTCTTATCGTCGCCCTCCCTTTGCTGCTCGCTGGCTGTAGCACTTACAACCAGTTTATGGAGCGGATGCAAACCGACACGCTGGAGTACCAGTGTGACGAGAAACCGTTAACCGTACATCTCAATAACCCGCGCCAGCAGGTGAGCTTCATCTATGATAATCAGCAGCTGAATCTCCCGCAGGGCGTTTCGGCTTCCGGCGCGCGCTATACCGATGGTATCTACGTCTTCTGGTCGAAAGGCAACGAGGCGACCGTCTATAAACGTGATCGTATCGTGCTGAATAACTGTCAGTTGCAAAATCCCAAGCGTTGAGATTTTCAGGCGAGCGGCGCACAATAACGTCACCTAATGATGACTAGTCCAAACGCCATGTCTGACAACGACGATCTACAGCAAATCGCGCATTTGCGCCGAGAGTATACCCGTGGCGGCCTGCGTCGCCACGACCTTCCTGATGCACCTCTGCCGCTTTTTGAACGCTGGCTCTCTCAGGCCTGCGACGCCAGACTCGCCGATCCCACGGCGATGGTGGTGGCGACCGTCGATGAAAACGGTCAGCCGTATCAGCGTATCGTTCTGCTGAAGCACTATGACGAAAAAGGGCTGGTGTTCTACACCAACCTCGGCAGCCGTAAGGCGCACCAGCTGGAGAACAACCCGCGAATTAGCCTGCTGTTCCCGTGGCATATGCTGGATCGCCAGGTGATGGTGATTGGCAAGGCGGAACGCCTGTCGACCCTTGAAGTCGTGAAGTATTTCCACAGCCGCCCGCGCGACAGCCAGATTGGCGCCTGGGTATCTAAACAGTCCAGCCGCATCTCCGCGCGCGGGATCCTCGAAAGCAAATTCCTCGAGCTGAAACAGAAATTCCAGCAGGGCGACGTACCGCTGCCCAGCTTCTGGGGTGGTTTCCGCGTCTCCATCGAACAAATGGAGTTCTGGCAGGGCGGTGAGCACCGCCTGCACGATCGTTTTTTATACCAGCGTGAAGACGGCGCGTGGAAAATCGACCGGCTGGCGCCATAATCCCTGAAATTTGTTGTGTTAAGCGCTAGCGCTGAGGGCATCAGCGCTTTATTCTATAGAGCTTTCGCGTCTGGCGAAAAGTCGTGTACCGGCAAAGGTGCAGTCGTATATACATGGAGAATTTGATGGCAAGCAGTAACTTGATTAAACAACTGCAAGAGCGGGGGCTGGTAGCCCAGGTAACGGACGAGGTAGCGTTAGCAGAGCGACTGGCGCAAGGCCCGATCGCGCTCTATTGCGGCTTCGATCCTACCGCTGACAGCTTGCATTTGGGGCATCTTGTTCCCTTGTTATGCCTGAAACGCTTCCAGCAGGCGGGCCACAAGCCTGTAGCGCTGGTGGGCGGCGCCACCGGTCTGATTGGCGACCCAAGTTTTAAAGCCGCCGAGCGTAAGCTGAACACCGAAGATACCGTGCAGGAGTGGGTGGATAAAATCCGCAAACAGGTTGCACCGTTCCTCGATTTCGACTGTGGCGACAACTCCGCTATCGCAGCCAACAACTATGATTGGTTTGGCGGCATGAACGTGCTGACCTTCCTGCGCGACATCGGTAAGCATTTCTCTGTTAACCAGATGATTAACAAAGAAGCCGTGAAGCAGCGTCTGAATCGTGATGACCAGGGGATCTCCTTCACCGAGTTCTCTTACAACCTGCTGCAGGGCTATGACTTTGCCTGCCTGAACAAACTGCACGGCGTAGCGCTGCAGATTGGCGGCTCTGACCAGTGGGGCAACATTACCTCCGGTATCGATCTGACCCGTCGTCTGCACCAGAACCAGGTATTTGGTCTGACCGTGCCGCTGATCACCAAAGCGGACGGCACCAAGTTCGGCAAGACCGAAGGCGGCGCAGTCTGGCTGGATCCGAAGAAAACCAGCCCGTATAAATTCTACCAGTTCTGGATCAACACCGCGGATGCTGACGTTTACCGCTTCCTCAAGTTCTTCACCTTTATGGACATTGAAGAGATCAATGCGCTGGAAGAAGAAGACAAAAACAGCGGTAAAGCCCCACGCGCCCAGTACGTACTGGCCGAGCAGGTGACTCGTCTGGTGCACGGTGAAGAAGGCCTGGTGGCGGCAAAACGCATCACCGACAGCCTGTTTAGCGGCTCCCTGAGCGCGCTGAGCGAAGCTGACTTCGAGCAGCTGGCGCAGGACGGCGTGCCGATGGTCGAAATGGACAAAGGCGCCGATCTGATGCAGGCGCTGGTGGATTCAGAGCTGCAGCCATCTCGCGGACAGGCGCGTAAAACCATCGCCTCTAACGCAGTCACCATCAACGGTGAAAAGCAGGCCGACCCGGAATACTTCTTCCAGGACAGCGATATTCTGTTCGGGCGTTACACCTTGTTACGCCGTGGTAAGAAGAATTACTGTTTGATCTGCTGGAAGTAATTTTCAGAAACAGGGGGCGTGGGAAACTACGCCCCCTTCTTTTTTTGTCGTCTGAGTAGAACGAATGAACAACATCCTCGCCATTCAATCCCACGTCGTTTTTGGACATGCGGGCAATAGTGCCGCCGAATTTCCGATGCGCCGCCTCGGTGCTAACGTCTGGCCGCTGAATACCGTGCAGTTTTCCAACCATACCCAGTACGGTCAGTGGACGGGCTGCGTGATGCCGCCTGCGCATCTGACGGAGATTGTGCAGGGCATTGCGGCTATCGACCAGCTTAAGCGCTGTGACGCGGTACTGAGCGGCTATTTAGGCTCTGCGGAACAGGGCGAGCATATTCTCGGTATCGTACGCCAGGTTAAAGCGGCGAATCCGCAGGCGAAATACTTTTGCGATCCGGTGATGGGGCATCCGGAAAAGGGCTGCATCGTCGCGCCGGGCGTGGCGGAGTTCCATACGCGTTATGCGCTGCCGGCGAGCGATATTATCGCGCCCAACCTGATTGAGCTGGAAATTCTATCGGGTCATGAGGTGACGGACGTAAACGGCGCGGTGCTAGCGGCTCGCGAGCTTATCGCCCAAGGGCCGGAAATCGTGCTGGTGAAACACCTGGCACGCGCAGGATACAGTACAGACCGCTTTGAGATGCTGCTGGTGACCGCCGATGAAGCGTGGCATATCAGCCGTCCGCTGATTGATTTCGGCGCGCGGCATCCGGTAGGCGTCGGCGACGTGACCAGCGGCCTGCTGCTGGTTAAGCTCTTACAGGGGGCGACGCTGCGCGATGCGCTGGAGCATGTGACGGCGGCGGTGTACGAGATTATGGTGACGACGAAAGAGATGGGTGAGTATGAGTTACAGGTAGTGGCGGCGCAGGATCGTATTGCGAAGCCCGTACATTGTTTTAGCGCGACTCAGCTGTAAACTTTTCGTTCGGCGCAGTTCCCGGCGTCGCGTTGCTCGTCCGGGCTATAAGTTAGTGGTAGCCCGGACGAGGTGCGAAGCGCCGACTCCGGGGAGCCAGCGCACTAATATTACTTCAGACCTTCAGCCGTCATGGCTGCCGCCACCGCAGGACGCGCCGCGACGCGCTCCATATAGGCCGCAATATTTTTGTATCCCGCCATATCCAGCTTCACCGCAAACGCCCAGCGCAGCACGGTAAACAGGTAAGCATCGGCAATCGTAAAGCGAGAACCGCTGATCCACTGACCGTCAGCCAGCGACTCGTCAATATAGGCCAGTTTTTTATCCAACAGCGCGCGCACCGTCGGCTTGTACTCTTCCGGGGTATCCGGGCGGAACAGCGGCGTAAAGCCTTTGTGCAGCTCGGTGGCGATGAAGTTCATCCACTCCAGCGTTTTATAACGATTGATGCTGCCTACCGGTGCCAGCAGCTGGCGATCGGCGACGCCATCGGCGAGGTACTGCATAATCGCCACGCCTTCGGTCAGCAGGGTATTGTCGTCCAGCAGCAGCGCGGGGACCTGGCCTTTCGGGTTGACCTTCAGGAAATCGTCACCGTTTTCCATACGTTTGTGCATGAGGTCGACGCCGATCAGCGTGAAATCCTTTCCGCTTTCCCGCAGCGTGATGTGCGATGCAAGAGAACAGGCGCCGGGTTTGTAGAACAATTTCATGGGTAACTCCTTCAGACTATGATTATTTTTGTAACCTACTGGCAGAAGGGCGGCCAATAGATATGAAGGTATGTTAGTGCCTGCGCAGATAAAAAAAAAAGCCGCTAACATGCGTTAGCGGCCCAAAATTATTTGTTTCCCGATGACATTATGCGGAAGCGACTTTACCGTTTGCAGCAGGCTTTGAGTCGTCCTGAGTCATGCGGTTCAGTTTTGGTGCGGTCAGCAGCATCAGCACGGCGATCACGGCAGTGGCGACGCCAATCTGCAGGAATACGCGGCCATACACTTCCAGAGACATCACCGGATCGGTCACGTTTTCCGGTACCGCCATCATGCCGGCAACGTAGCCGCCGATGATGTTTGCGCCAGCGGTGGTCAGGAACCAGCTACCCATGATGAAGCCCATCAGGCGCTGTGGCACCAGCTGTGCAACCATCGCCAGACCCAGACCAGAGATCATCAGCTCACCGATGCTCTGCAGACCGTAGCTGATGATCAGCCAGTTAACGGAAACGATACCCGCGTCGGTAGCGAATTTCGCGCCCAGCGGCAGAATCAGGAACGCACCGGAGCACAGCACCATACCAATAGCAAACTTGGTCGGCATCGGCAGGGTATCGCCCATTTTGTTGTAGATAGCGGCCAGAATCGGGCTACCAATGATGATCCAGAACGGGTTCAGCGCCTGATACTGCTCCGGCTCGAACGCGATGCCCAGAATAGAGTGCTCAACGTTACGAATCGCGAAGAAGTTCAGAGACGTCGGCATCTGGCTGTACAGCACGAAGAAGATGATCGCTTCCAGCATCAGGATAAAGGCAACAATCATTTTACGACGCGGCGCACCGGTCATTGCGAAGGTTTCTTTACCGAAGATGATGACGATACCCAGAGCGATAACGCCCAGAACCATACGCGCGACGCCCTGGTTGTGCAGCAGCCAGGTGGCGACAGCAATCAGGATAACCACGCCAACGATGGTCAGCAGCAGGTTGCGGTAGTTAGTCGGCTCGAAGTCAGGCTTGGAACCGTACTGTTTAACCCAGCGCTGGCAGAATGCGAAGTTCACCACGGTGATCAGCATACCCACGACGCTCAGTGCGAACGCGGTGCTCCAGCCGTATTTAGCGGCCAGCCACGGAGTTGCCAGCATAGAGAAGAACGAACCGATGTTGACGGACATGTAGTACATGGTGAATGCACCGTCCAGACGCGGGTCGTCTTTGGCATAGCAGGTAGAAAGCAGGGAAGACGGGTTGGCTTTGAACAGGCCGTTACCTACGGCGATAGCCGCCATACCCATATACACGATGCCGGCGTCGTGGCCAGACCATGCGACCAGGGCATAACCAATGGCGAGAACCACGGCCCCCAGCATGATAACGCGTTTTGTCCCCAGCACTTTATCGCCGAGCCAGCCGCCGATGGCAACCAGACCGTAAACCAGCGCACTAAAGGAGGAGAACAGAGTAATGGAGTCCGCTTCGGACATACCCAGCTGTTTAACCAGGTAAACGGCCATGATGCCTTGCAGGCCGTAGAAACCAAAACGCTCCCACAACTCGATAGAGAAGATGAGATAGAACGCTTTAGGCTGTTTGAAGGCGTTTAAACTTACGCTTTCCGTTGGTTTATTGTTTGCAGTAGACACATATACCTCTTATTTACATCCCATTTCATGGGGGGTGTACTGGGCGGAGATGCTCTTTTTGGCACCCGCCTTATAGTTATTCTGGAGGGAAACGGGAAGTAATGTTCACTATCCTGCGTCTTCAGACAAGGCTTTTGCAATACTCTGTTACAATTAAAAAGGCTGGTACAATCGACCAGCTTTTCAAATGTTATTTAGCGTTAAATTTCATTGTTTAAAAATAGACGGTTTTTTCTTCTACTGGAATGGGGCGAAACGCGGATTGTAACCATATCTTCTGCTGATGACGCTTATATATAGTGATATAGGCTGGATTCTGAAAAAATGCTGGATGATCATCTTGCGCCATTAAAGTGACACATTGTGATGATAGATGTGTTCGCTGCGTAAAGAAACATAAATGCAACATTATGTTGCTCGGATGTTCTTGTCAGCGTTTGTATAGAAATTTTCGCTAATGATGACGTAGTTAACCTGTCAAAGCGTTATATAAGCGATAAAAATGCCAATTACTGAATAATTATATGGAATTAAACGCGGATCGAGTGAGTGGGAGGCCGCATGGCATCGACTTGCCATGCGGTAAAAAATGAACTAAAGCTCGACTTTCTCTTTGTATTCACAGAGATCTTCGATGATGCAGGAACCACAGCGCGGCTTGCGCGCGATACAGGTGTAGCGGCCGTGCAGAATCAGCCAATGGTGGCAGTCGACTTTGAACTCAGCGGGAACCACCTTCAGCAGCTTTTCCTCTACCTGCTCAACGTTTTTGCCCGGTGCAAAGTTTGTGCGGTTACAGACGCGGAAAATATGCGTGTCGACGGCAATCGTCGGCCAGCCAAAAGCGGTGTTGAGCACCACGTTGGCGGTCTTGCGCCCGACGCCGGGCAGAGCCTCCAGCGCCGCACGGTCTTCCGGTACTTCGCCGCCGTGCAGTTCCAGCAGCATGCGGCAGGTCTTAATGACGTTTTCCGCCTTACTATTGAACAGGCCGATGGTTTTGATGTACTCCTTCACGCCGTCTACGCCCAGATCCAGCATCGCCTGCGGCGTGTTGGCGACCGGGTAGAGCCTGGCCGTGGCTTTGTTGACGCTGACGTCGGTGGCCTGCGCTGACAGCAATACCGCAATCAGCAGCTCGAAGGGAGAGGTAAAATTCAGTTCCGTGGTCGGATGCGGGTTGTTGTCCCGCAGGCGACGCAAAATTTCCAGCCGTTTCTCTTTATTCATCAGGCTTTCTCTGCCGTATCAACGCCCACGCTGTCAGCGGCAGCCGCCTGTGCGCGACGTTGTCGGGTCCGTTCGTCAATCAGGTATTTGATGGCTAATAACATGCCCAGGCCGATGAATGCGCCCGGCGGCAGCATCGCCAGCAGGAAGGGGGTATCGGTATGGAACACTTCAATACGTAGCACTTTCGCCCAACTGCCCAGCAGGCCGTCAGCACCGTCAAAAAGCGTCCCGTTGCCCAGCAGTTCGCGGAGGGAACCCAGCACGAACATGGTACAGGTGGCGCCCATGCCAATGGCAAAACCATCAAGCGCGGACAGCGCCGGGCCTTTTTTGGCGGCAAAAGCCTCCGCGCGGCCCACCACGATACAGTTGGTAACGATCAGCGGAATAAAGATCCCGAGGGACTGATACAGACCGAACGCGTAGGCGTTAATCAGCATTTGCACGGCGCTCACCACCGAGGCAATGATCATCACGTAAATAGGGATACGAATTTCCGCCGGCGTCCAGCGACGCAGGCAGGAGACGGCCAGGTTGGTCAACGTTAGCACCAGCGTTGTCGCCAGCCCCAGCCCCAGGGCGTTGGTAGCGGTAGAGGTGACCGCCAGAAGTGGACACAGGCCCAGCAGCTGAACCAGCGCGGAGTTATTTTTCCATAGCCCCTGGACAATGACCTCTTTAACCTCGCTCATGTTTACTCTCCACAGGCTTGCAGTTGTGACAGTTGATTCGGCAGCGTTTCAGCATACAGCCCGGCGCGCTTTACCGCGTTGACCACCGCGCGCGGGGTAATCGTTGCGCCGGTAAACTGGTCAAACTGCCCGCCGTCTTTTTTCACTGCCCATTGACTGTCGTCAGGGCCGGCGATTTTCTTTCCGCTAAAGAAGGTGATCCAGTCCGAGAGGCGGCGTTCAATTTTATCTCCCAGACCCGGCGTTTCATGATGCTCGGTGACGCGGGTGCCTAGCACGGTGCCGCTGAAGTCGGCGCCGACCAGCAGTTGAATTGCTCCGGAATAACCGTCTGGCGCGGTGGCTTCCAGCACGGCGGCCACCGGTTTATCGTCCTTGCGGGCGATGTAGATGCGGTGTGTGCCTTTACCTAATTCGGGGGCGTCGACGATAAAGCAGCTTTCCAGCAGGGAATTATTATAGCTGTCGGCGGGGATCACCTGCTGAAACAGCGCGTTTTGCTGCTTTGCCGCCTGCTCATCAATGGTGTGTTTGGTTAACTGGTTGATAGCCGCCGTCAGCCCCGTAGAGCCTGCGGCGAACAGCGCCAGCGTGACACCGTGTTTACGCATGGTTTTTAACATCGTTATCCTCAGCGGTGTCCGTAAACGCGCGGGCGCGTGTAGTAGTCGATCAGCGGTACGGTGATGTTAGCCAGCAGCACAGCAAAGGCCACGCCGTCCGGGTAGCCGCCGAAGCTGCGAATCAGCCATACCAGCAGGCCCGCTAGCGCGCCAAAGATCAGACGCCCACGGTTGGTGGTCGAGGCGGTCACCGGGTCGGTCAGAATAAAGAAGGCCCCCAGCATCGTCGCGCCAGACAGCAGATGCATCTGCGGTGAGACGACGTTATCCGGGTGCAGCAGCCAGCCGATCGTTGAACAGACCGCCAGGCTGAGCAGGAAGCTGACCGGGATATGCCAGCGAATGGCTTTTTGCCACAGCAGGAACAGGCCGCCAGCGAGATAGGCGATGTTCACCCACTGCCAGCCCACCCCGGCTAGCGCGCCGTGATAGATAGCGGAACTCAGAATACTGTCCACAGAATGACCGGCATGACGCGCGGTTTTGAAGGTATCCAGCGGCGTCGCCTGGCTGATGCCATCAATCCCCAGCTTCAGCGCATTCATATCCTGACCTGTAGCGGTTTGGCCGGTGAAGATCATCTGCACCGCGTCCATCAAGCCCGGCGTCGCGGCGGCAACCCCGTGCGGCGGCAGCCAGGACGTCATCTGCACCGGGAAGGAGATCAGCAGCACCACGTAGCCAATCATCGCCGGGTTAAACGGATTCTGCCCCAGGCCGCCATACAGCTGCTTGGCGATGATGACGGCAAAGACGGTGCCCAACACCACCATCCACCACGGGGCGAAGGGGGGAATACTGATGGCCAGCAGCAGGCCGGTCAGCAGCGCGGAGTTATCGGCCAGCGTACGGGAAATGTTCTGCTTGCGCAGACGCAGCACCAGCGCCTCGGCGAGCCAGGCGCTGGCAATTGCCAGGATCAGCTGAATAAAGGTTCCCCAGCCGAAAAACCAGCTCTGCACCAGAATGCCGGGCAGGGCGGCGACGATCACCAGCATCATGATCCGCGATGTCTGGCGATGGTTGTGGGTGTAGGGGGAACTTGCGATCTTGAAAACCATTTAATCCTCGTTAACGGCCTGAGCGGCTTTCCTGGCTTGAACACGGGCAATAGCAGCCGCTACCGCGGCCTTGCGTGGATCGTCGTTGGCGGCAGGCTCGCTGATATCATTTTGTGCGGCTTTTCGCGCTTTGGCGCGGGCGATAGCAGCCTCGACCGCCGCTTTACGCGGGTCAACGGCTTCGCTGTCGTTAGCAACCGGCGTCGCGTCAACTGACTGCGCGGCTTTGCGCGCTTTGGCGCGGGCAATAGCGGCCTCGACCGCGGCTTTACGCGGGTCAACGGCTTCACTCTCGCTAGCAGCCGGTATAGCATCAACGGGCTGGGCGGCTTTGCGTGCTTTAGCGCGGGCGATAGCGGCCTCGACCGCCGCTTTACGCGGGTCAACGGCTTCACTCTCGCTAGCCGCTGGTGCTGCATCTACCGGCTGGGCGGCTTTGCGCGCTTTGGCGCGGGCAATAGCAGCCTCGACCGCCGCTTTACGCGGGTCAACGGCTTCACTCTCGCTAACCACCGACTCAGCATCAACCGGCTGGGCGGCTTTGCGCGCTTTGGCGCGGGCGATAGCGGCCTCAACCGCCGCTTTGCGCGGATCGGCGACTTCACTTGCGCCCTGACGTTTCTCAGCCTGAGCGGCGCGAGCCTGCGCTTTACGCGCTTCGCGTGCGGCGGCAACGGCGCTGTTATCCGGCCGTGCGCCAGCCTGAATAACAATCGGCTGCGTTGCCTGCTGCTGCTTTTCGCGCACCCGCGCCAGCGCGGCGTGAATGGCGTCCTGGTCTTTGGCGGCAGGCTGTACGGCGGCTTTTTTATGACGTTCTTCGCGGGCCGCTTTCTCACGTTCAAGACGCTGCTGACGCGCTTCAAAACGCGCTTTGGCTTCAGCCGCGCGCTGTTCTTCCTGGCGGATGGCGCTGATTTCTGCTTTTTCCTGGCGGAAATACTGCACCAGCGGAATACTGCTCGGGCACACCCAGGCGCATGCGCCGCATTCAATACAGTCCGACAGGTTATGCGCGGTGGCTTTATCGTGCTGCTGGCCTTTGCTAAACCAGTAAAGCTGCTGCGGCAGCAGGTCGGCCGGACAGGCGTCGGCGCAGGCGCTGCAGCGAATGCAGCCTTTTTCCTCTTCCGGCTCGCCCATTTCTGCGGCTGACGGCGCCAGCAGGCAGTTGGTGATTTTCACTACCGGGACGTCAAGCCATGGCAGGGTAAAGCCCATCAGCGGGCCGCCCATAATCACCATCTGGTCACTGGTCGGGCAGAAACCTGCGTGGCTCAGCAGATGTTTTACCGGCGTGCCGAGGCGCGCCCAGACGTTGCCCGGCAGGGAGACGGATTCGCCGGTGAGGGTCACCACGCGCTCGGTCAGCGGCTCACCGTCAACCACCGCGCGCTTCACGGCGTAGGCGGTGCCGACGTTTTGCATCAGTATGCCGATGTCCGAAGAGCGTCCGCCGTGCGGCACCTGTTTGCCGGTCAGAATCTGCGTCAGCTGTTTCGCGCCGCCGGAGGGATATTTGGTCGGAATGACCCGCAGGCTGATGCCGTGGCAGCCCGCCAGCACCGCACGCATCATTGAGATGGCCTGCGGTTTGTTATCTTCGATGCCGATCAGTACCTGCTCGGGCTGCAGAATATGCGCCAGAATCTGGATACCTTCGACAATTTGCGCCGCGCAGTCCTGCATCAGACGATCGTCGGCGGTAATGTACGGCTCACATTCGGCGGCGTTGATGATCAGCGTATCAATTTTATCGCCGCCGCCGCGCAGTTTGCTCCCCGTCGGGAAGCCCGCGCCGCCTAAACCGGCGACGCCAAACTGGTGGATTCGCTCAATCAGCGCTTCGCGGCTCCGGTTTTTGTAGTCGTGCCAGCCGTCGCGGGCCATCCAGCGGTCTTCACCGTCGGCCTCAATGATGACGCTCATTTCCGGTAGCGCAGAAGGGTGCGCGGTGGCGTGGGGCTCAATGGCGACAACCGTGCCGGAAGTGGGCGCGTGAACGGGCAGCATTCGGCCCCAGCCGCGGGTGAGCGGCTGCCCACGCAGGACGCGATCGCCGGGTTGAACGCACAGTTCACCTTCGGCGCCAATGTGCTGCTTCAGAGGAATGACAAAACGCTGAGCCAGCGGGATCTGGCGCAGAGGCGTCCCGTTGGACTGCGTTTTCATTTCAGGCGGGTGAATACCCCCGTTGAAATCCCAGATTTTGTCTTTTCTGAAGGCGGAGAATAGCTTAAGCATGGTGTTCCACAGGAATATTTCGTACCGGGATCGTTTGCAGGTCCCATTTCCAGCTTGCGGTGGTCGTTTCTACCGGGCGTAACTCAATGCACTGAGTCGGGCACGGTGCGACGCACAAATTACAGCCGGTACACAGATCGCTGACTACCGTGTGCATGGCGCGCGTGGCGCCAATAATGGCGTCCACCGGACAGGCCTGGATGCACTTGGTGCAGCCGATACAGTTGTTTTCATCAATAACGGCCAGCATACGGGCTGGCTCGGGGGCCGCATCGCCGCCGATAGGCTGCGGATCAACGTTCAGCAGCTCGGCAATTTTTAGCATGACGGCTTCGCCGCCGGGAGCGCAGCAGTTAATCTTTTCCCCGTTGCTCACCGCCTCAGCATAGGGGCGACAGCCGGGATAGCCGCATTGGCCGCACTGGCTTTGCGGCAGCAGCTCATCTATTTTTTCAACTACCGGGTCGTCCTCAACGGCAAAACGGCGCGAGGCGTACCCGAGAACGACGCCAAAAATCAGCCCTAACAGGCTGATTGCAGCGACAGCAATCCAGAAGGTCATCATTACAACTTCACCAACCCACTAAAGCCCATAAAGGCCAACGACATTAAACCCGCGGTGATTAACGCAATGGCGTTGCCGCGGAAAGGGGCGGGAACGTCGGAAACCACCAGCCGCTCGCGAATGGACGCGAAAAGCACCATCACCAGCGAGAAGCCCACGGCGGCGGAGAAACCGTACAGCGCCGACTGCAGGAAGTTGTGGCCGAGGTTGATATTCAGCAGCGCCACGCCCAGCACGGCGCAGTTGGTGGTGATCAGCGGCAGAAAAATGCCCAGCAGGCGGTACAGCGCCGGGCTGGTTTTGCGCACAACCATCTCAGTGAACTGCACGACCACCGCGATGACCAGAATAAAGGCCAGCGTCCGCAGGTAGACTAAATCCAGCGGGATAAGGATCCAGGTATCGATAAGCCAGGCGCAGATAGACGCCAGCGTCATGACGAAGGTCGTCGCGAGCCCCATTCCGATAGCGGTTTCCAGTTTTTTGGAAACGCCCATAAACGGGCACAGCCCAAGGAACTTCACCAGGACGAAGTTATTTACCAGTACGGTACCG
Source organism: Kluyvera sp. (assembly GCF_047971185.1). Lineage (GTDB taxonomy): Bacteria > Pseudomonadota > Gammaproteobacteria > Enterobacterales > Enterobacteriaceae > Kluyvera. The sequence continues at coordinate 74,987 of NZ_JBKDZH010000033.1, forward strand.
ATAAAGAGCAATAAATAATCAGTCATCATTCGACCTGTAACAAAAAAAGCCACCTATTATCTGACAAAGCGCCTCGCGCGACAACAGGTTAACAGTGGGGTTATTACGCGTGAGCAAAGGTGCGTTTAACCCGCTGCGAACGCTTGAGGTACGGCACAATCAACGCGGCGGCCAACAGAGGAAGCAGCAGCTGGCGGACGGCCAGGTCGTCGGAAATTGGCGAGAACGCAAACGCTTTAACGGCCAGCAGCACGCCAATCATCAGCCAGATAATGTAGTGCTTAGGTACGTTACGACGGCGCTTAAAGAAGGCAATGGTCAACCACAGGGTGTAATACCACATGGCGATAAACGACAGGAATGACAGCCCGAGAAACAGACTGTTACTGCCGTCCATCTCTTTGACCAGCGCCAGCGTATGCGGATTGAGCAGGACGTAGCCAAACTTTCCCAGCGTGATGGTGATGCTTAAAAGCTGCACGAGCAGCCATGCTAATGGGGCAAGCAGCCATCCGCCAATACGTTCTGCAGAATTATCTGACATTATGTCTCCTGAAAATCAGCGCCAGTCATGGGGAAAATACAGGTCGAGGAGTATAAGCAACTGGCGCTGAGGAAAAAACTATTATTGCACGAATCGCCAAACGTTCTTCGGCACCTGGCCGACATCGTACAGGCGACCGCCAGAAACCAGCTCAGCGCGACGGTGGTCGGCGGCGCGGTACATGTTGATCAGCTCTTCGGTGTTGGTCAGGGAATAGTTGAGGTGGTCGTACAGTTTTTCAAGATTGTCCAGTGAACTGACTTTGCGGAACTTTAATAAATAATCCAGAACGGTCATTTGAGGGCATCCATTATAATGTTAAAGCTCACCATACACCGGGCTCCACCGGGTAAAGGGCAGAACACGATACGGTTAATGCGGCATTTATAGCCAATGTGTTTATCGACATCCGTTTTAATAGAGAGTTCAGCGCGTCCGGCTCAACCTCGATGGGATATTATGGATTATTTGGCTAATAGAAATGAATTACAATGACAGAAAATGTGCTTATTGATTTCGCCCCAAAATTAGTGCGTTTTTAAGCAGTCAGGGCGCCGCCAGACGCCCTGAAGGGGAAGGGATTACCGTTTTTCGCCGCGGCTGGCGATCACCTCTTTGTACCAGAAGAAACTCTTTTTACGTTTACGCGCCAGATTGTTTTTATGGTCGACGTAAACAAAACCGTACTGCTTTTTATAACCGTTGAGCCAGCTCAGTAAATCGATAAACGACCACGGATAATAGCCGCGTACATCGGCGCCAAGCTCAATCGCTTTTTCCAGGGCATCAATATGCACGCGCAGGAAGTCGATTCGCGGATCGTCAACCACCTCACCATCAATAATCGGGTCAACGGCGCCCAGACCGTTTTCGGTAATATAGATAGGGATATCGCCGTAGCGCTCTTTGATCATCATGATGCCGTCGGTAAGCCCCTGCGGCCAGATTTCCCAGCCCCATTCGGTATACACGCTTTCCGGGTTACGCACGAAGTAGAACAGCCCCTCAACGCCTTGTTCGCCGCTGACTTTTTCCTTCGGCGGCTGGGCGGAAACGGTTTCACGACGGTAGTAGTTAAGGCCGATAAAGTCGCAACGGTTATTGCGCAGCAGCTCGTCGTCGCCCGGTGCGAAACGCGGCACGCCCCACAGCGCCTGCGATTGCGCCAGCAGCTCATCCGGATAGCGGCCCCTAAGTACTGGATCGTAAAGCCAGTGGGTATGAATAGCATCGGCTAGTTTGGTCGCAGCGATATCTTCCGAGCTATTGGTCAGCGGCGAGTGCGGCTGAAGGACGTTCACAAATCCGATTTCACCGTTGATCTGCATTCCGCGGAACGCTTTCACCGCCAGCGCGTGGGCGATGAACACGTGGTGACAGGCCTGAATGGCGCGCGCCGGGTTACGAACCGACGGCGGATGGCTGCCGGTGATATAGCCGTGGCCAATAAATACGATGGTTTCGTTAAAGGTGGCCCATTTTTTTACCCGTGAACCAAAGCGCGAATAGCACAGGCGCGCATACTCTTCAAACGCCTCCGACGTGGAACGCGCTTCCCAGCCGCCTTCATCCTGAAGCGCCTGCGGCAGATCCCAGTGATAGAGGGTAATCATTGGCTCAATATTGTGCGCCAGCAGGGCGTCGATGAGATCGCTATAAAACTTCACGCCGGCTTCGTTGATTTCACCACGGCCTTCGGGCAGCAGGCGAGGCCAGGAGATGGAAAAGCGATAGCTCTGCAACCCCATTTCGGCCATCAGCTGCACGTCTTCATTGACGCGATGGTAGTGATCGACGGCGACGTCACCGTTGGTACCCTGGTAGGTGGTCCCAGGCTGATGAGAGAAAATATCCCAAATCGACGGGCCTTTGCCGTCTTCGTTATAAGCCCCTTCCACCTGGTAGGCAGCCGTTGCTGCACCCCAGAGAAAATTTTGCGGAAAAGCAGACATGTAACACTCCTTATCTGTGTGATAAGGGGAGTGTAAAGAGAGGTGATGTGACATGCAATCGGTTTCAGAAACCGGTTACACGGATGCGATCCGAATCACTTTTTAACGTGTCGAAGTTACTTTTTTTGCAGTGATGCGGTGGCCGTGGGTTCCGGCGACTTATAGTCGTCGATGTGGTGTGCGACAAACAGCAGAAGAACGGAAAAACCCAGAATAACCCAACCAATCAATTCAACAATACGAGACAATACGGAATTCATGAGATTTATCTAACAATCCATTGATAAAACAACGCCAGGGCAAGATCTTAGCGCGCCCGTGCCACAACGCAAGTTTTCTGCGGAATCGATCCCACACATGGTTGTTTATTAATCAATTGGGCCATAATGTTATTAAACTGTTGTACGAAAACATGAGTTGAGGTGAAATAAGAAATCGATTACAAAATCAGTTACCCCTAAATTCAGAAGTGAGGCTGCAATATGAGTGACCAAATCCGCGTAGGGTTAGTGGGCTACGGCTATGCCAGTAAAACGTTTCACGCGCCGCTCATCAGCGGCACGCCGGGGATGACGCTGGCGGCGGTCTCCAGCAGCGACGCCGCAAAAGTGCGCGCCGACTGGCCGGCGGTGAGCGTGGTATCAGACCCTCAGGCGCTGTTTAACGATCCCGGCATTGACCTGATCGTTATTCCGACGCCGAACGATACCCATTTCCCGTTGGCTAAAGCCGCGCTGGAAGCCGGAAAGAACGTGGTGGTCGATAAACCGTTTACCGTGACGCTGTCACAGGCTCGCGAGCTGGAGAGCCTGGCTAAGCAGCAGGGGAAGCTGTTGTCTGTGTTCCATAACCGTCGCTGGGACAGCGATTTCCTCACCGTTAATGCATTGATCAATGAAGGTAAATTGGGCGACGTTACCTATTTTGAATCTCATTTTGACCGCTATCGCCCGCAGGTGCGCGCCCGATGGCGCGAGCTGGCCGGGCCGGGGAGCGGAATCTGGTACGATTTAGGACCTCATTTACTGGATCAGGCCGTCAACCTGTTCGGCCTGCCGCAAAGCCTGTATGTCGATCTTGGCCAGCTGCGCCCGGGTGCACAGGCTACAGATTACTTCCATGCGGTGTTGACCTATCCGCAGCGCCGGGTGGTGCTTCACGGCACGCTGCTTGCCGCGGCGGAAACGGCGCGCTATATCGTCCACGGTACGCAGGGCAGCTATGTGAAATTTGGCCTCGACCCACAGGAAGATCGCCTGAAAAACGGCGAACGCCTGCCGCAGACCGACTGGGGCTATGATATGCGTGACGGTGTTCTGACCACGGTGGAGGATGAAGAACGGGTGGAGGAAACCTGGTTGACGCTGCCGGGTAATTATCCCGCGTACTATGCCGCGATTCGAGATGCGCTGAACGGTATGGGCGACAACCCGGTGCCGGCAGGCCAGGCGATTCAGATTATGGAGCTGATTGAGCTCGGCATCGAATCTGCGAAACATCGCGCCGCGCTGACGCTGGTGTAAAGCGGCTGGAAAATCCCGGCAGCGAATGCCGCCGGGAAGATGATTAACCGCGCTGTACGCGGCCGATCAGCGCCTGCTTTTCCGCCGCCGAGAGGAACGCCATCTCCAGGCCGTTAATCTGCGCCTGGCGAATCTGCGCCGGGGTTAAGCCCGCGGCCGGTGCGGCAACGCGGTATTCATGCTGAATATCGATGCCCTGTACCGCCGGGTCGTCCGTGTTCAGACTTGCCAGCACGCCGTGCTCGAGGAACGTTTTCAGTGGGTGCTGCGCCAGCGAGGCGACGGTACTGGTCTGAATATTGGAGGTCAGGCAGGATTCAATGCCAATGCGTTTGTCAGCCAGGAAGTCCATTAACGCGCGGTCCTCAACGGCTTTCACGCCGTGACCAATACGTTCGGCCCCAAGCTCGCGAATGGCCTGCCAGATACTTTCCGGGCCCGCCGCTTCGCCGGCATGGACGGTAATGTGCCAGCCGGCATCACGTGCGCGTTTGAAGTGTTCGAGGAACAGAGAGCCGGGGAAGCCGAGCTCATCGCCGGCCAGATCGAGCGCGGTGATGCCATCACGATGCGCGAGCAGGGCGTTCAGCTCCTCTTCGCAGGCCGCTTCGCCAAAGGTACGGCTCATGATGCCAATCAGCCGCGCCTCAACGTTAAATGCCTTACACCCTTCTTTTACCCCGGCAATCACCGCTTCGACCACGCCGTCAACCGGCAACTGGTGGTTCATGGCCATATAACGCGGAGAAAAACGCAGCTCAACATAGTGCAGGCCGTTGCGCGCAGCATCTTCGACGTTCTCATAAGCAACGCGACGACAGGCCTCCAGGGACGCCAGCACTTTAACCCCCCAATCAAGTTTGCTGAGGAAGCTGACCAGATCGGGTTCATTGCTAGTGACCTGGACGTGCGGCAGCAGCGTTTCCAGCGTAGAGGCAGGCAGCGACAGATTAAACTGGCGGCCGAGATCGAGGATGGTTTGGGCGCGAATATTACCGTCAAGGTGGCGGTGAACGTCAGTTAAAGGCAGGTTGGTATCGATCATGGCAGCACTCTTATTTTAGTTAAAGTGCAAATCATTATACCATAGGGCTATAACCGATTGAAAGTATCGAAAAAAGCTAATGTAACAGGGCATTAGCGGAATGATGCGGGCATTTGCCGCAGTTTATCGTTCAGCCTGATGAATCGAACGCCAATGCCCGGATGCTTTTATCTGGTGATCAGTTTCGCCACATTCGGCCGGTTGCGGTATTTATCTTCCCATGGCATCCCATAGCCCACCAGCAGATCGTCATTTTCCATTTCATAGGCATAGTATAATTTTGCCGGAATGTTGACGCGCCCCGGTTTGACAAACAGGACGGCCACGGCGACGGAGGCCGGCTGGAAATTATCCTGGAGTAACTCGACGAGGCGCTTCATGGTCCCTCCGGATTCAATGGCATCATCAATGAGAATGACGTGCCGGTTCGCAATCTCAATGTTCTGGCGATAGACAATCGTCGAACTATTGTGGCGTTCGCCGGGAGTATGCGGGCAGGAGATATAATCCATATTTATGTCGAAACTGAGCTGCCGGGTCAGATCCGCCGTATAGAGGATCCCGCCGGGCACCACGGTAATGACTACAGCATCGGTATAATCCTGGTTGAGCCGTGCCGCGACGTCGCGTACACCTGCGGCAATTGTCGCTTCGTCGAGAATAATGTCGCCAATAGTATGAGTGTTCATCATGACTTCCATTTTAGCTTGTTGAGATACGGTAATCGGGCTGAATTAACCCAGCTTAATCACTTCGTCGTTTATAATTCCGGCGATTAAATCTCTGGCATCACGGGACGACGGCAGGCCGTGATGCTGCCCGCCGTGGTATTGCGTCAGCCAGTAAATCAACATGCCCAGCGTCAGGCGAATGGCGCGTTTGGGGAGGTAGACCACGGCGGCAACGACAGCGGTTAAACACGCAGTGATTGCGGATTGAATCGCTATCTTTTCCGCGGCGGCCTGCGCTAACAACGCGGCATACACGGTTTTCAGCTCACCTTTGCGCGATTCGTCGTAATAGCGGATAAACAGGTCTTCAGCCTGGGCGATCTTCTGTTTGCTAAACCACAAACTGGTTTGACGTTCCAGAAGCGTAACCGTGTGGTTGAGGCTCTGCGGTAGTCCTCGTAAAAACCGATCGTTACTGATATCCAGGTTTGATTGCATAGTGACAACCTTATCGCCAGTGACAGGACGTTGACAGCAGCATCAGGAATGCACGATTATGCTTCTTGTTGCTCGTTATAATGAATTAAGGAGTTGTTTTGCTCGATTATGCAGCTTTTCCGGATCAACGGCAAGCCCTGATTCGCCAGATTCTGGCGGAGAAAGGCAGGGTGGTTTGCGTGGAGCTTGCCGCGCAGTTAGGCGTGTCAGAACACACTATTCGCCGTGATTTACATGGACTTAGCAAAGAAGGCATCTGTAAGAAGGTCTATGGCGGAGCCGTGGCGACGCTGCCTGAGGCGGGAAATTACGTCGAGCGGAAAACCACCAAAGCGGACACAAAGAGCATAATCGCGCAAAAATGTGCGCAACTCGTCAAACCCAACGGCTGCGTCTTTATTGACGCCGGGACAACCAATCTGGCGATGGCTGAAGCGCTGCCGACAACCGTCGCGCTGACGGTCGTCACCAACTCGCCGGAAATCGCCACCGCGCTGCTTAAGAAACCGCTGTGTGAAGTGATTATGCTGGGCGGCGGCGTGCAGCGCGCGTCCGGCGGCTGCGTGGGCGCTCCGGCGCTGGCACAGCTAAAGGGCATCCTGTTCGAACAGGGCTTTATCGGCGGCTGCGCCATGGCGCCCGAGTCGGGCCTGACCGGGTTTGACTACGCGGATTGTGAATTTAAAAAAGCGGTTATTCAGCAGTGCAGCGAGATTATCGTTGGCTTAACCTCCAACAAAATTCCTGCCGTCGCGCGCTATATCGTCGCCGAAAGTCACCAGATTGATATTCTGGTGGTCGAGGAGAGCGTGAGTAAACAATATGCCGACGCTTTCCGGGAATATGATATTCAAATCCACGCTGTTTAGCGTGATATGGCGATTTGTAGCGGCGCGATTTGCGCCGTTTACTGGCAAAGTCGATTAGTCGCTGTCAGGAATGTGTAACAAAGGATACCTTTCCAGCCATCGCTTCTCCGCCACCCGCTGCAAGAAGATCGCGCGTTTTTCACTCTCAAAGCGCGGCGTCGGGCGTAGCCGCAGTTCAAACAGATCCTCAAGCCCATAGGGCGCTATCGTCTCAATACGATGGTTGTCCGTCAGCCTTACGGCCACCGCCGTTGCGGTTTCGGGCCAGAAACGTAGCGCATCCTCCGTTGAGCGATAGGGGGCGTCGCCGTTGCGCTGGTGCATTCGCGCCTGATTTTTTACCGACCAGTTAAAGGCGGGGCTAAGTCGCTTCAGGGCTGCCTCAAGCGCGCGATCCTGCGCTTCAGAGCGCTGCTTATCATCAAACCAGACCACATCCACGTCCGCCGGCACGGGAGACCGTAGGTGTTTATGCCGATATGCCCAAACGGCGTCGCGCACAAATCCAGCGCCAATCCAGCCGTCGGGCAGTTGAAGATGACGAAGGGCGAGAAGCGCCTCCATCCTCAGGGCGTCGTTCAGAAGCAGGGTCTGCAGCGTTGGCGAATAGTTCATGGGCTGGCGTTTTCTCAATTCAGTGCGGGTTCCATATTACGCGGAAAGGCGAAAGGAGAAAGCAGACTTTTCGCCGCACATCAGCAGCGATATCACCGGCTTAGTAGGTCAACGTCACCACCACCGTGTCGGTATAAACCCCCGCCGAAGGCCATTGCTGCGCCGGCACCTTGCCATAAACCACCACCTGCTGTGGCTGCCCGTCGCTGGCGTACTCTTTTTGCGGGCTACCCGGTGCCCAGGTCACCGTGTGGGCGGCATTCTGATAAAGGTCGTAGCGAAGGCATTCTCCGTTGTTGCAGAGCCGACGCTGGCTACCGTCCGGGTGTAAACCATCGCCGATGCTTAACGCGTAGCGGGTGCCGGTAGGGCACTGGATAGCGATGCTGGCCGTCGCATCGGCCTGAAGCTGACTGCCCTCAACCGGGCTTTTATTGCCGAAGGCCAGATCGTCGACGTTGACGATCTCGCAGCCGTTTTTAACCGTGGCGGTGGCGCTAATTTGATCGGTCACGGTGGTGCCGGAAAGCCCGCTGCATGAAGGCAGCGACTGCATGGAGGTCGCCGACGCATAGCTTATCTGCACGCTGGTGGCGTAATCATAATAATCGCCGGCGCTGACGTTGGTCTGCCCGGGGTTGATTTTGCCAATCAGCGGGATATCGTGTTCGACATTGCCTTGCCCCGCAGCCAGTTCCAGATCAATCTGCGCGTAGACGTCGCCGTTCTGGCTCAGCGGATGATGCACATCGTAAAGGGAATATAGCGAAAAATAGAGCGGCATCGTCGACGGCGCGTTCTGGCTCATGGGGATCGGGTCGTTGGCCATCAGTTTCAGGCAGGCGCGGACAAATTCGCTATGGCCGTCGTAGTTATTGCAGGTAAATGGCAGTTTGGTGCTGGTGGCGCTGCTTTGCCCCGGCGTAACGGTGCCAAAGTTTAACCCGGCCGGGCTGCCGTTCCAGCAGTTAGCCGCCCTGGCGTCTGGGCTCAGGGTTAACATCAGCGTGAATAATAGGGCCGCCAGGCCGAAAAGGCGATTTATTGACATCGTACGTCGAACGTCTCCAGTGAATGCGTTGAGGTAAATTTCTGCGGCAGCGCTACGCGGCAGGACGATGATGCCCACTGCACGTCGAGCCAGCCGCCTGCAGGAGGATCTTCAAGATAGATTTTGCCGTCATAGCCGCTGATGGTGCGCTGCGTTCCCTGCGTCGGCGCTTCGCCGCGGCGAGTTTCAACCCTGACCTGGGCCGAAAACGGCACGTTTTTACCCGCGGCCGTTTTCACCGTCAGCAGCACCGCCCGCGTTTGATAAATGCTGAACCGGGCAAGCGCGCCGCGGCCGGTTTGCGGGATCACGACCTCTTCGGTGTAGGGTGCGCGATAATCCTCTGCCAGCCCGAGCGCATCAATATCAATCCGGTTTTCCTGATAGGGGTTGAGGTTATTGAGGAACAATTTGCCGTGGTTATCGGTATGGCCTACCGGGCGATGTTCGAGATATACCGGCACGTCCGGCACATTCGCCGTGTCGACGATAGCAAAGGCGCTGCCCAGCATGCGCGTGGCGTAGAGATCTCCGGAAAACAGGCCTAGCGCGCCGGAAAGTGAGCCGTACAGGGCGTTATCACGGGTCTGCCGATTCATGCCGAGCGCCATGTCGCTCCAGTTGGTACGCTGTTGCAGGCTGGCGTGCAGATCGCTGTTTTTACCGTTCTGCGCCGACAGATTCCAGCCCCAGCCCGGTTTGTTCGAATCCAGCGAGCGCGACAGGCCGACCTGAGCGGCGTTGTCGTCGCGATCGTGGCTGTTTTGCAACGACAGATAATCCTTGCGGTTATGCAACGGCATACTGAAATTCAGGTACACCGTGGTATTACGTTCATCGCCCAGCGCTTCGGTAATGCTGGAGGAGAGATTTACCTGATGAGGCAGGCTTTTCGACCACGACAGTCCGATATACTGCGACGAAGAATCGCCGTCATTTTGCCGCACCCAGCTCACGCCGAGGGTACCGGGGGCATCGAAGGTGACGCTGGCAAAGGCGGAATCTTCACGGATGATGAGGCTGTTATCGGCAATCGACGAAATATCGCGAAAGCCGCTGTCCGCCTGTGAGTGGTTGAAGGACAGATTGAGCCGACGGTTGTTCCACTGCCAGCCCGCACCCCATTGATGCCCACCGTCCTGGCGATACTGACCGCTCGCCACGTTGGCGTGAATAATGCCCAGCTCAGGTGCCAGCAGATAATCCCAGCCCATCCCCTGATTATGCAGTGCAGCGCTTTGTTCCGTGTGGGCTTCCAGCGTGGCCCTATTACTCAGCCCGTAGCGCCAGTCGCCGACCCCAACCAGCTGGCTGTCGTAGCGAAATGAGCGTTCCGTATAATCTTTTCTCACCCAACCCGCGCTAACGCCCCAGGTGGTCAGCCCCGCCGAAAGCAGCTGCGTGGCGCCGTACAGGTCAAGATTAACCACCCGCTGCTGGCCGTTGATATCGGTAATCACCACCTGCGCCCCCTCGTTGCCGGTAAAAATGGGGGCCGTATTGAGGGTAAACTGACCGGGTTCGACCTTTTGCGAAGAGGTCTTGATGCCGCGCACGTACAGATCGACGGTTGACGGCAGCGTGACGCTGTCGGTCAGAATATCCTGCGACGAGGTGCTGAAGTTGGGCTGCGTGGCGTAGTTGTGGGCCAGACTCACCCCGCCAAAGCGAACGCTGTGGGTCCAGCTTTGCGTCGAGGTAAAGCTGTCGCCGAGCGTCACGGAAAACAGTTTGTCGACGTTCTGATAGTTCCAGCTGCTCATCAGTCGCCGGGTACCGTTTTTGGCGTCGTCCGGCCCGCTGGAGTCCTGAGTGTTCATCGACGTTGAGAAAAAGCCCGGGCCAAGACCAAAGGTGCGAAATTCGCTGGAGAGCGCGGCATCCTGTTCGCCGTTTTCATGGCCGGTAAACACGTTGTAGTTCAGGGCCAGGCCGCGCACCTGCGGCGATAGTTGGGCAGAATGAATCAGGTGTGAACCGTTATCGTTGGTCAACAGACTGTCGCGGCCAAGCCAGCGCTGGCTGGCGACGATATTGACGCTCTGGTTCAGGGGATCGAACGTCACGTTCAGTCCATCCTGGGGGCTGAAATCGACGTAGCCTTGCGCCTCGGGCAGCGACGCGGTTTTGATATCCAGCTTGCGGGCATCGCTGGCGGCAATCATTAGCTTATTATCAATTTTTTTGGCCTTCACAAAACCCTTAATGGGCTGGCCGTTAATGACGGCGGTCAGATAGAGCGTCTCAGCAGTCGCGGCGTGTGCGTGAAAACAGACCAGAAACCAGAAGGGTAGCGTTTTAAGGCGTAAGGCTGAAGGTCTGTTTTTGCTCATTATCATTCAAATTAAGTGACAAGGATGACGCACTGCTGATTCCGTTGGGTAAAGGCCATTCCTTTTCACTGTGGGGTAAAACGTACCCCAGTAATCCTTGATTCATCGCCTGATGATGGCTGCCGGAGAGCAGGGTGATATTGCCGAGCTTAATATGCTGCGCGCCGTTATTGCGCACCTTGAGCATCACCGGACGAGCCGAGCGGTCGAGGCTAAAGACCAGGTTTTGCGCGGAAGGCGACTGCGCGTTGCAGTTAACGAACACCGGAATGGAGTAACGCAGTAAAAAGCGCACGCCATCTTTGGGGGCCATATTACTGGCGCCGGGCAGTTCATCGACCACCAGGCGGTAGGCCTGTTCCTCGCTGCCTGCAGGCGGCGTGGGAACCATCACGCGAATCAACTGCTGATGGCCAGCGGGAATGTGGGTCATCGGCGGGCTGACCAGCAGATCTTCGGTCTCGCTGAGCACTTCCTGGTTATTGTGCTGATGCCAGGCATAAGCGCGGATCTGCGCGCCAATCGCCGCGCTGCCGGTATTTTTAACGTAAACGGCCTGCGCGGTTTCCCCCGCGCAGAAACCGATGTTGACCGGATAAACCTGTAGGGTAGCCGCCGCTGAAGGCAGGGCCAACAGAGCGCTAGCGGCAGCGATCGCCGCGCCAATCAGTCGCTGTTTCATCGGTTTCACCCTTCGGTTGTGGTTAGTAGGCGACGGTCAGGGTGACGGAGTCGGAATAGCTGCCAGCCGGGGCCTGAGCAAGGGCATCGGCGGTGACGCGGCCGTAAATCGGGATCAGCTGAACGCTACCGGTGCCTGTGCTGCCTACCGGCGTTTTAGAAAGGTCGGTACCGGTGGGATCGCCGTAAATGGTGTAATCCACTTTATCGCCGTTTCCGTCCATCATTTCGTAGTCATGGTCAGCGGCGCTGCTGAGCTGGTATTCCGTGCCATGGGTACAGACCACGCTGGCCTGGCTAATTGCCGTTGCCTGGCCGCTATCGCTGGCACGTGAACCAAAATCCATATCACCGACGCTAATCTGGCAGGATTTTTCGACGGTCAGGGAGACGTGCATATCGGCGCTAGCCGTTTCCGTGGTATCGGCCAATGTGGCAGATGAAAATAAAATGCTAATCGCAGTCAACGTTAAGGCAGTGGCTTTACGGTTAATCACTTTAAGACTCTCTAAAAAAATTTATTAATATTTCTTACTTGAAACTACGGGGGGCGGAGCATAGTGATTAGGAATTATCTGAGATTGCGTAATTGTGCTATGTCTAAGAAGTGTGAATGGCAGGATCTGATATTAACAGTTGAGAACTAATGCATTAACGCAGCGCAACGCCGGGCGACGTTGCGCTGTGAGAACTAGCGTAGGGTCCGTATGGCGGCGGTCAGACGCTCGACGCCTTGTTCCAGCTTCACGCGCGGGCAGCCCGCGTTCAGACGGATAAATCCGTTGCCTTCCTCGCCGTAGGTATAGCCGGGCATAATCGCTACTTTCTGCTGTTTGATCAGCACCTCCTGCAGCTGGCGGTCGTCAATCTGTAGTGGACGTAAATCAATCCACGCCAGATAGGTGGCCTGAGGCATTTGCCATTGCAGCTCCGGGAAGGCGGCGTTCAGGGTTTGCTGAATATAGCGCATATTGCCCTGCAAATAGTCGCGCAGCGCGTCCAGCCAGGGTTCGCCTTGCTGATAGGCGGCAATATGGGCGACCAGCGCCGGTACCGACGGGGAAGAGAGCCCGTCGCGGCTTTTAAGCGCGTTGAGGTAATCGTTGCGCGCGCCTTCGTCATCAATCAACCCATATGCGCCGGTAAAGGCGGGAATATTGAAACTTTTAGAGCCCGAAGTGAACAGCGCCCACGGCCCTTGCGCCACGTCGCACCACGGAATGTGCTGATGCTCGCCCCAGGTCATGTCCATATGGATCTCATCGCTAATCACCCGTACATCATGCTTCGCACACAGGGCGGCCATGGTCTGTAGCTCTTCGCGCGTCCACACTTTACCGGTCGGGTTCTGTGGGCTGCACAGTAACAGCACGCGGTTATGCGGCTGAGCCAGCGCGGCCTCCAGCTTCGTCATATCACAGAACCATTCACCGTCCTGTTTCTCCAGCGCAACGCCGACGACCTGACGCTGGTTGCCTTCAATCGTTTTAAAGAACGCGTCATAGGCCGGAGTGTGAACCACGATACCGTCGCCGGGGTTGGACCATTGGCGGATCATCTCGGCAACCATGTAGATAACCGACGGCCCGTAAACGATGCTCTCGGTGTTGATGGCGCTGTGGAAGCGATGGGCGTACCAGTGGGCGATGGCGGGAAGAAACTGGTCGTTCTTCCAGCGGCTGTAGCCAAATACGCCGTGGGATAAACGCGTGCTCAGGGCATCAAGAATGCAGGGTGCGGTGGCGAAGTCCATATCCGAAATGGTAAACGGCAGCAGATCGGCGTCGCCGAAACGGTCGGCAACATAATCCCACTGCGTGCACCAGGTACCATGCCGGTCAATCACCGTTGAGAAATCAAACATGTGAGGATCCTAACGAAGAGAAGAGGTGAGATAGTTTGCCCCCGTTACGAACGGGGGCAAAATGGTTTACGCCTGTACGGTATTCATCAGTACCGACATTTCATCCTTAACCGACTGTACCTGCGGGCCAATCACCACCTGCAGGTTGTGCTGATTGAGTTTAACGACGCCAATGGCACGGTTAGCCTTCAGCGTGTCGACATCCACTTTATCCATATCGCTGACCGACAGACGCAGGCGCGTGATGCAGTTGTCGAGTGAAACGATGTTCTCTGCGCCGCCCAGTGCCGCCAGGATTGCCGGCACGTTGTAGCCAGATTTACCGGTCACACCGCTTGTGGCCTGCTCCGCGGCCGGCGCGGTGTCGATATCGCGACCCGGGGTTTTGATGTTAAAGCGCACGATAGCGAAGCGGAAAATCGCGTAGTACACGGCAAACCAGACCGCCGCAACCACCGGTACCAGATACCACTTGGTAGACAGACCGTGCAGGATACCGAACACCACGAAGTCGATGATATTGCCGTCGGTGTTGCCGATGGTGACGCCCAGAATCGCCATCATGGTGAAGCCCAGACCGGTCAGCAGCGCGTGAATGACGTACAGCACCGGCGCCACGAACAGGAACAGGAATTCCAGCGGTTCGGTGGTGCCGCCGACCACGCAGGCGATAACGCCGGAAATCAGCAGCCCTTTAATTTTATGACGGTTCTCTGGACGCGCACAGTGGTACATCGCCAGCGCGGCGCCCGGCATGCCGCCGAGGAAGGCCGGCATTTTGCCCTGTGACAGGAAGCGCGTCGCGCTTTCGGAGAAGCCGTGCGTCGTCGGGCAGCTCAGCTGCGCCTGGAAAATAGTCAGCGCGCCGCTGACGCTGTGACCGCAGACGTCCATGGTGCCGCCCGCTTCGGTAAAGCGAATCAGCGCCACCAGAATATGGTGCAGACCGAACGGCAGCAGCAGGCGTTCGCCGGTACCAAAAATCATCGGGCCAAAGTCGCCGGCGCTGTTGATCACGTGACCCAGCGCGTTGATGCCCATGGCGAAAATCGGCCACACCAGCGGAATTGCCAGACCGACCAGGCCCAGTACGACGGTGGTGATAATCGGCACGAAGCGGGTGCCGCCGAAGAAGGCCAGCGCGTCCGGCAGACGGATGGTGTGGAAGCGTTCATGCAGCATCCACACGATGATCCCGCAGATGACCGCGCCGAGGATCCCGGTGTCGATAGATTGAATGCCGATAATATTCTGAATGTTATTGGCTTTCAGAATCGCCGCGTCGGTGGTGGGCAGAATGCCTTTCGCCGTCAGCCAGAAGTTAACGGCCAGGTTCATGACCGCGTAGCCGACGAAACCGGCGAAGGCGGCAACGCCTTTATTATCGCGGGCCAGCCCCAGTGGGATGGCGATACAGAACATCACCGGCAGGAAGCTAAAGGCGAACGAACCGACTTTACTCATCCAGATAAAGAGCGCCTGCAGGAACGGCGTATCGAGCCAGGGCAGCAGCGTAATGACGTCATGGCTGCTTAATGAGCTGCCGATGCCGAGCATAATCCCACAGAAGGAGAGCAGCGCAACCGGCAGCATAAAGGTTTTGCCAAGCTGCTGGAAGAACTCCCAGAGGGTGACTTTGGGTGCGGTTTTTGCCGTCATGAAACGACTCCTTATCCTGAAAAAAGGGTTTCTTTGAATCACGGGACAGGAAGATAAAACGTTTTACCATTTTTTAGTGAGAAACAAATCACAAAAGCAAGTGATAATACAGTTTATAAAGTATATCCATTGATAAAACGTTTTATCTCGTAAGCAGAAGGAGTCGCGCAGGAGCTATGGCGATTGCAAAGAAAGTCACCATTAACGATGTTGCGCTGGCGGCAGGCGTCTCTGTCAGCACCGTCTCGCTGGTCCTGAGCGGCAAGGGGCGAATCTCGTCGGCAACGGGCGAGCGGGTGTATCAGGCGATTGATCAGCTGGGATTTGTGCGTAACCGCCAGGCGGTGTCGTTGCGCGGTGGGCAAACGGGAGTGATTGGCCTGATTGTCGGCGACCTCTCATCGCCGTTTTATGCGGAGCTTACGGCGGGCATGACCGCGGCGCTGGAGTCACAGGGCAAAATGGTCTTTCTCACCCAGGGCGGCAAACGCGGCGAGCAGATGCTCCAGCGCTTCGATGCCCTGGTCTCACAGGGGGTCGACGGCGTAGTCATTGCCGGTTCGGTCGATCGGGCGGCGGAGCTACGGGCGAAGGCGACGGAAACCGGCACGCCGCTGGTGTTTGCCTCGCGCGCAAGCTATCTCGACGAGGTGGATATTATTCGCCCGGACAATATGCAGGCCGCCCAACTGGTGACCGAGCATCTGATTCGTCGCGGTCATCAGCGTATTGCCTGGCTAGGCGGGCAAAGTTCGTCGCTGACGCGCGCGGAGCGGGTAGGCGGCTACTGCGCCACGCTCATCAAGTACGGCCTGCCGTTTCACAGCGATTGGGTGCTGGAGTGCGAGTCCAGCCAGAAACAGGCGGCGGAAGCCATTACCGGCCTGCTGCGCCATAACCCGACCATTTCGGCGGTGCTGTGCTACAACAGCGTGATAGCCATGGGGGCGTGGTTCGGCCTGATGCGCGCGGGTAGGCAGAGCGGGGAAGACAGCGTCGAGAGCTATTTTGAACAGCGCGTGGCGCTGGCGGCATTTGCGGACGTGCCGGAAGCGGCGCTGGACGACGTCCCGCTGACCTGGGTCACTACCCCCGCGCGGGAAATGGGCCACAGCGTGGCCGAGCGTATTTTACAGCGTATTGATACCGGTCAGGGGGCGGCGCGGAATCTGATTATGCCGCCGCGGCTGGTGGCGCGGAAATAACAAAAAGCCCCTCATCGAGGGGCTTGTCATTTGCGAGAATGACTGACGATTACGGTGCCGGTACGATAGCCGGTGCTTCCGGATCGGCCAGCGTAGGGATCCCGAACATACCGACGAAATCCTCTAGCGGCATTTTCTGCCCGTTCAGCGTGACCTGACCTGCGGCGTACTGCAGGCTGCTGGTGATAGCGTCATCCTGCGTGGTGGTGAGGCGGAACATCTGGCCCATCGCCGCCAGCCCCTGTACCTGCTGTTTGGCCAGTTTAGCCGCTTCATCCTGCTGATAACCTTCCAGCTGGGCGACCTGAGTCATCAGTTCGGTGGCCATGTCGGTCGGAATGACGAGCTTCGCGTCCAGCGACTTCACGCCGCGGTCAACCTGCTGCGCCAGCGTCTGCGCTTCGCCGGTGGCCTGCGCCGGATCTTTCAGCGCCAGCGACAGGTTCAGCGAACTTTCGCCTTTCGCGTTTTTCCAGCTCAGCGGTGACAGTGTCACAACAGGGTCGCCTTTCAGCAACAGCGGCAGCGAGCTGAACAGGGCATCCACCGCTTTCTGCTGGTAGACTTCCGGATTCTGTGCCAGATCCGGCTGTGCCATCAGCGCTTGCGTTTTCGCCTGATACTGCTGGCTGAACTGGTGCATCGCCACGCCGTCAATGCCGTCAACTTTCAGCGTCAGCTGGCCGCTGCCGAAATCTTTATTTTGCAGCTTCAGGCTGTTGAGCGTGTAGTCTAACTGGCTGTTGATCTTTTTGCCGTCGGCGGTCAGCTCGGACTTACCGGCAATACGCATACCGTTCAGTTCAGCCAGCTCTTTTCCTTCCACGGCAATGGCGAGTCGCTCGACGCTCAGGTTCTGGTCACCGATGCGCTCATCAAAGGTGGTGAGCTTGCTGGAACCGTCGGTTTTCAGATCGTTGAAAGTGAACTGCACTTTCTGATCGTATTCGTTCACCGCGTTCACCTGGCCGCTTTTCGCTTCACCGGTCAGTGACACCAGGCTGCCCTGGCTGTCGGCAGAGAGCAGGAACTCACCGCCGCTAAAGGTCACCTTATCGGTCTCTTTTTCGTAATCCAGCGGCTTAAGCGAGATGGCGGAGGCGGTATCGCCGTTGTAGCTAATACGGGTGTTGATATCAAACGGCGACTGCCCTTTGGCGATATCAAACAGCGGTTTGGTGACGTCATTGTTAACCAGCACCGTGTTAACCGATGCCATCGCCGGGACCAGGTTGAAGGATTTCAGCGACGCCAGCGGGAAAGGACCGTGGCTGACGTTTTCGTCCAGCAGCACGCTCTGGCCCGGCTTCAGCCATGAGTTTTGCGCCCCGGCCAGCGGTTTGACGACCATTTTCAGCTGGCTGCTGAACACGCCGCGCTGGTAATCCTGGTAGCTCAGTTCAAGGCCCGCTTCCGGCGCGTTCAGCTTCAGCTGCGCGTTGGCCTGCGCCACCATTTCGGCGATACGTGATTCAAGCTGTTTACCCGTGTACCAGGATCCCGCTGTCCAGATAACCCCTAAAGCGACAATGACACCTGCAGCAACCCGCGTTTTTTTCATCGTATTTGTCCATAAAAATGAAACCAGGCGATAAGGCCGCCTAGTTAAGTCATAAGGCTATGTCAAAGAGTAGCAAGCCTGTCCACAAACTTCAGTATTTACTTTAACTTATTATATACACGCGCTAAACGGCCGCTGCCGCTCACCTGCACAGGCGACTCATTGGCGGCCACGAACGCAGATTCACCCGGTTTTAGCACCAGACGCTGGTCGTTTTTGCTCAGCACCGACTCGCCGTCGACGCAGAAGACAATGGCCGCGCCGTCCTGGGCGAGGCTGGCCTCTTCAGCGGCCAGGTCGTGCAGGGAGAAGGCAAAATCATCGACCGGGATCGGGAAATCCAGCTCGGCGCCGCGCTGTGCGGGCTGGGTGAGCAGTTCGTTGGCCGGTTTGGCGGTGAATTTCACGTTGGCGACCAGTTCCGGGATATCAATGTATTTCGGCGTCAGGCCCGCGCGCAGCACGTTGTCGGAGTTGGCCATCACTTCCAGACCGGTGCCGCGCAGATAGGCGTGCGGGGTTTCGGCGAACAGGAACATTGCATCGCCCGGGTTCAGCTTCACGATGTTCAGCAGCAGCGGGGAGAACAGGCCGCTATCGTCCGGATAGAACTCGGCAATCAGGCGGATAGCTTCCCAGGCGTCGCCTTGCTGAGTTTCCAGCGCGCTTCGCAGCACGCGCAGAGCGTGGGCTTTTTCTTCGCCCTGCATATTCAGCAGCCCGGCGAAGAGGGCGCTGAGGCGTTCGCTGGTCGGCTCGGCGATAAACTGGCCGATCAGCGGACTGGCGTCGGCCACCGGCGCGAGCAGCGCCGCGATGTCAGCGAACTCGCGGAAGGCGTTCATTGCCAGGAACGGCGTCAGGGCAAAAACCAGCTCCGGCTTGTGATTCGGATCTTTGTAGTTACGCTCGGCCGCGTCCAGCGGGATACCCGCCGCGTTTTCTTTGGCAAAACCGACTTCCGCGGCCGTTTTGCTCGGATGCACCTGAATAGAGAGCGGCTGCGCGGCGCAAAGCACCTTGAACAGGTAAGGGAGCTCGCCAAAACGCGCGGCGACGTTTTCGCCCAGCAGCGCGACCTTGTCGGCATCAATTACCTCACGCAGTGAATGTACGGATCCTTCGCTATCGGTTATCTTTGAGCTGCTTTTCGGGTGCGCGCCCATCCACAGTTCCGCCATGGGCAGACCGTCAGGATTGGCCATTCCGTAGAGTTCCGTTAACGCAGTTTTGCTGCCCCAGGCATAGTTTTGCACTGAGTTGATGAGTTTTTGCATTATCAAGCCCTGTTTCAATGTGGATTCTTTGCGACGTATTAAAGCAAAAAAATGCGCTGTCGTATCCTCAAGAAATAAAAAGTCGTACTAGTCTCAGTTTTTGTTAAAAAATTGTGTACGATAGGGTAACTCGCTTTTAACCTGGGCAAATGGATAGACTGCCCTTCACCACATCATCAAAGCAGTAAGTGAGAGCACAATGTCGAATAAACCTTTTTATTATCAGGATCCTTTTCCGTTAAAAAAGGACGAAACCGAATATTATCTGTTGAGTAACGACTACGTTTCCGTCGCAGAATTTGAAGGGCAGGAAGTCCTCAAAGTTGCCCCGCAAGCGCTGACGCTTCTCGCCAAACATGCCTTCCACGACGCCTCCTTTATGCTCCGCCCCGCGCACCAGCAGCAGGTGGCCGACATCCTGAACGACCCGGAAGCCAGCGAAAACGACAAGTACGTGGCACTGCAGTTCCTGCGTAACTCCGACATCGCGGCAAAAGGCATTCTGCCCACCTGCCAGGACACCGGCACCGCCATTATTATGGGCAAGAAGGGCCAGCGCGTCTGGACCGGCGGCGGCGATGAAGCGGCGCTGGCGCGCGGCGTCTACGACACCTTTATCGAAGACAACCTGCGCTATTCGCAGAACGCCCCGCTGGATATGTACAAAGAGGTCAACACCGGCACCAACCTGCCGGCGCAGATTGACCTTTACAGCGTGGACGGCGATGAATACAAATTCCTGTGCATCGCGAAAGGTGGCGGCTCGGCGAACAAAACCTATCTGTACCAGGAAACCAAGGCGCTGATCACCCCGGCGAAGCTGAAAAACTACCTGGTGGAGAAGATGCGTACCCTGGGCACCGCGGCCTGTCCGCCGTACCACATTGCGTTTGTGATTGGCGGCACGTCCGCTGAAGCCACGCTGAAAACCGTCAAGCTGGCCTCGACCAAATACTATGATGGGTTGCCGACCGAAGGTAACGAGCACGGTCAGGCGTTCCGTGATGTCCAGCTGGAAAAGGAACTGCTGGAAGAGGCGCAGAACCTGGGGCTTGGCGCACAGTTTGGCGGTAAATACTTCGCCCACGATATTCGCGTGGTGCGCCTGCCGCGTCACGGCGCGTCCTGCCCGGTGGGGATGGGCGTTTCCTGCTCGGCCGACCGTAACATCAAGGCCAAAATTAACCGCCACGGTATCTGGATCGAGAAGCTGGAGAGCAACCCGGGTAAATATATCCCGGAATCGCTGCGTAAAGCCGGTGAAGGTGAAGCGGTGAAGGTTGACCTCAATCGTCCGATGAGCGAGATCCTCAAACAGCTGTCGCAGTATCCGGTCTCGACGCGTCTGTCGCTCAGCGGCACGATCATCGTCGGGCGCGACATTGCCCACGCCAAGCTGAAAGAGCGGATGGACAAAGGCGAAGGCCTGCCGCAGTACATTAAAGATCACCCGATCTACTACGCGGGCCCGGCGAAGACTCCGGAAGGTTATGCCTCTGGCTCCCTCGGCCCGACCACCGCAGGGCGTATGGACTCCTACGTCGATCAGCTGCAGTCGGAAGGCGGCAGCATGATCATGCTGGCAAAAGGCAACCGTAGCCAGCAGGTGACCGACGCTTGCCACAAGCACGGCGGTTTCTACCTCGGCAGCATCGGCGGCCCGGCGGCGGTGCTGGCGCAAAGCAGCATCAAGAGCCTCGAGTGCGTTGAGTACCCGGAGCTGGGGATGGAAGCTATCTGGAAAATTGAAGTGGAAGACTTCCCGGCGTTCATCCTGGTGGATGACAAAGGAAACGACTTCTTCCAGCAGATTCAGGCGTCACAGTGCGCCCGCTGCGTGAAGTAATCTTTTACCGCCCTTCGGGGCGGTTTTTATTTGCACCATACTTATCTTAGCCTGCCTGAGCACTGTCAGTTCACAATCACTTTGAATTCAAGGAGAAAGTAATGACAACGTCACGCCGCGAAAGCGATTCTATGGGGCCTATCGAGGTGCCAGCCGATAAACTGTGGGGGGCGCAAACCCAGCGCTCCCTCGAGCATTTTCGTATCTCCACCGAGAAAATGCCGCTTTCGCTGATCCATGCCCTGGCGCTGACCAAGCGCGCGGCGGCTAAGGTAAACCAGGATTTAGGCCTGCTGAAGGCCGACAAAGCCGGCGCCATTATTGCGGCGGCGGATGAGGTGCTGAACAACCAGCACCCGGATGAGTTCCCGCTGGCGATCTGGCAAACCGGGTCGGGCACGCAGAGCAACATGAACATGAACGAAGTGCTGGCCAACCGCGCCAGCGAGCTGTTGGGCGGCGAGCGCGGGATGTCGCGATTAGTGCACCCCAACGACGACGTCAACAAAAGCCAAAGCTCTAACGATGTGTTCCCGACGGCGATGCACGTGGCGGCGGTGATCGCGCTGCGCGAGCATTTGCTGCCGCAGTTGGCGGTGTTACAGAAAACGCTGCGTGAGAAGTCTGAGCGTTTTGGCGATATTGTCAAAATCGGCCGCACCCATCTTCAGGATGCCACGCCGCTTACTTTGGGCCAGGAGTTTTCCGGCTGGGTGGCGATGCTGGAACATAATCGCCGCCATCTGGAACAGAGTCTGCCGCATTTGAGCGAGCTGGCGCTGGGCGGTACGGCGGTGGGGACCGGGCTGAATACGCATCCGGAATATGCGGTGCGGGTGGCGCAAGAGCTGGCAACGCTGACCCGCCAACCGTTTGTTACCGCGCCGAACAAGTTTGAAGCGTTGGCCACTTGCGATGCGCTGGTGCATGCCCACGGTGTGTTGAAAGGTCTGGCGGCGTCGCTGATGAAAATCGCCAACGATGTGCGCTGGCTGGCCTCCGGCCCGCGCTGCGGAATCGGCGAGTTGTCGATTCCGGAAAACGAACCCGGCTCATCGATCATGCCGGGGAAGGTTAACCCAACCCAGTGTGAGGCCATGACCATGCTCTGCTGTCAGGTGATGGGCAACGATGTGGCGGTAAATATGGGGGGGGCGTCGGGCAACTTTGAGCTGAACGTGTACCGGCCGATGATTATTCATAACGTCCTGCAATCGGTGCGTCTGCTGGCGGACGGGATGGAAAGCTTCAGCGAGCACTGCGCGGTAGGTATCGAGCCGAACCGCGCCCGCATCGACCAGTTGCTTAACGAATCGTTGATGCTGGTGACCGCGCTCAATACCCATATCGGCTACGATAAGGCGGCTGAAATTGCCAAAAAAGCGCACAAAGAGGGGCTGACGTTGAAAAACGCGGCGCTGGCGTTAGGCTATCTCAGCGCCGAAGAGTTCGACCGTTGGGTGCGCCCGCAGGAGATGGTCGGCAGCCTGCCGGGCAAGGCTTAATCCGTGGCCAGCCACAGGTGCAGGCGCGGGATAATCAAGCGTAGCGGCTGCGCCTGCGGTTTATGCCGATACTGGACGTTATCGGCATCGTAGTTCAGCAGCTCGCCGAGATCCGGCACGCTGACGCCGTCGCGCCCGGAGACGATGGCGATCAGCGGGCTGGGGCAGGCATACTGCACCTGCTTTTGTTCGCCCGCGTACCATACGCGGGCAATCGGCTGTACCTTCACCGGGCGCTTAATCTTCAGCCTGGCCTGCTGCGGCAGGGCGGCAATATCCTGATACTCGCGCTCCAGACGCGCCTGCCACTGCTCACGGGTCCAGGGCGGCACGGCGCGGGGCGATTTCAGGCTTTTTTCCAGCTGTGCCAGCACCTCGTCGCGGGTCAGGTTTTTGATAATATGCTTATTGGCCCAGCCAAAACGGATGGTGCTGGGGTCGGAGAGCAGGGCGAGCGAGCGGTAGGCGTTGAGCGTAATTAGCCCGGGAATATAGCGATGCACCCACTCAAAGCGGGCCACCGGCGGCAGGCCGGAATCCACGGTGATGATCTGCTCCAGTTCTGCCTTCAAACAGTTAATCTGCTGTACGCGCGCGTTTACCGCGTCGTGCTGCTCGCTGCTGGCCTGGAGACAGATCGCGCCGGGCAGACGCACCGCCGCCTTACTGCTGCGGTTTTCCGACTGCTGCTGGATAAACAGGTGGCTGAAGTGTTGAAGCGCCATGGCGAAGGCCGTTTGCCCGAGGTGTTGCTCCACCTGAATCTGCGATAGCGGGGCATGCTCGGATTCTTTACGCACCTCCGGCAGCACGAAAATGCGCGCCGTGAGCAGCCGACATGCCGAAAGCTCATTACGCAGCTCGGCGAGGTGGCGTTCAAGCTGGCGAAAGGTATCGGTTAACCGTTCAACAAGATCGTAGCTGGTCATAGTGATTGCCCTGCCTTTTTAGTTACAACATACTTTGTCTTCACACTATAAGCCAGGATGCGGCACCGTGCAAACCGCGGTCAGCTAGCCGCGGGCAGGGAGATGTGGTGGTAGATGGGCCACTGCAAGCGGAAACGCGCGCCGCCCAGCGGGCTGGTGTCGCAGCTTGCGTGGCCGCCCATCGCGGTGGCGATGGAGTGGACGATCGCCAGGCCGAGGCCGCAGCCGCCCGTGGCACGGTCGCGGCTGGGGTCAAGGCGCACAAACGGCTCGAAAACGCGCTCGCGTTCGTCGGCCGCGATGCCGGGACCATCATCCTCAACTTCCAGGCAGGCCAGGCTGCCGTTCCGCGTCAGGCTCACCTGGATTTTCGTCTGGCTGTAGCGCATCGCGTTATTAATCAGGTTATCAAGCACGCGCTCCATCAAGCGCATATCCAGCGCGCCATAGTCGCCGGGCGTCAGCTGATTCAGCGTGATGTCGCGCTGCGGGTTCACCGCCTGCACATCTTCAACGTGCGCGGCAATCCAGCCGGGGAGGTCGGGCGTGGTAAGCGACAGCTCGGTTTGCGGGCGATCGAGGCGGGCGTAGGTTAGCAGTTCTTCAATCAGCGCTTCAAGCTGGCCGATTTCGCGATTCAGCGCCTGCGATTCGGCCGCGGTCAGATTCTCGCTCATCTCCAGCCGGTAGCGTAAGCGCACCAGCGGCGTACGTAGCTCATGCGCAATGCCGTCGATCAGCTGCTTTTTGCTGGCGATCAGCGCGTTGATATTATCGGCCATCTGGTTAAACGCGACGCCCAGCCGTTCAAAGCTCGATAGGCTGTCAAAGTGGATACGCTCACCGAGATGCCCATCGCCGAAGCGCTGGGCGGCGTTCTCCAGACGCAGCATGTCCTGCCAGTGCGGGCGCATCCAGATAAACACCGGGAAGGCCAGCGAAATGGCGATAAACGCCATCAGCGCAATATCCAGCAGGCGCATCTCGTGCATAAAGTAGAGATAGGGGATCGGCCCTACGGCCAATACATAGTGGCTGCGAGGAATGCGCTGAATAAAGGTATATTCATCGTCAAGTGCGACGATATCGCCTGCGCGCAGGTGCTGCATGGCGCTATCACCCAGCTGGAATTTGCTGAGTGGCTCAATACGCAGGTCGAACGACAGATTCAGATCCAGCTCGTTGAGCGTTTTACTCCAGTTGCACGGCGGAATTTCGCGCAGCTCACTGCGCATCAAATACAGCGAGCTTTTCATCAGATCATCAAGCGACTGACGGCCCGCGCGCTCGGCGGTAAATTTGTAGACCAGCCCGACCAGCATGGTCATGACCAGAAAGCAGACAAACAGCAACAGGTAAAACTGCACAAACAGCTTTTTCATTTAAAACCACCGAACTTTCAATATGTTAGCTAATGCCTTTTTGTGCTGATCACCATGGTACCCGCTGATGTCCGAGGTGAGCGGCGGTTTAGCGCTGCCGCCCAGCGCACGTCTCCTGGCAGAGTATACCGCATAAACCCTTTTCGCATTCTGATGTCTGATTTTGCCTGCCGCCTGGGCTGAAGATAATCACGGCAGAGTATAAAAATAAAGCGAACGTTTTTTAATCGCTCTGTCTTTTATTATTTTATGCCGGCTGGGGGATAACCCATTACTTTCGCTAACCCGTTATTAAACATTCTAATTATAGCGCTACTGGTGATGTTTTTTGATGACAGCGAGCCGTTGACTGGATATAACTTATTACCAGCATTAACATCTCTGTAACGTAAATAAGGTTAAAAAATGAAGCAGGTTGGCATTATTGGTTGGCGTGGGATGGTGGGTTCTGTTTTGCTTCAGCGGATGATCGATGAAGCGGATTTTCATCATATTACTGCCAGCTTTTTTAGTACCTCAAGCGCGGGTGAGGTCGGGCCCGTTATCGATGGTACTCGCTTTATACTGAAAGATGCGTATTCCATTGAAGCCCTGGCCGGGATGGATATTATCATAACCTGTCAGGGCGGAGATTATACGAAAGCAATGTACCCTGCGTTAATTGAACATGGCTGGAATGGGTACTGGATCGATGCTGCCTCCGCGCTACGGATGGATGACCGCGCTTGTATTATTCTCGACCCGGTTAATCGTGAGAATATCGACCGCGCGATAAACGATGGCGTTAAACTTTATGTTGGTGGGAATTGTTCTATTACCTTAAGCCTGATGGGGCTGGCCGGTTTGATAAAAGCCGATCTCATCGAATGGATGAGCGTGATGACCTACCAGTCCGCATCCGGGGCGGGTGCAAAGCAGGTTCGGGAACTGATCGCCCAAAGTGCCTATATCAGCAGGCATTTATCCGATGCGGAACTGGAGCATTCCGGGTCGGTGCTGCCATTAGTCGATAAGGTCAGCGAGCTGATTCGCAGCCCGGGTATGCCAACGGACAGCTTCGGCGCGCCGTTAATGGGCAGTATTATTCCCTGGATCGATAGTGACTTAAACGATGGTAATAGCCGGGAAGAATGGAAGGGCGAAGCCGAAACAAATAAAATTCTGGGGCTTCCGCAGGGAACCATTCCGGTTAATGGCTTATGCATCCGGGTTGGCGTTATTCGGTGCCATAGTGCCGCAATTACGCTAAAACTCAAACGTGAAGTGAGTGAGGAAGAATTTGCGCGGTTGGTGACGGACTCGCACCCGTGGGTTAATTATGTGCCGAATAATAAGCAGGACACGGTTAATCAGTTGACCCCTGCTAATATTAGTGGCTCGCTTCAGGTCGGTATCGGGCGCTATAAGAAAATGGCGCTCAACGGTGAACCCATATACTCTGTGTTGACGGTTGGCGACCAGCTGTTATGGGGCGCGGCGGAGCCCTTACGGCGGATGCTTAATATTCTGCTTAATAGAATTTAAATACCTCATTGAGGTTATAACAGCACCTGTGATGCAGGTGCTGGTTTTACCGAGAAAAAGGATAGGTGTGATTTAATGCAAGAAATTGATTTTTATCTGGTGGATGCTTTCAGTTGTACCACGTTCGGTGGTAATGCTGCGGCGGTCTGCCCTCTGGAAGAGTGGTTGCCAGATGAGACGCTATTAAAAATGGCGAAGCAGCATAATCAGTCAGAAACCGCTTTTTTTATCGTTAAAGATAATGGTTTTGAGCTGCGCTGGTTTACCTCTCTGGGCGAAATCAACCTGTGCGGTCATGCCACTCTCGCCGCCGCGCACGTCATTTTTGAACATCTTAATTACGCGGGCAGCATTATTCATTTTGCGACCCGCTTCGTTGGCCCGCTAACGGTAACGCGCAGCGGTGAATGGATGACGCTGGATTTTCCCGCATGGCACGCTGAGCCGGTAACACCGCCGCCACTGTTGCTGGAAGCCTTAGGCATCACCGCCTTCAGGGAGGTACGCCTTGCACGTGATTATCTGGTGGTGATGGACAATCAGCAACAGATAGCGGCGCTACAACCTGATATCAACGCGATGATCCCGTTGGGAAAAATGGTTTGCGTTACCGCGCCCGGTGATGGGGAATATGATTTTGTCAGCCGCGTATTCTGTCCTGGTGACGCGGTACCGGAAGACCCGGTCACCGGCTCTACGCATAGCATGCTGATTCCCTACTGGGCGGAAAAACTGCAAAAAACACGGATGCTGGCCCATCAGGGTGCAGAACGAGGTGGGGATTTACGCTGCCGGCTAGAAGGTGGGCGCGTGTATATTGGCGGGCAGGCCACCACGTATCTGGTCGGCAAGGTGCTGCTGCGCTAGAAAAACCAGCATCATGCCGTCTTTTTTCGCGAAAGATGCGAATATTAAGATAACCTTAAGAAGATCGCATTTGATGCTAATGAAACGTTAATTTTAAATTTTACTATCGTCAGTAGATTCTTAACCTAAATGGCGATTATGAAATTTGATACGCATTTGACGCTGCCCGTAGTGGCTTTGGTCATCCTCTCGGCACTGTTCCCGCTGGCGGCCGATTGGCATATTCCGCTGTATAACGGTGCGCTGGTGGCTGATATTGAAAACGGGCAGGCGCTGTGGCTGCTGTTCGGCGCGTTGTTTACCGCCTGGTATATTAAGCCGCTGGAAAGAACGGCGGGGGAGAAACAGTTCTGGCTGTGGGCAGTATTGTGGTGGTTGGTCTTGTTAGGGCGTAGCACCAGTTGGGGGCGTGTTTATTTCCCCGAGGCCCCGCATATCATCTTTAGAGTAATTTCTGTGGTTCTGGTGGGCGGCCTGCTGCTGTCTTTATTGTCATCGGCGTTACGCAAAGATATCGCCCGACGTATTAAAGAAATGCCAAAGCCGGTGTGGTTGATGGCGGTTACGGCGATCACGTTTTTAATTTCTGACACCGTTGAACATCACCGTTTTCTGGCGCCGCTGTTTGTTCGCGATCCGCACTATGCAGACCTGATGGAAGAGCTCTATGAAATACCATTTATGGTGGGGCTGTTTCTTGTTACGTTCTATTTCATGAAGCTGGATAAAAGGGAATCCAGCCGTTTTGAAGCCCGCTATCAGCACAGCGTATAAATAAACGCGCCTCAGCATACAGGAAACTGAGGCGCCCTAACGCCGTTTTGCACCCCGCCCTGAATTATCCTTCTCACACCTTAAAATCAGCAGGTTGTTATCATTGCACGCGCAGTGTAATTTGTTTCTTTTCTGGCCGGATGAGGGTGCTATGCAGGCTTTACTGATTATCGACATGCAGGGTTTTGTTCCTGAACGCATCGAACGCGGAATGACATATTTCCCTACCAACAGCATCGACAATATGCGTACGGCGATCGCGGCGTTTCGCGCGGCGGGAAAACCGGTGTTGCACGTCCGTCACGAAACCCTTGAGCCAGACTCGCCGCTCCATCGCGATAGCGCCCAATTTCAGCCGGTCATCGGGTTTGAAGCGCAGGCGGATGAAGTGGTGTTTATCAAAACGACCTCATCGGCGTTCAGCTCTACCGAGCTTCACGGCTGGCTACAGCGGGCCGATATTCACGAAGTGGCGGTGATTGGCGCGGTGGCTGGCTACTGCGTTAACTCGACGGTACGAATGGGGGCCGATCTGGGGCTTTCCATGACGGTGATTCGCGACGCGGTGCTGAGCTTTCCGCTCGATAGCGCCAGCATTAGCGCAGAGGAGGTCTACCGCGTGACCCTCGCGCTGCTGGAAAATGGTTTTGCTGACGGGGTGAATACCGCCGATCTGCAGTTGAAGAGGGTCTGATTTTAGATAATGCTGCCATTAGGCGAAATATCAGCCTGATGGCAGTATAAATACGCTGTTTTTTAGCCTGCTGGTGACGCCATTCTCGAGGGTTATATTTTTTAAACCAGCATAAAATGCTGTTGGTTATTCCCAGGCGTGCGGGGCGAACAGATAACCTTTGTTACGCACGGTCTTAATGCGGTAGGGCTCGGTGGCGCTGTCCTGAAGCTTCTTACGCAGCCGCGAAATGGCGACGTCCACGCTGCGATCCATCCCGTCATAGCTTACTCCGCGCAGGTTTTTCAACAGTGCGTCGCGGTCCATAATTTGCCCCGCATGCGTCGCCAGCTCCCACAGCAGATCGAAATCGGCGGTGGACAGGGCAATGCTTTCTCCGTTTAGCAGCACCTGGCGGTTCACCGGGTCGATCGCCAGCGTGCCGAAACGAATAGCCTTATGCGGCGTCAGGGCCGGCTGTGCCGTGGCCGACTGGCTTCCGGTCCCCGGATTCTGGCGCAGATGCAGTCGCAGGCGCGCCAGCAGCACGGCAGGCGGGGTGGTTTTGAGGATGTAGTCGTTCGCACCCATTTCCAGCGATAGAATATGGTTCATGTCGCTATCCAATGAAGTGAGCAGCACGATGGGGCCAGCCCATTGGCCGCGCAGATCGCGGCACAATGTCATGCCATCTTTTCCCGGCAGCATAATATCCAGCAGCACCAGGTCCGGTTTTTCTCGGGCAATTGTCGCCTCGGCGTTATCGCCGCGAGGCTCAACCACGACGTCCATATCATGCTTACCTAGGTAGGCGGCGATCAGCGCACCTACGTCCGGATCATCCTCTACATAAACGATCTTATTCATGACTCTACGCACTGGCTGACAAAACGGCTACGATACACCGCGCGCGGGTTTGCTGCCACAAAAAAGGCCGCAGGGCCTGAACCCTGCGGCCTCGTTCGGGCGCATGCCGCCACCGCGGCGGTAATGACGCCCATCCAGCGATTATTTCCAGCTACGCCAGTGGCTCACGATCGGGCTGACCATCACGCCAGCGATGACGGGAGCGGCCAGATCGTGCCAGAAAATAACGGCAAACTGCATCAGCGTCATATAGCCGCCTTCTGTTGCAATGGCAACGGTTCACGGCTATTCTTGAACTGTTGGGGTTTCAAGAACTGCCCCCTTATGTTGCCCGGTTAACGCCAACAATGTGCGGGGGTTTTCTTTTACCCAGCAACAACGCCGCCGGGGATCAAGCCCCCGCAACACTGCGCCTCACCGGCAAAGCCGGCTTGCCGCGAATTCTACAACCTTTTCCCCTACGCCCCTTTTTATGCTGCTTTTATTGCGAGCACGCTTCTGAATTTTCGTTCATAAAGACAACCACATCCGCTATGCTGGACCAACATGTTGTTTATTGGTGAATAATAAGATGGGGTTGTTAATTAAGGCGCTGCTTGGGGCGCTGGTGGTGGTGCTGATTGGCATCCTGGCAAAAACCAAAAATTATGCGATTGCCGGGCTGATCCCGCTGTTTCCTACCTTTGCGCTGATTGCGCACTATATTGTGGCCAGCGAGCGGGGCACCGAAGCGCTACGGGCGACCATCGTTTTCGGCATGTGGTCGATTATTCCCTATTTTTTCTACCTGCTGTCGCTGTGGTACTTCACGGGGATGATGCGGCTACCGCTGGCGTTAGCCGGCGCCGTGGCCTGTTGGGGCGTGAGCGCCTGGCTGCTGATTTTCCTGTGGGGGCGCTTTCACTAAGCGCTAAACCAGCGGCCGCCCGCCGTCGACGGCGAAGGTGCGGCCGGTAACATAGCAGCTGCCGAGAATATAATCGACCAGGTCGATAATCTCTTTCTCGCCGCCGGCGATTTTCATCAGCGACTTATTCAGCGCCTTTTGCCGATATTCGGCATCGTCACCGTCGTTAAACAGCACCAGCGCCGGGGCGATAGCGTTCACCTTCACCTCGGGCGCCAGCTTGCGGGCGAAAGAGCGGGTCATGTTGTCCAGCGCCGCTTTACTGGCGGCATAGGCAATATGTTTATCGCTGCCGCGTTCCACCACGTAATCCGTGAAATGAATAATGTCGCTTGCGGCGTGCCCGTGGCCGCGCAGCAGTCCCTCCAGCGCGTGGTTCAGCAGGTAGGGCGCATGCACGTGAATTTGCAGCATGGCGTTGAGCACCTGGCTCAGCGGCGTAGATGGGCTTTCCGCCTGCCAGCCGCTGGCGTTATGGATGATGGCGCGTAGCCCGGTGCAGTGCGATTTCACCGCGTCAGCAAAAGCATCAATGCCTTCATCGCTGGAGAAATCGGCCTGGAGACATACCGCACCGGCCCGCTGCATCACGTCGATGGCTGGGTAGTGGGTGCGGTAGCTTAAGATGACCGGCTGCTGCTGGGTGAGAAAATGGTGGGCAAGGGCGAGGCCGATGCGGCGGCCTCCACCGGTTATCAGAACGGGGCGTGATAGCAAGTTTCCCATCGTTATCTCCATAAGTTTACAGCGATGGGGCTTCGCACGTTACCCCATCAACATCCACGTTGCCGGTACGGCGGCAACCAGAAGTAGGCCAATTAAGGCTAATTCGCGCCGCTTGAGCAGGATATTATCCTGATGCGTGCGGCGCGCATAGAGAAAGACTAACAGGCCCGGGGCATACAGCACCACCGACAGCAGCAGGTGCATCGGGCCGGACGCATATAATAACCATAAGCCATAAATACAGGCACCGATACCAATCACTTTATGCAGCGGACGGCGCGCCACCTTCAGCAGAAACGCCCCGACGAGGAAGTACGGCACGAGGATCATTTCGGAGGCAATGGTCAGTAACGTGTTGTAATCGGAGCCGGTCAGCCAGATTAACACCAGGCTGGCCTGCACGCTGAGGTTGGTTAACCACAGCGAGGCGGAAGGTGCGTTATTGGCGTTCTGACGGGCGAAGATGCGCGGGAACGCTTTATGCGTGGCGGCCAGCAGCGGCACTTCCGCAGCCATAATCGTCCAGCTCAGATAGGCGCCGCAAACGGAGATAATCAGCCCAGCGGCAATGACAATTTCGCCCCAGGAACCCATCATCCGGACCATCAGACCGGCCATCGACGGGTTGCGCATTTCCGCAAGCTCAGGACGCGCGACCACGCCCATCGACAGCAGCGTGACCAGCAGATAGACCGCCAGCGCCGAGACTACCGCCAGCAGCGTGGCGCGGCCCACGTCTTTTTTATTGCGCGCGCGCGCCGACACCACCACCGCTCCTTCTACGCCGATAAAGACCCACAGCGTGATCAGCATGGTGTTTTTCACCTGTTCCCATACCGGCACGCCAAGATCGAACCCGTGGAAATCAAGGGTAAAGGTGTCGCTTTCAAAGGCGATTGCCGCCAGCACGATAAACAGCCCCAGCGGCACCAGCTTGGCCAGCGTCGCGGCCAGGTTGATGCTGGCGGCCGTTTGTACGCCACGCAGCACAAGGAAATGGACCACCCACAGCAGCACCGAGGCCCCGACAATGGATTGCCAGGTGTTACCGTCGCCGAACAGACGCAGTTCAGGGGTATCGGTAAAGAAACTCAGCGCGGAAAAGACAATCACCAGATAGGAGACGTTGGCAATCACCGCGCACAGCCAGTAGCCCCATGCGGAACAGAAACCAACCAGTTCGCCAAATCCTTCGCGCGCGTAGGTAAAAATACCGCCGTCGAGGTCGGGGCGAATGCGCGTCAGCACCAGCATGGCGATCGCTAAAAACAGGATGCCAACGCCGGTAATGGCCCATCCGATGAGCAGCGCTGCGGGGCTGGCGACCTCGGCCATGTTTTGCGGCAGACTAAAAACGCCCGCGCCAAGCATCGAGCTCAGAACCAAAGCGGTCAGGGCGCTCAGCCCTAATTTCTTTTCCATGTGAATCCTGTCGTGGAAGGAGAAGAACCAGAATATTTATTTGGCGAAATCGCATAAAAATGGAGGATTGCGCTGAAGGCGGCGATTTTACGGAGAGCGATGCATACATGCAAGAATGTATGAGGGAAATGCATAAAAAAGGCGGCCTGGGCCGCCTTTTGCTGTTGCTTACTTGTACAGGTCTGCGCTGATGGTGACGTTACCGCCGCGCTCCTGCCACTGGCGAGTAATGTGGTAGTACTTCGCGCCTTTCTTCGCGGCGCGTTTCGCCACCTGGTAAGAGACTTCGGTCATGTTGCCATAGTTACCGGTGAACTTGACGCTGTCGAACGGAATCATCTGCGCCGCGGTGACTTTATTCAGCTCTTCAACTTTGGTGCCGTCCGGCAACGTGACGCTGTAACGGCCGCCTTTAGAGGACTGGGTTTCAAAGAACAGGCCCACACCGGTGCCGGAACCCGCTGCTGCGGTGGTGGCGACGCCCGGAATTTCCACTTTTTTCGCCGCTTCGCCACCTTCGGCAAGCAGTTTACGGCCCGCTTCCGAATCTGCCGGGATGGCGTCCGGGCTTTGCAGAACGCGTTTTTCCGCATCGGCTTTATAGATGTAGGCGGTAATACGCTGGTTGCCACCGTCGTTCGCATCGACCTGACGGACGATAAAGAAGGAGGCCGCGCCTTTGGCTTTGGCTGCCTTAGTAATGGCGTCGTTCACTTCCGGCTGGCTGCGGTAGAAGCCCTGCACGGTGACGGTATCGTAAGGAACCAGCATGACGGCCTGGTCTTTCGGCAGCTCCATCACGCCGTTGATAACACGGTTTTTCGGTGCGTCGGCTTTTGGCGCATCTTCTTTATAGAGGTCAGCCGTGACGCGCCAGTTGCCGCTGTTGCCGTAGTCAGAGGTATCGACTACATAGAAAGAGGCTGCGCCTTCTTTGTCCGCTTTACGGGACATGGCGTTGACCGCATCGCCAATGGCGGTATAGCGACCGGTGATCACCACGCGGTCATAGGGCTTCAGTGCGGACGCTTGCTCCGGGGTCAGCTCGGTGGCTGCATGAGCGGACATTGCCGCGGCAGACAGCATGGCGGACACGAGGAGGGTGTTCTTAAGCTTCATAAAAATAATCCTTCGCCTTGCGCAAACCAAATTCGGGTCATGTAGTTAATGGGAAAACGTCTGATTATGGCATTGAAATGACGCTACTGTCTGCGTCATTTTTAACTTCAGATGCGAACCCGGTGACGGTTTTGGATAACTTTTCCTGATATGTTGAAAAAACGGGCGCTTGACCGGAAAAAGCGGTCAAGCATATGACTTTTTTAAGTTAATGGAATGTTAACCGCATTATCTCGCCCGCGAAAAATCATGTTTTCCCTCGGAGAAGAAGCGAATTATGAGGCTCGCTACTCAAATCGGGGCAAATATCGCTATTTGTAGCGGCCGGAACTCCGTATTTGGCATTTAATGCAAAAATAGTGTTTTTCGGCGCTAGATCACAATCGGTATTTTCAGTAGGTTATAGTCAGTTTGTTACTGTTTTATTTATTCAGGTTGTTCGCCTGTTAGGTCACTTACGAGTTATCCGCGACAAACTGACAAAACGGCAAACCATCAAATAAGAACCGATATAAGGGAATAGTTATGCGTATTGGTGTACCAAAAGAGAGGTGGGCCCAGGAAACGCGAGTTGCAGCAACGCCGAAAACGGTTGAGCAGCTGCTGAAGCTCGGTTTTAGCGTGGCCATTGAAAGTGGTGCAGGAAAACTAGCCAGTTTTGATGACGAAGCCTTTGTGCAGGCCGGGGCTGAGATTGTCTCCGGTGATGCTATCTGGCAATCCGACGTTATCCTCAAGGTGAACGCACCGCTGGATGAAGAGATTGCGCTGCTGAATCCCGGCACCACGCTGATTAGCTTCATCTGGCCGGCGCAAAACGCCGAGCTGATGGCAAAACTGGCCGAGCGTAAAATTAACGTCATGGCCATGGACTCCGTGCCGCGTATCTCCCGCGCACAGTCGCTGGATGCGTTAAGCTCGATGGCCAACATTGCCGGCTATCGCGCGATTGTTGAAGCTGCACACGAGTTTGGGCGTTTCTTTACCGGTCAAATCACCGCGGCGGGTAAAGTTCCACCGGCGAAAGTGATGGTGATTGGCGCAGGGGTAGCGGGTCTTGCCGCTATCGGCGCGGCCAATAGCCTTGGCGCCATCGTGCGAGCCTTTGACACCCGCCCGGAAGTCAAAGAGCAGGTGCAGAGCATGGGCGCCGAATTCCTCGAGCTGGACTTCAAAGAAGAAGCCGGCAGCGGAGACGGCTACGCCAAAGTGATGTCCGAGGCGTTTATCGCTGCGGAAATGGCCCTGTTCGCCGCGCAGGCGAAAGAGGTCGACATCATCGTCACCACCGCGCTGATTCCTGGTAAACCGGCGCCGAAGCTGATCACCCGTGAAATGGTCGATTCTATGACCCCAGGCAGCGTGATCGTCGACCTGGCCGCACAGAACGGCGGCAACTGCGAATACACCGTACCGAATGAAATCTTCATCACGCCAAACGGCGTGAAGGTTATCGGCTATACCGACCTGGCCGGACGCCTCCCGACGCAGTCTTCTCAACTGTACGGCACCAACCTGGTGAACCTGCTGAAGCTGCTGTGCAAAGAGAAAGACGGCAACATCACTATCGATTTCGACGACGTGGTAGTGCGCGGCGTAACCGTGATCCGTGAAGGGGAAGTCACCTGGCCGGCGCCGCCGATTCAAGTGTCCGCACAACCGCAGGCCGCACCGAAAGCCGCGCCCGCGCCACAAGAGCCGGAGAAACCGGCATCGCCGTGGCGTAAATACGCGCTGATCGCGCTGGTCATCATTCTGTTTGGCTGGCTGGCCAGCGTCGCGCCGAAAGAGTTCCTTGGCCACTTTACCGTTTTCGCGCTCTCCTGCGTGGTGGGTTATTACGTGGTGTGGAACGTGTCGCATGCGCTGCACACGCCGCTGATGTCGGTCACTAACGCCATTTCGGGGATTATTGTGGTCGGCGCGCTCCTGCAGATTGGCCACGGTGGCTGGGTAAGCTTCCTGAGTTTTATCGCGGTACTGATCGCCAGCATTAATATTTTTGGTGGTTTCACCGTCACTCAGCGCATGCTGAAAATGTTCCGCAAAGGATAAGGGGTAACAAATGTCTGGAGGATTAGTTACAGCTGCATACATTGTTGCCGCAATCCTGTTTATTTTCAGCCTGGCCGGGCTTTCCAAACACGAGACCTCGCAGCAGGGCAACTACTACGGCATTGCCGGTATGGCGATTGCCCTGATCGCGACCATCTTCGGGCCGGATACCAGCAACGTGGCGTGGATCCTGCTGGCGATGATCATCGGCGGGGCGATCGGTATCCGTCTGGCGAAGAAAGTTGAAATGACCGAAATGCCGGAGCTGGTGGCGGTGCTGCACAGCTTTGTCGGTCTGGCCGCGGTGCTGGTGGGCTTCAACAGCTACCTGCAGCATGAAACTGGCATGGAACAGATTCTGGTCAATATTCACCTGACCGAAGTGTTCCTCGGTATCTTCATCGGTGCGGTCACCTTTACCGGCTCTATCGTGGCGTTCGGCAAGCTGTGCGGCAAGATGTCCTCTAAGCCGCTGATGCTGCCGAACCGCCATAAGCTGAACCTGGCGGCGCTGGTGGTCTCGTTCCTGCTGATGGTGGCCTTCGTGCGCACCGACAGCGTAGGCACCCAGGTGCTGTGCCTGCTGGTGATGACCGTTATCGCGCTGGCTTTCGGCTGGCATCTGGTGGCGTCCATCGGCGGGGCGGACATGCCGGTTGTGGTCTCCATGCTGAACTCCTACTCCGGTTGGGCGGCGGCGGCGGCGGGCTTTATGCTCAGCAACGACCTGCTGATCGTTACCGGTGCGCTGGTGGGTTCTTCCGGTGCAATCCTGTCTTACATTATGTGTAAAGCGATGAACCGTTCGTTCTTTAGCGTTATTGCCGGTGGTTTTGGTACCGACGGTTCTTCTACCGGTAGTGATGAAGAAGTGGGCGAACACCGCGAGATTAACGCGGAAGAAACCGCTGAAATGCTGAAAAACTCCCACTCGGTTATTATCACTCCGGGTTATGGCATGGCGGTGGCGCAGGCGCAGTATCCGGTGGCCGAAATCACCGAGAAGCTGCGCGCGCGCGGGATCAAAGTACGCTTTGGTATTCACCCGGTTGCCGGGCGTCTGCCGGGCCACATGAACGTACTGCTGGCGGAGGCGAAGGTGCCTTACGACATCGTGCTGGAGATGGACGAAATTAACGACGACTTCGCCGACACCGATACCGTACTAGTTATCGGCGCGAACGACACCGTTAACCCGGCCGCGCAGGACGATCCGAAGAGCCCGATCGCCGGGATGCCTGTGCTGGAAGTGTGGAAGGCGCAAAACGTTATCGTCTTTAAACGCTCCATGAATACCGGCTATGCCGGGGTACAGAACCCGCTGTTCTTTAAAGAAAATACGCAGATGCTGTTCGGCGACGCGAAAGCCAGCGTGGACGCCATTCTGAAAGCGCTGTAATTACCGCGCGAAAAATTAAGGCCGCCATCTTCGCGAGAGATTGCGGCCTTTTATTTGGTTCATGATTGCCTTTGGTCAAAAATTGCGCAGTAAAAGGTGTTATACTGCTCTACGTCGTCCAAACCTACAGAGGAAATTATGGATACCTTGTTAACGCCTGCACAACTGGCCATCGAATATCTTCGTCGCGAAACCACATCTTTAACCCCCGCACAGTACCTGAAACGCGTTAAGCAGCTTGAGCTGGAATTCGCTGACCTGATGGCGCTTTCGGCCATTGAACTCAAAGAAGAGATCGATTTTGCCTGGCGACTAGGGCTCCATTGAGAGATTTCCGGTGAACATCACCACAGGATATAAAAAAACCGGCCACTGGCCGGTTTTTCGCATTACTGCACCGCTTAATCGTCTTCGTCGTCGTCCATCTCAACCGGAGTCTGGTAGTCGTGCGGCTTGATGGCAAGCAGGTCACAGCGCAGATGGTCAATGACCTGTTCCGCGGTATTCCCCAGGAACGCCGCCGAAATACCGGTGCGGCCGATGGTGCCCAGCACCACGATACCGGCATCCAGATGGGCCGCCAGATCCGGAATCACCTCTTCAGGTAGCCCTTTCTCGACGTGGGTGAACTTCTCATCGATGCCAAATTTTTGCCTCAGCGACTTCATCGCCAGCAGGTGCTGACCGCGAATCGCGTCGTTGTAGACGCTAGGGTCGAAATCAGGCAGTTCAATAGCGATATTGATTGGCGTGACCGGGTAGGCACCGACCAGGTGTACTTCGGTATGGTTGACCTGCTCGGCCAGTTCGATGGTCTCCTGAACCAGCTTTTCGTTCAGCGCGTTGTGGTACTCTTCCTCGCTGGCGAGATTGACGGCTACCAGCGCCTTACCGCCTTCCGGCCACGGCTGGTCTTTAACCATCCATACCGGACAGGGGCATTTACGCAGCAGGTGCCAGTCGGTAGGGGTGAAAATCACCGACTCCAGCTTGTCGTGCTGGTGGGCCATTTTCAGAAGCAAATCGTGACCGCCGCTGATGACCTCCTGGATGATGGCTTCGAACGGACGGTTATGCCATACCACTTTGATCTCCAGTGGAACGCCGGCTTCCAGGTAGTATTTCGCCTGCTCGCGGATCCATGCGGTGCGCTGGCTAATTACGCCCTGGCGCATTGCGGTGCGCTCATCAGGAGACAGAAGGGTGGTCATTTCATAGGAAAAGTCATAGATCGGCAAAAAGGCTTTAATGCGGCCGCCAATCCGTTGATGAAGATACACAGCGCGTCGTAGCGCAGGCTGGTCGTCCTGGTTCGGGTCGATCGCCACGAGCATATTTTGATATCTGGCCATACAGGGTCTCCTTACAGCTGTAACCACAGTTTGTAAGTAAAAGATAACTCATATAGCGGGATTGAAACAGGGGCGAACCTTCGCAAGATCAATAAACAGGATAAATTAACCTTATGCCAGGCAGCGCGGAAGTTCGATAAATTCAGATTTATTGCGTAGGTTCTTTTGCACAGAATGATATAGATTTCTGGTAGGTTCCCCCGTACACAAGGAAATGACGATGTCTCAGCGTACTTCACTCTTAAAAACGGTTGCTGCCGTTGTTGCGTTGTCGCTCTGCGCTACGCCTGCGCTGGCCGATCCTGGCAACGGGCATGGTAAAGGTAACGGTAATCACGGCAATAGCAATCACAGTAGCAATAGTAACAAAGGCAATAGCCAGCAGTGGGATAAGGGCCAGGATAAGGATCACGGCTCGTCATCGCGCAAAAATTACGGCAAACCTGACCACGTCGACCGCGACATTAGCTACGCCACGGCCAG
This sequence comes from Kluyvera sp., assembly GCF_047971185.1. GTDB lineage: Bacteria > Pseudomonadota > Gammaproteobacteria > Enterobacterales > Enterobacteriaceae > Kluyvera. The sequence continues at coordinate 114,165 of NZ_JBKDZH010000033.1, forward strand.
GCAGCTTGCCGTCAACTATGGTCTGACCGGCTATAAATCATTACCGCCGGGCATCGCCAAAAATCTGGCGCGCGGCAAGCCGCTGCCGCCGGGTATTGCAAAGAAAACGGTTCCCGGCTCGATGCTGAACCAGTTGCCGTATTATCCGGGTTACGAATGGCAGGTGATTGGCGATAATCTGGTGCTGATTGCGCTAAGTACGGCGATCGTTACCTCGGTGATTAACGGCGTATTTGACTAAATCCACATAATAAAAAACCCCGGCATGCCGGGGTTTCTACTCACTACGGAAACGTGACTCAGGCAACGTTACGGGTATGGCCCGCGAGGATCGCCAGCGCATCGCTGTTTTCGATAGTGATGTATTTGCCTTTCACCGCCAGCATACCGCTTTTCTGGAAACGGCCTAACAGTCGGCTGATGGTTTCTACCGTCAGCCCCAGATAGTTGCCGATATCGCCACGAGTCATGGTGAGACGGAATTCACGCGGTGAAAAACCACGCTGGGCAAAGCGGCGCGACAGGTTATAGATGAAGGCCGCCAGACGCTCTTCCGCGTTTTTCTTCGACAGCAGCAGGATCATGTCCTGATCGCCTTTGATCTCACCGCTCATCAGACGCATCATCTGCTGGCGCAGGTTTGGCATTTTGCCGGAGAGATCGTCAAGGGTCTCAAACGGGATTTCACAAACCATAGAGGTTTCCAGCGCCTGAGCGAAGCTCGGGTGATGCCCGGTGCCGATGGCGTCGAAGCCAACTAAATCGCCCGCCAGGTGGAAGCCGGTGATCTGCTCATCGCCTTGCTCGGTAATGGTGTAGCTCTTAATGGTGCCGGAACGGATCGCATACAGAGACTTCAGTTCATCGCCGGCTTTGAATAACGTTTGCCCTTTCTGGATGGGCTTTTTGCGCTCGATAATATTATCCAGCTGATCAAGCTCATGCTCATTAAGAGTGAACGGGATGCAAAGCTGGCTGATGCTGCAATCCTGACAATGGATCGCGCAACCGCCAGACTGAATGCGTCGTATAATTCTCTTTTCCGGGATCATAGGTTTGCTCAAGCCGTAATTGATATTGGTCAATTTTAACATCTTTTTGGTGAGCAGGTAAGTCTCGACGCGCGTATTCACCCAAGATTAAAACGGGATAGCAAGAATTGAGATATATCTAATTGATATAGCTTATAAATTTTCAGGCGCGTTTATGCGGAAAAGCGCCTGACGCCGCTGTAAAGGGCACAGAAAATCAAAGCAGCAGATAACCTTCGTGCCGCAAAAGCCACTCTTTACGCTGCACGCCACCGGCGTAACCGGTCATGGTGCCGTTACGACCAATCACGCGATGGCAGGGCACCACGATGCTCACCGGATTAGAACCGTTAGCGGCACCGACCGCGCGTGCGGCGCCTGGCCGGCCAAGCTGTTCGGCAAGCTGCCCGTAGTGCATCACCTGACCGCAGGGTATGGTGCGCAAAGTTTGCCAGACTTCGCGCTGGAATGGCGTACCGGCAGTGGCCGTTGGCAGTGATTCAATAATCGCCAGATCGCCGTCAAAATAGTTCGCCAGCTGTTGGCTCAGGCCGCCAGGATTGCGCGACGTCACGCGGGTATAGCCTTCCGCCCGGTAATGGATATCCAGCAATTGCTCCATACGGTCGCTGTGTTCTTCCCACTCAACGGCGCGTAAATGAAAGTTTTCATCACACAGAATCCACAGCGGCCCGAGCGGCGTGGCAATTTTATCTTCCAGCAAAGTCAGCATGCGCACTCTCTATATATGTTCACGCAAATTATTCCTGTTTGACACCATAGCATGCGAGCGGCGGGCGACTCTATACCTCAGATGTATAACCTTATAAAACCTGAGGTGTATTTATAATCGTTACTGTCTTGCGGTAAAAACGAATAATAGGATCAACAATTGGCAAGAATATATCCGGGTAAACGCAGCGGGGAAGTCATTCATTTAGCGGCAGGATAAAGAGAAGCCCAGGCTGTCGCAGAATAAAAATCGGGGTCTGTCGACATCGCCAGACCCCGCAGCAACCACACAGGTGTGTCCATACCGTTTCCCACATTTTGCTCCGCACAGCGGGTAATACTATTTATAACGGTTCTGTATTTATTTTCCAGATAATTCTTGGTGATTTATTTCACGTATTCTGAATAGCTTCCCATCATTAATTGGGGATTTATAATGTTTAAGTTTCGGTTAAATTATAAGCTGAAAAAATATATTGCGGCGTTGTCAATTTTGCGTGCCGACCGTTTTGGTGGAAAGGGAAAAGCGTTGAGCCAGCATCGCCGGGCGGCTATAGTATCCGCCTTTGTAATAAGGGGGAGTTCTCATGAATCCTGATGACAAAACGCTGTTTCTTGACGCCATGGAGGATGTCCAGCCGCTGAAGCAGCACAGTGATGTTCACTGGCAGCCAGCGCGTAACTCCCGTTCCCGCCAGCAGATTGATACGCTGCAGCTGGATAATTTTCTCACCACCGGTTTCCTCGACATCATCCCGCTGGCTACCCCGCTGGAATATAAGCGCGAGGGACTACAGACCGGCGTTCTCGATAAACTGCGGCAGGGGAAGTACAGCCAGCAGGCCAGCCTTGAGCTACGGCAACAGACGGTTGAGCAGTGCCGCCAGCGCCTGTTCGCCTTCATTCTTCAGGCCGAGCAGGATAATTTGCGTAATGTCCTGATCGTTCACGGTAAAGGCAAAGAAGACGGCTCGCACGCCAATATTATTCGCAGCTACCTTGCCCGTTGGTTAACCGAATTCGACGAAGTTCAGGCCTTCTGTAGCGCGCTGCCGCATCATGGCGGCAGCGGCGCATGCTATGTGGCGCTGCGTAAATCAGCGGCGGCGAAGCAGGAGAACTGGGAGCGTCACGCCAAGCGCAGCCGCTAGCGCAGCAGAAGCGTCAGCTCTGACGCGGCTTTTTGCAGCTCGGGCAGCACCCGCTCGAGCAGATCGCTGGCCGACACCTGTCCGGCATGGACGCCGACGTTCAGCGCCGCCTCAACCTGGCCCTGCGTATTAAACAGCGGTACCGCCAGCGAACGCAGCCCCATCTCCAGCTCCTGATCGTTTAACGCATAACCCTGTTGGCGCACCGCCTTCAGCTCGCTGCGCAGTTTGCTGACTGACGAAATGGTCTGCGGGGTGTAGCGAATCATGGTGATGCGCGCCAGCATATCGTTCAGCTTTTCTTCCGGTTGATAGCTCAGCAGCACGCGGCCCATCGAGGTTGACCACGCGGGCAGACGGCTGCCGATGTCCAGATCGATGGTCATGATGCGCGAGCTGGACGCGCGGGCGATATACAGGATATCGTCACCGTCGAGGGTGGCTATCGAGCACGACTCATTGAGCATATCGCTTAAATGCTTCAGTACCGGCTGCGCCGCGCGCGCCAGCGGCGTAGAGGCCAGCCAGGCGTGCCCCAGAGACAAAATGCGCGGGCGCAGCTGAAAATTCTTACCGTCTTCGGCGTAGACAAACCCCAGCTTGCCAAGGGTATACAGGCAGCGGCGCACCGCCGCGCGCGGGATACCGGTTTTCTGGCTGATTTGTGAAATCGACAGCGTTCGGCGCTGCGGCGTGAAGGCCTGAATCACCTCCAGCCCGCGCGCCAGCGAAGCCATAAAGTTAGGGTCGCCTTTAAACGGGTCGCTATCGCCCGTCAAAATATCGTCTGGATGTTTCTCCATTTTTCTCTCCGATTATGCCGCCGATCACATTCTTAGCCTAAACATACACGATGTTCGATTATCGCACCATATTTCGATTATCGCCCTTGACCGACATCGTTAAGCGGGTCACATTTTGTGCGAACAACGAATATTAGTGCGATAGCCGCACAACGAGGAGCAACCTGATGATTGATAAAAGTGTGCCGACGCTGGCGGATGCCGTCGCGGGTATCCACGATGGGGCGACCATTATGATCGGCGGTTTCGGACCTGCCGGGCAGCCGACGCTGCTGATCGACGCGTTGATTGAACAGGGCGCGCGCGAGCTGACCATTATCAATAACAACGCTGGGAACGGTGAAATCGGCCTCGCGGCGCTGCTGAAAGCCGGGCGCGTACGCAAAATGATCTGCTCATTTCCTCGCCAGGTCGACTCGCAGATTTTCGACGACCTGTATCGCCGCGGCAAAGTGGAGCTGGAGCTGGTCCCGCAGGGGAACCTGGCCGCCCGCATTCAGGCCGCAGGCGCGGGGCTTGGCGCTATTTTCACCCCGACGGGCTACGGCACGCCGCTGGCGGAAGGCAAAGAAACCCGCGAAATCGACGGTCGCCACTACGTGCTCGAATACCCGATTAGCGCCGATTTTGCTCTGATTAAGGCCCATCAGGCCGACCGCTGGGGCAACCTGGTGTATCGCAAAGCCGCGCGTAACTTTGGCCCGATCATGGCGACGGCGGCGAAAACCACCATCGCGGAAGCCGCCAGCATGGTGGCGCTGGGCGAACTGGACCCGGAAAATGTCGTCACGCCAGGCATCTTTGTGCAGCGCGTGTTCGCACAGGGATCTTTCACCGCTCAGGCACAGCGCGCTTAAGGAGCCGATAATGCAAAAACTCTCTCGTGACGATATGGCCAAACGCGTGGCGCAGGATATCCCGGAAGGGGCCTACGTCAATCTGGGCATTGGCCTGCCGACCCGCATCGCCAACTATCTTCCGTCGGACAAAGAAGTATTTCTGCACAGCGAAAACGGCCTGCTGGGGATGGGGCCGAAACCGCAGCCGGGGGACGAAGACCCAGAGCTGATTAACGCCGGTAAAGAGTACGTAACCCTGCTGCAGGGCGGCTGCTATTTCCACCACGGCGACTCCTTCGCCATGATGCGCGGCGGGCATCTCGATATTTGCGTGCTGGGAGCCTACCAGGTGTCAGCCGCCGGCGACCTTGCCAACTGGAGCACCGGCGCACCGGATTCGATTCCCGCCGTGGGTGGAGCGATGGATCTGGCCGTCGGCGCGCGTCAGGTATTTGTGATGATGGATCACCTGACCCGCGACGGCGAATGTAAGTTAGTTGAACACTGCACCTATCCGCTCACCGGCGTCGGCTGCGTCAGTCGCATTTATACCGATCTTGCCGTCATTGATATCACCGCCAGCGGCCCGGTGGTGCGTGAAATTTTCAACGGTATCTCCTTCGATGAATTACAGCGTATTACGCCTGTGACCCTGACTTACGACGCGGTCGCGGAAACCGCTTAAGGAATGACGATGAATCAAGCATTTATCTGCGACGCGGCACGCACACCGTTCGGTCGTTTTGGTGGTACTCTGGCTGACGTTCGCGCCGACGACCTGGCGGCACTGCCGCTGAAGGCGCTGCTGGAGCGCAATCGCGGGCTGGACCCGGCGCGTATTGACGATGTGATTTACGGCTGTGCCAACCAGGCCGGTGAAGATAACCGCAACGTCGCGCGGATGGCGCTGCTGTTGGCCGGGCTGCCGGAAACGGTGCCGGGCAGCACGGTTAACCGCCTTTGCGGCTCCAGCCTCGACGCCATCGGCGTGGCGGCGCGGGCCATTAAAAGCGGTGAAACCCAGCTGATGATTGCGGGCGGCGTTGAGAGCATGTCGCGCGCGCCGTTCGTGATGGGCAAGGCGGAAAGCGCGTTCAGCCGCGCAATGAAGATGGAAGACACCACCATCGGCTGGCGCTTTATTAACGCGCAAATGAAAGCGCTGTACGGCGTGGATTCGATGCCGGAGACGGCGGAAAACGTGGCGACGGATTTCGCCATTTCCCGCGCCGATCAGGATGCCTTCGCGCTGCGTAGCCAGCTGCGTACCGCCCAGGCGCAGGCCAGCGGCGCGTTTAACGATGAGCTGATCCCGGTGTGGATCCCGCAACGCAAAGGCGAACCTTTGTGCTTTAGCCAGGATGAACACCCGCGCAGCACCTCGCTTGAGGCGCTGGCGAAGCTAAAAGGGGTGGTGCGCCCGGATGCCACCGTGACCGCCGGGAATGCGTCCGGCGTCAACGATGGCGCCTGCGCGCTGCTGTTGGCTAACGAACAGGCGATGGTGCAGAATGACCTACAGCCGCTGGCTCGCGTCGTCGGCGTGGCAACCGCAGGCGTAGCGCCGCGGATTATGGGCTTCGGCCCGGCCCCGGCGGTACGAAAAGTCCTGGCGCAGACGGGTTTAACGCTGGCGCAGATGGACGTCATCGAGTTGAATGAAGCTTTCGCCGCGCAGGCGCTGGCGGTGCTGCGCGATTTAGGTCTGCCGGACGACGCCGCTCACGTTAACCCGCACGGCGGGGCGATCGCGCTGGGCCATCCGCTGGGGGCTTCCGGTGGGCGACTGGCGATGACCGCCGCCTACCAGCTGCGCCGTACCGGCGGGCGGTATGCGCTGTGCACGATGTGTATCGGCGTCGGCCAGGGGATCGCGCTGATTATTGAACGCGTATAAGGAGCTGGAATGAGTTTGTTGACCCCGCTATTGCGTACCCAGGCGCTGACGGATTTTTTCAGCGACGAGCAAACGGTGCAGGGGATGCTGGACTTTGAGGCGGCGCTGGCCGCCGCCCAGGCGCAGTGTGGGGTGATCCCCGATTCTGCGGTAGCGCCGATCGCCGCTGCCTGTCACGCCCAGTCGCTGGATTTCCCGGCGCTGGCGAACGCGGCGGCCAACGCCGGGAATCTGGCCATTCCGCTGGTTAAACAGCTGACCCAGCGCGTGAAAACACAGGATGCGGACGCCGCGCGCTATGTCCACTGGGGGGCAACCAGCCAGGACGCGATCGATACCGGGCTGGTGTTACAGCTGCGCAAGGCGCTGGACGAGACGCAAACCCGGCTTCGCCGCCTCACGCAGGTGCTGGCCGAGCAAACGGCGCGTTATCAACAGACGTTGATGCCGGGCCGGACCTGGATGCAGCATGCGCTCCCCATTACTTTTGGCCTGAAGCTGGCCGGCACCCTCGACGCGCTGTTGCGCTGGCAGGAACGGCTGGACCAGCTGCGCCCGCGCGTGCTGGCTCTTCAGTTTGGCGGTGCGGCTGGCACGCTGGCCTCGCTGAAAAATTACGGCCCCGACGTGGCGCAGCGGCTGGCCGAAACCCTCAACCTTTCACTGCCCGATACCCCCTGGCACAGCCAGCGTGACCGCATTATTGAGGTTGCCAGCTGGTTTGCCGGTCTTAGCGGCACGCTGGGGAAATTCGCCAACGATTTTTCGCTGCTGATGCAGACCGAAGTGGCTGAAGTCAGCGAACCGATTGCCGAAGGCCGGGGCGGTTCCTCCGCCATGCCGCATAAGCGTAACCCGGTGAGCTGCGCGGCCATTCTGGCCGCCGTACAGCGTATTCCGGGGCTGATGGCGACGCTGTACGGCGCGCAGATTCAGCAGCATGAACGCGCGCTGGGAGGCTGGCAGACGGAATGGGAAACGCTGCCGGAGCTGGTGATGCTGGCCGGCGGCGTGCTGGAGAACAGTGAATATCTGCTGCGCGGTATGCAGGTTAATGCGACAAAAATGCGCGCCGATCTGGATATCACGCACGGGCTGATTATGGCCGAGTCGGTGACTCAGGCCCTGGCGGCTTTTATTGGCAAAGCCGATGCGCACCATCAGGTAGAGAAAATCTGTCATCGGGCAATTGCGCTGGGTTGCCCGCTACAACCGTTGCTGGAAAAGGACCCGCTGGTAAGCCAGCACCTTTCTTCCGCGCAACTTACGCAGCTGCTGGATCCCGCGACCGCACTCGGCAGCGCCGACCACTTTGTGCGCCAGGTTCTGGCGCGCTATCAGGAGCAGGGAAATGAACATCCATTATCGCCTTGAAGGACCAGAAACGGCACCGGTGCTGGTGCTCTCCAACTCGCTTGGCACGACTCACGCCATGTGGGACGCGCAGATACCTGCGCTGACTGAACGCTTCCGCGTGCTGCGCTACGACACGCATGGCCACGGGCAAACGCAAAAACGCGGAAAGGTGACGTTGTCACAATTGGGTGAGGACGTGATTACGCTCCTCGACCATCTGAACATTCAACGCGCCTTTTTCTGCGGCATTTCGATGGGCGGGCTGACCGGCCTGTGGCTCGCGCGCTTTGCGCCAGAACGCGTTACCGCCGTTGCGGTGGCCAACACCGCCGCGCGGATCGGCGAGCAGGCCAACTGGCTGTCGCGGGCGCGCACCGTGCGGGCAGAGGGGATGGGCGTGGTGGCCGCCGGGGCGGCGGACCGCTGGTTTACCCCGGATTTCCGCCAGCATCAGCCGGCAGAGGTTGAACAGCTGTGTCATCAGCTGGCCACCTCGGACGCTGAAGGTTATGCCGAATGCTGTGAAGCGCTGGCGGCGGCCGACCTGCGCGGTGAAGTGGCGGCGATTAGCGTACCGATGTTGATCATCGCCGGTGAGTACGACCCGGTGACCACGGTCGCCGACGCGGATTATTTACATCAGCAGATCGACGGATCTTTGCAGGTGGATTTACCGGCCTCGCATTTGTCGAACGTTGAAGCCAGCGACGAGTTTACCGCGGCGCTGCTCGCATTTTTCCTGGAGGCGTAATGGAAGATAAACAACGTTATCAGGAAGGTATGGCGGTGCGCCGCAAGGTGCTTGGCGATACCCACGTGGATCGAACGCTGCAAAAATTAACGCCGCTGAACGAAGAGTTTCAGGATTTCATTACCCGCTACGCCTGGGGGGAAACCTGGACCCGTCCAGGGCTGGACCACCACACCCGCAGCATGATCACCATCGCCATGCTGATTGCGCTTAACCGCGAGGCCGAGCTGAAAATGCATCTGCGCGCGGCGTTTAACAACGGCGTGACGCGCGATGAGCTGAAGGAGCTGATTATGCATTCGGCGCTGTATTGTGGTCTGCCGGCGGCAAACGCCACGATGCATCTGGCACAGCAGGTTTTTGATGAGCTGGACGCTGAACAGGCGCGATAACTTCAACCCGGGCAGGACGTTTCCATGGGGTTGAATTGATGCGCGCTTTTCTGATGTGAGAAAGCGTGATCGCGCGAGATTAAAATAAAATAGCGTTCCATTATTATCGGTTCTCAGTTTCTATTTAACGTTGTTAATGGAGAACCGATGTCAAAAATACCTTATCTGGGCATGACGACGCTGCTCTGTATGCCGCTGGTGCTACAGGGCTGCGCCACCGCCGAGTCAACAGGCACGGCGACAAGACCACTGCTGACGGCGCAGGAAGCTGCGCCGTATACCACCGAAAACTATTTTGCTCAGGGCGGGCTGCTCAGCCAGCCGCTGGGGGCATGGCAGCCGCCCTCTATTGCCTTAACTGACGTTGATACCCCGTGGCGCGTGGCGCCAAGCGGTGCGCCGTACACCCGCGTTCAGCAGGCGATTGACGCGGCGCTGGCCCAGCACACGGGCCACGAACGGCTGTACATCCGTATTGAACCGGGCGTCTATACCGGCACGGTGTACATTCCCGACGATGCGCCGCCGATAACCATTTTTGGCGCGGGGAAAGCGCCTGAAGAGGTACGTATTGAGCTGGCGCTGGACTCACAGTTCAGCCCGGCGAAATACCGTCAGACGGTGAATGCCGACCACTATCCGCCGACTTCACCAGCGTATTATCAGTACGCGCTGTGCGCCGGGAAAACCACGGCGCTGATTGGCACCAACTGTGCGGCGGTATTCTGGTCGCAGAGTAACGATCTCCAGCTGGTCAATTTAACCATTGCTAACAGTCTGCTCGATACGGTGGACGGCGGCACCCATCAGGGCGTGGCGCTGCGCACCGACGGCGACCGCGTCCAGCTGCAAAACGTCCGCCTGCTGGGCCGCCAGGATACGCTGTATCTCAACGTCAGCAACCGCCGCAACGATGCGCTGACCGATCGCATTAATCGCGTTTACGTGCAGGATAGCTATATCGAAGGCGACGTTGACTATGTCTTCGGCCGCGCCAACGCGGTGTTTGACGGCGTCCATTTCCATACCGTCTCCAGCCGCAAATCGCCGGAAGCCTACGTGCTAGCCCCCAATACGCTGCCGGACAACCCTTATGGGTTCCTGGTGATCAACAGCCGGTTTACCACCGACGATGGCTATAAAGGCACCTTTAAAGCCAAACTGGGTCGGGCGTGGGATCAGGGTGCTGGCAAAACCGGTTATCTACCGGGCAAGACCGCCAACGGCCAGGTGCTGATTGTGAACAGCACCGTCGACAGCGGCTACGATAGCCTGTCGCCGTGGGGCGCGGCGGCCACCACCACCCGGCCATTTAAGGGCAACGCGAGCGCGTCGCGGCAGTTGAATGATGTGAATACCAACCGCCTGTGGGAGTGGCAAACGCGCTGGGAGCGGTGATAAGCAGCGTAAGCCGGAAGGTTCTCCGGCTTACCGGCGGGCTAAAACGGCAGTTCTCTCGGCTGCGTCTGCATCGTTATCCAGCGTAGCTCGGTGAACTCATGAATACCCGCGCGTCCGCCGAAGCGGCCATATCCCGAATCTTTGGTGCCGCCGAAGGGCATCTGTGCTTCGTCGTGCACCGTGGGGCCGTTGATGTGGCAGATCCCGGTTTGCAGATTTTGCGCCACGTTCCACGCGCGGGCGGTATCCCGGCTGTACACCGCCGACGACAGACCGTAGGCGCTGTCATTGGCGATGCGCACCGCGTCCTGCTCGTCGCGGGCGCGAATGACCGCTTTGACCGGCCCAAATGACTCTTCATTCCAGATACGCATCGCGGGCGTCACGCCGTCGAGCAGCGTCGCTGTCATCCGCGTGGAGTCGGCCTTGCCGCCGGTCAGCAGCGCCGCGCCTTTCGCCAGCGCATCGTCAATCAGCGCATTGCAGCGCTCGACGGTTTTCATCTCTACCACCGAGCCGAGGAGTCCGTCAGGCAGGGCTTTCACGCGCTTCACCAGTGCGGCAATAAACGGTTCGGCAATGGTCTCCTGCACGATAATGCGTTCAGTCGACATACAGATCTGCCCGGCGTTGGCGAACGCGCCAAAAGTGGCTCCTGCGGCTGCCTGGGGAATATCGGCGTCGTCCAGCACCAGCAGCGGCGCTTTCCCGCCCAACTCCAGCACCACCGGCTTCAGGTATTTCGCGCAGGTCTGGGCGATAATGCGTCCCACCGGCGTGGAACCGGTAAAGTTGATGCGTCTGACGCCCGGATGGGCGATCAGCGTTTCAACAAACGCTGGCGCATCCTGCGGCGCGCAGGTCAGATAGTTGACGACGCCCGCCGGGAACCCGGCCGCGGCCAGTGACTCAATAATCAGCCCCTGAGTGGCTGGCGACAGTTCGGATCCTTTCAGGATCACCGTATTGCCGCAGGCGAGCGGGGTGGCAATGGCGCGAACCGCCAGAATGATCGGCGCGTTCCACGGCGCCATCCCCAGCACCACGCCTGCGCCCTGACGCGTCGCCATCGCCAGATTGCCCGGAATATTGGAAGGAATCACCTGGCCTTCAATCTGGGTGGTTAACGCCGCTGCTTCACGCAGAATCTCTGCGCCAAGGTGCACGTTAAACCCCGCCCAGTGCGGCGTGGCGCCGGTTTCGGCATTCATGGCGGCGATAAACGGCTCGCTGCGCTGTTCAAGCTGTTCGGCGGCTGCAAGCAGCAGACGGCGTCGCTCACCGGGTGGCGTATCGCGCCAGCCGGGAAACGCCGCGGCGGCGGCATCGGCGGCGTGCGTGGCGTCGGCGAGGGTGGCTGCGGGCGCCGTGCTGGCGGCAGTCTGATGCTGTGGATGGTGGCGCGTAAAGGTCGCATTTCCTTGCGCGGCGCACGCTTCGCCGTTAATAAACAGGGGACAGGTGATCGTCATGGAAACCTCTTACCGACTCGGGTAACGCTCTGAGTGTAGAGAGGCGCAAGTGCGCTGGATATGCATGATGCAGATTTCGCACGCTTTTTTTCAGCTTTTGAAAGCGGTTCACATCCTTGTGCCGCCGAGGGTTACGCCAGCCGCGCGCGCAGCTCGCGCTGTGTGCTTTCGCTAAGCTGGAGAAGATTGACCGTCTCGCCCGGTTCGGTGCTGCGGGCATACAGCGCGACCAGCCAGTCGTACACATAGCGGGTCGCGGCGTGTACCGGCTGTTCACCCAGCTGGGTCAGGCGAGTGCCGGAAGCTGCCGCGTCGAGGGCGAATATCGCGCAGCCTTTCGCAATGCGGCTGGCCGGACGCTGGCTGGCGGGCAGCTCAGCATAGCCCAGCCAGTGAATAAAGTTACCGACGATCGCCCGCAGCTGCGCGGCACCGGCCTGATGCTCCGCGCAGGCGTGGCGTAGCTGCTGCGCCAGCCTTTGTCGCTGGCTGGCGGCGAGCAGTGCCAGCGTCAGCCGCTGCTGGGTGTCCGCCGTTAGTAGCGGGTGCGGCTGGCGGCTCCACTGGCGCAGATGTTTACACCACATGGCGTAAACCTGCGAACCCCGGTCCTGATACGACGGCGTCGTCGGGCTGACGGTTTCTGGCGCGGCGAACAGATCCACCGCCTCGTTGAACAGCCCGCTGGCTTTTTCTTCTCGCTGCTGCTGCACCTGACACAAAGCATCGAACGCGGGCAGCGCGGGCAGCAGACTCTCCAGTAACTCACCGTGGCGTGAAGCATGAGTTTGCATTTCGCGAATCATCGCTTCAGCCTGCGTCGCGTCGGGCGTGGTGTCATCCAGCAGCGGCTGGCACAGATTAACCAGCTGCTGCTGATGGCCGTTTGCCATCGCGGTAAAGCGGCGCTGGCGTAGCGCGGGCTGGGTCGCCTGCGATAGCCATTCGATCAGCCGCTGCAGGCTGCTGTGGTCCAGCGCCTGTAACGTGCCCCAGCGCTGGCCCGGTTTGCCAACCAGCTGTTGGATAGCCTCATCAAAATGACGCTTGTGCACGAAGCGATCGTCCTCTGGCGTAATCGCCCATATCAGCCCCGGCAGCTTGTCCTCCTGGCTGGGTTGGGTTTCGTTAACCCAGCGCAGCAGCGCTTTGGCGGTGGCGGGAATGGCGGCACGCTGGGCGGTGGCGTTACAGGCCAGCAGGATGTCCGGCTGACGATGCTGGCGATAGTATTCCAGCAGCCAGCGGCATTTGCTGGCCCACAGCGGGGCGTCATCGGTTAACGGCGGCACGGGAATATCAACGATGTCCACGTTGTCGAGCACGCCTTGCTCCACGTTCAGCACCAGTTCGACGGCCAGCAGCGCCAGCGTCGCTACCGGCACGCTGACCGCGTTCTGATAGCCGTCGGCGGTGAGCGGGTGAACCAGCACCGCGTCATCGCTCTCGCCACCCGGCGTCAGGAAGGCATCCATCGGCAGGGTAAAGGCATCTACCAGCAGGCTGAGCGGTGCCATGACTTCCCGGCGGTTACCCAACTGATGCAGAGTATGCGCCAGCGTCAGCCAGCGCTGGGTTAATTCCTGCTGTTCGCCCCACAGCAACGACCACGCGCGAGCGCGAGCGGTCAGATCCAGTGACGGCAGCAGGTGGGCAAACTGGTACCATAACTCATCATCGATCGTCTGGTAGGCCGTGGGCAGGGTATCGCGCCAGAAACGGGCGATAGCGGCCACTTCTGCTGCCGTGATTCCCGGCACCGGCTGCGGTTGTCGCAGGCTCTGCCAGCCGCGCAGACGAGAGGCTATCAGGCGGCTATCCGGTGGGCGAATAGTGCTTTTCTGCCCGGCATGGGCGATAAACAGCTGGACCAGCTCGGCTTCGTCGATCAGCGCCAGCCGCAGCGGGAAGGCATCATCCGGCGTCGGCTGTTCGCGGCTGAAACGCACCGCCATCTGGGTGAGGGCGTGGCCGGGGTTGATATGGCTGAAGTAGTCCAGCGTTTTGCTGCCGGTCTGCACCGTCAGACGACCGTCGCCGTTGCCGCACAGGGTGCGCAGCAGGTGAGCTTTAGAGGCCTGAGAGTGGCCGAACAGCGCAATACTGGCGCGCTGGGCGCAGGTATCCTGCTGCGCATGTTGCTGGGCTTCCAGCGCCAGCAGGCGTATCAGCAGCGCATCGGCATCGTCATCCAGCGCGGGATGGGTTTGTCGGGCGGCAGCGAGCCAGTCGATTACTGCGGCTAAAGTGGTCATTTCAGAAATACGCTCCCGCTGTCGATCCAGTAGTGGCTGCCGCTGTGGCGGCGGTCGGCCAGGGTATTGAGCTTCAGGGTCAGGGCATCCGGCGAGACCGGCGTGCCGTCCTGTAGCCAGGCGTCGCTGAGCATAAAGGACTGCGGCGCTTCGTGGCGGCTGCCGCCTTCGAGCTTCAGGCGAACCTGCAGTACGCCGTCGCCGGCAATGGCTTTCGCCAGCTCCGGCGAGTTGATGCTCAGCGTATACAGCGGCGTGGCGGGCCAGCGGGTATTCGCCAGCTGGCGGAAACCGAGGGTGACGTTACCGCGCAGCGGGAAGTGCAGGCGGGCGTCCAGCTTCGCGCCGGGCTTGTCGAGATCGAGGTCGTGATACCAGATATTCTCGTCACGCAGGGTGTTGACGGTTTTATCCAGCACGCCCAGATAGCGCACGGTGGAGTAGGCACCGATATCGGCGGCCTTAAAGTTAAAGTGCGGCAGACGCAGGTCCAGCGCCAGGCTGCACAGCATCGCCCCGACGGCGGCGGTGGATTTGGGGTTGCCGATGCGCCCCTGCTGGCTGAACGGATACCATTCATGCACGTGATATTTATCGAGCCAGACCATACGGTTCACCGGCACCGGCTGAAGGTGGCGGATCAGCGCCTGAACGCCCGGCAGGCAGCCGGGACGCCCGGTAATCAGCAGCACGTCGCAGGCATAGTGCGAGATCGCTTCACACAGCGCGTGCAGCGGCCCGGCGAGGGTAAATTCTCCGGCCAGCATCGCTTCCCGTAAGCGGCTGAAATTCACTTCCAGCGGTACGTCCAGTAGGTCGAACGGCGCGCTGCCGGCAGGCAACGCATGCTCCACGGCCTGGCCGACATAGTTCATCACGTTGCGGGTCGGCGCCTGGCTCAGCAGCTCACCGAAGGTAGCGTGCAGCCCGGCCAGCGGATCCTGCACATCGCTTTGCTCCCAGGCCGCCAGAATGGCGTGCCCGATGGGCATAAACAGCTGAAGCGTGGTTTGCTGCCGCAATACCGCCAGCGTATCCAGCCTGCCGGAGTCGCCGAACAGCGTCGCCATCAGCGCCTGGGCGTCGGCAACGCCGGCTTTTTGCAGCTGGGTTTGCAGCGCGGGCAGGACGCAGCGCTGGATAATATCCAGCAGCACGTCGTCACCGGCAATTTTAAATCCTTCACGGAACAGCAGCTGCGGGGTGATTTTGACGTTGCCGCCCATGCCATCGTCAAGCTGATACTGGGCGATAGCCATGTCGGTGGTGCCGCCGCCGAGATCCAGCGAGGCGACACGCAGCGCGCGGCCCGCCGTCATGCCCGGCTCCGGCGGGCGATCCGGTCGCGCCATCGCCGCGAACAGCGCCTCGGTTTGCCCGGAGAAATGGGAGATCGCTTCGTTGTACAGCCACACCAGCTGGCCGCAGCTGGCTTCGTCCCACTCCATATGAATTTTGGGGATGGGAACGATGCATTTTTCCTGCACCCGGACGCTGGCAAAATCGTCATCCTGCGGATGCCAGCCCATGGCTTTCCACACCAGCGCGATGGCTTCGAACATCCGGCGGCGGAAGATTTCGCGTTCCTGCTTCGGCATGGCTGACGGCAGGGTGAGTATCAGCGTCCGCAGCTGGCGCGGCGACGCGGGGAAGCCGAGGCGCAGGCGCGTGGCGACGCTGTTAATCTGCCCGATCGCCTGTGACAGCAGCTCGCACAGCATATGGGTCATCAGGGTGCTGCGGCTGTACTGCGGCGAGAAAACCGGCATCCGCTCATCCGGCGGAAGGGTAAACAGCGGCTGGCCTTCGTCGTTCATCAGGTTCATCAGCGGGAAGGCGGTCGCCAGCGGTTCGCGCTGGGTTTTGCCATTCATCTGGCTAAAGCGCCAGTCCTGAACGGCTGGGGTTTCATCCCACAGATAGCGGCGTGGGCTGGAAATCCCGCTGTAGCCCTCGGTGCCGGAACGCTGCATTGCCAGCTTACGGGCTTCATCGCCAACGCGGACCAGCGATGGCCAGATAAAGGCATCTTCGCGGCCGCTTTCAACCGAGAAGTGCTGTTTCCCAAAGCGGGACTCCGAGAACTCGACGCGGCTGGTGAACAGCGGCTCGTTGAGGTACTGCGGTTCGCTGAGCGAACGCACCTGAAGCTCGGCGGTCTGGCGTAAGCCGTCGTTCGCGTCGCCGTGATCTTCAACGATCACGCCGCAGGTGTGGGTGTTGCCGACGTCGAGGATCAAATCCACCGGAATTGCCGGGGTGCTGAGGGTGGCGGTGACGATTTTAATTTCCGGCACCGTCAGCTGTTCACCCAGCAGCGCCAGGATGTTCAGCCAGTGGCCCTGGTACTCAAAGCTGCGCAGCGCCTGCGCGACATCGCGTTCGCTGCGCGCTTCATGGGCGGCGACGCTCTGCTGGAACACTTCGCGCAGCCAGCCGTCAATCCACGTCTGGTCGAGGAAATCGCCGATCTCATCGTCGCGCCACGCTAGCGCAAAGCGGGTGCCGTTGAGCAGATCGCCCGCAACCGGTGATAGGAGGTTGGTATCATCGCCGCCAATCTGGCTATCGAACGCCAGGGTGATGCGGTGAGTATTGCCCGCGCTGTCCGGTTCGGCCAGGCGACGGATCTGCACTCGCGCCCAGTTATCTGGCCCTTCAACGAAGGTGCGCGGCGGGTTAAAGCGCAGGAACGGCAGCGGTAGCCAGATGCCGTCTAACAGGGTGAGGGAGTGCTGTAAGGCCAGCGTCGATTCCGGCTTCACCACTTCAGGCGCGTGGCCGGTCTCGCCGGGCAGGGTGTAGCGCTGATTGACGACGTCATAATCCAGCCGCAGCAGCGGGCCGTTGGCGGTTTTACGCACGAAGCGGCCGTTTTGCAGCGACTCCTGCGGGCTGAGGCCAAAATCGAGGAACTGGACGCCGCTGTTGGCAATCAGCGTCACGCTCTGTTTGTAATCGCAAAGAGTAACCAGCATGACTAGGCTCCCGTCTTCTTAAAGGTCAGCGGCACCACCGTTCTGGCGTCAAAGCGTGCGGTGCAGACGGCAACGTTGCTGTCGCCCGGTTTACAGCTGATTTCCGGCAGCGGATAACGCGCGCCGTCGCTGCACTGGGCATGACCGCGACTTTTGATCATCAGTTCGCCGTTTTGATGCAGGCCGGAGAAGACCGTCGCTTTGCAGACGATATTGCCCTCGCGCACCAGCCGTACGGAGCCTTTATTGTTCTGGATCTGATAGCGCAGGATCGGCGCTTTGCCGGAGTGAGCGTCGCTGATATCCATGATTGCGCGCCAGCTGCCGTTGAGAAAACGCGTGGTCCCTGCACGCATCTGGCCCGCATCCATCACCAGCGCATCTTTTGGGATGGCGGCAATCACCACCGGTTTTTGTTCTTCTTTGACTACCGCTGGCTCCGCTTTGATGCTGGCCTGATGCAGCGGCAGAGCGGCAATCAGGCTCGGCATTGCCGGAGCGGGCGACTGCGCTGGTACTTCGGTGGTCTGTACCTGCGGTTCGGACTCGGCCTGAGTTGAGGGAATCATCACTGGAACGGCGACCGCCACGGCGGCGAGGGCGGCGACAATCGGCAGCCCCCACAGCCAGCGCGGGCGATGATTTTTGCTCGCCGCTGGCTGGGGTGCGGGTTCAGCAGGGGCAGGCGGTGTATCAGGTTCTTCTGCTGGCAGCGTCGCGGCGTTGAGCAGGGGTTCCTGCGCTGAGATGAGCGGCGCATCGGCCTCGCTAAAGGCGATGGCGACCGGCTCGGGCTCTTCAACCTCCGGGAGAACGGTTATCGGTAGCGCCTCCGGCTGCGGTTGCTCAACGTAGCGCAGGCAGTCAAAAACGTCTTCCCGCGCGCTTTCATTGAGGCTTACGAAGCCCCAGAAGCTGATAACCGGTTTGCCGTTGACCAGAAACAGATGGTTTTCCCCGGGAAACTGCAGCGCTTTTTCCAGCAGCGCGCCAAACAGCTGCTGCGCGGTTTTCTCCGATTGCAGGCATTTTTTGCTGAGCGTGCGCGCGCTGTCCTGCAAACCTTCTAAGTAGTGCAGCGCACGCGTGCGCAGGCGTTCATCCGCCGCTTTCCAGCTGATGGCGGCGCCATCAATCGGCGAATACCAGTCTACCCGGTCACCTTCATCATTGAGCTGCGGTATCGCCAGGCAGTCGACCAGCGCGCTCTGCTTACGTAAGCGCAGGGTTTCGCGCACCTGAAGCGCAGAATGAAATACGGTTTGCCCGCCGCCGCCTACGGCCTGAAAGTCATCAAGACTTCCGCTGCGTAAAAGAGTTTTTGCCACGTTCCTGTCCCATAGACTTCTTCACGGCATTACTTTACGCAAAGCAGAATGCAACAAACGGTGAAAGAGAGGGGTAAATAGGGTAATTCTCGTGGCATTGAATGTTTTTACTTAAGCTAAATCTTATGCTCAAACCCTGAGTAAATCGCTTTTATCGCCAGCCAGCCCTTATCAGAATCTCGCGCTGCGTTTATTTCCCACTATAGTTTTTATGTCGCCTCACATGGAGAACGGGTATGCGCAACCCCACCTTATTACAGTGTTTTCACTGGTATTACCCAACCGGCGGTGAACTGTGGCCGGAAGTCTCAGCCCTGGCGCCGAATTTGCAGGAAATCGGCATCAATATGGTCTGGTTACCCCCCGCCAGTAAAGGTGCGTCCGGGGGATATTCCGTCGGCTATGACAGTTACGACCTTTTTGACCTGGGGGAATTTGATCAGAAAGGGTCAGTCGCCACCAAATATGGCGATAAGTCGCAGCTACTGGCCGCCGTTGATGCCCTACAGCAGCACGACATTGCCGTGCTGATGGACGTGGTGGTGAACCACAAAATGGGGGCTGACGAAAAAGAGCGTATCCGCGTGCAGCGCGTGAATGCGGACGATCGCACGCAGATTAATGAGGAGATCGTCGAGTGCGAGGCGTGGACGCGCTACACCTTTCCGGCCCGCGCGGGGAAATATTCGCAGTTTATCTGGGACTACAAATGTTTTAGCGGTATTGACCACATCGAGTCGCCTGACGAAGACGGCATTTTCAAAATCGTTAATGACTATACCGGCGAAGGCTGGAACGATCAGGTCGATGATGAAATGGGCAATTTTGACTATCTGATGGGGGAGAACATCGATTTTCGCAATCACGC
The DNA here is from genome assembly GCF_047971185.1 of Kluyvera sp. Classification (GTDB taxonomy): domain Bacteria; phylum Pseudomonadota; class Gammaproteobacteria; order Enterobacterales; family Enterobacteriaceae; genus Kluyvera. The sequence continues at coordinate 133,419 of NZ_JBKDZH010000033.1, forward strand.
GGTCACCGAAGAACTCAAATACTGGGCGCGCTGGATGCTTGAGCAAACCCACTGCGATGGTTTTCGTCTTGATGCGGTCAAGCACATTCCCGCGTGGTTCTATAAAGAGTGGATTGAGCACGTACAGGACGTTGCGCCCCGGCCGCTGTTTATTGTGGCGGAATACTGGTCCCATGAAGTGGATAAATTGCAGCAGTATATCGACCAGGTTGCGGGGCAAACGATGCTGTTCGATGCGCCGCTGCAAATGCACTTCCATGAAGCGTCGCGTATGGGGCGTGATTACGATATGAGCCAGATTTTCACCGGTACCCTGGTTGAAGTGGATCCGTTTCATGCGGTGACGCTGGTGGCTAATCACGATACTCAGCCGCTGCAGGCGCTGGAAGCGCCGGTTGAAGCCTGGTTTAAACCGCTGGCCTATGCGCTGATCCTGCTGCGTGAAAACGGCGTGCCTTCGGTGTTTTATCCTGACCTGTTTGGCGCGCACTATGAGGATAACGGCGGCGATGGCGAAACCTATGTCATCGACATGCCGGTCATCGCGCAGCTGCATGAGCTGATCGATGCCCGCCAGCGTTTTGCCCACGGGGTACAGACGCTATGGTTCGATCATCCTAACTGCATCGCGTTTAGCCGCAGCGGCACCGATGAAATGCCCGGCTGCGTGGTGGTACTGTCGAACGGGGACGAGGGGGAGAAAACGGTGACGCTTGGGGAAAACTACGGCCATAAACGCTGGAAGGATTTTCTCAATAACCGTGAAGAAGTCGTTGAGACCGATGACCAGGGCTGCGCGACCTTTACCTGCCATGGCGGTAGCGTGAGCGTCTGGGTGATGGAAGAGGTGCTCTGAGCTTAATATATTGATGTTGATAGCATTATTTATGTTAATTGGTTATTTGCCAGTTATCGGCGGCCGTGCTCTGATGAGCACGGACATCCTTATAATAAAATCGAAAGGCTAATCACCATGACCACAGGGAAAACGCTCCTCGCGCTGGCGCTCAGCGCGCTGTTACCGGCAAGCGCCGCCTGGGCGGCAAACACTGACACGCTCGTCTACTGCTCCGAGGCGTCACCGGAGTCCTTCAACCCGCAAATCGCCAGCTCCGGCCCGACCTTTGTCGCCAGTTCGCAAACGCTGTATAACCGGCTGATCAACTTCGATCCGGTTAAAAATACGCCGATCCCCTCACTGGCGACCGACTGGACGATTTCGCCGGACGGTTTGACCTATACTTTCACGCTGCGTCAGGGCGTGAAGTTCAACAGCAACAAGTTCTTTACCCCGACCCGCGACTTTAACGCCGATGACGTGATCTTCTCCGTACTGCGGCAGAAGGATAGCGATCACCCTTACCATAAGGTTTCGCAGGGGAATTACGAGTATTTCCACGATGTCGGCCTTGATAAGCTGATTAAATCGGTGAAAAAGGTCGATGACTACCACGTGCAGTTTGAGTTGAGCGAGCCGAATGCCGCATTCCTCGCCGACTGGGGGATGGATTTCGCCTCGATTCTGTCGGCGGAATACGCCGATGCGATGATGAAAAAGGGCACGCCGGAGAACGTGGATAACTGGCCAATCGGCACCGGGCCGTACGTGCTTCAGCAATATAAAGCCGATTCTCAGATCCGCTACCTCGCAAACCCAAACTACTGGGACGGCCCGGTGCCGACGAAGCATCTGATCTTCGCCATCACGCCAAACGTCGAAACGCGTCTGGCGAAGCTGCAAACCAACGAATGCCAGATTATCCCGGCACCGTCGCCGGTACAGTTTGAGGTGATTAAAAAAAATCACGATCTGGCGCTACATTCGGTAGAAGCGCTGAACGTCGGCTATCTGGCGTTTAACACCGAGAAAAAACCGTTTGATAACGTACTGGTGCGCCAGGCGCTGAACTACGCCACCGACAAGCTGGCGATCGTCAATGCGGTGTTTATGGGCTCCGGGACGGTGGCAAAATCGCCGATTCCGCCGAATATGATGGGCTTTGATAAAGCGCTGAAAGATTACGGCTATGACCCGGAAAAAGCCAAAGCGCTGCTGAAGCAGGCGGGGCTGGAGAAGGGCGTGGATGTGACGCTGTGGTCGATGCCGGTGCAGCGTCCGTATAACCCGAATTCACGACGGATTGCGGAAATGATCCAGAACGACTGGGCCAAAGTGGGCGTGCGGGCCAAAATCGTGACCTATGAGTGGGGTGAATATCTCTCCGGTATCCGTAAAGGGGAACACGATAGCGCGCTGTATGGCTGGATGTCGGACAACGGCGACCCGGATAACTTTGCCAATACGCTGCTGGGCTGCGACAGCATTAAAACCGGCTCCAACGCCGCGCGCTGGTGTAATAAAGAGTATGATGGTCTGGTGAAAAAGGCGCTGGTGGTGAGCGACCCGGCCAAACGTGCCGCGCTCTACGGCCAGGCGCAGGACAGCAGGTACCGTGGATTGCGCTGGCGAACGGCAAAACGTTTTACGCCACGCGCAGTAACGTCACCGGCTACAGCGTGAGCCTGATGGGCAGCGATTTCTCGAAGGTGAAAATTAATTAAGGAGCAGGTATGTCACATCTGGATGAGGTTATCGCGCGCGTTGACGCCGCGATTGAAGGGAACGTGATTACGCACATGAATGAGCTGCTGGTGGAGCTGAGCGACGATGCGGACCTGAGCCGTGAAGATCGTTTTACTCAGCAGCAGCGTTTGCGGGTGACGATTTCCCATCACGGTCAGCACCATCGTGAACAGGAAGAAGCGCGCAAGGAACAGCTCACCCAGGGTGGAACCATTCTGTAAACCGATCTGGCCGGGCTGCGATGACGCGTAGCCCGGCCAGGCTGGTTCAGAACTGTCTCCGCGCCACCAGCCACGCCCCGATAATCAGCATCACCGCCCCGCATACCGGCCCAACCAGCGCTCGCCAGGGGATGCCATGGCTTCTCATGACGTCCATTACCAGCCCGCCAATCAGCTGGCTGGCGACCAGGACGGCGATGGTGGTCGCTGCCCCCACGTACTGATAGCCGCTGATGCTGGCAAAGACGAAGAACGAGCCCAGCAGGCCGGGGATCAGCGTCCACCACTTGATGGTAGACACCAGTTCGTTGATGCCCGACAGGCCGTATTTGATCAGCAGAATACTGACAAACAGCACGATCCCAACCAGCGAGTTCAGCAGCATCGCCACCAGGATCGTCGAGGCCGACTGAGTGATTCGCACCATCAGCGTGTTCTGGATAACCAGGCCAATCCCCGCGGCGACCAGAAACGTCAGCGTGAGGGATTGATTCATGCGCTACCGTCCGGGTCGCTGCGGTTATCCAGCTGCAGCTGCATAAAGGTCAAATCCAGCCAGCGGCCAAATTTGGTGCCGACCTGCGGCATTTGCCCGGTGGTGACAAATCCGTGTTTTGCATGCAGATGCAGGGAAGCATGGTTTTGCGACTCAATGCCCGCCACCATCACATGTTTGCCGCGGCACTTTGCTTCTTCAATCAGCCTGCCGAGCAGGATATTGCCCAGACCCTTGCCCTGATGGTCGGGGTGCACGTAGACCGAGTGTTCAACGGTATGGCGAAAGCCGTCAAACGCGCGCCAGTCGCCGTAGGACGCGTAGCCTGTAATCACGCCGTCTTCTTCACTCACCAGCACCGGAAAGTGGCCAAGCTGACGAGCTTCAAACCAGGCAATACGGTTGTCGGTATCGACGGTTTTATCGTTCCAGATAGCCGCCGTGTGCAGCACGGCGTGATTATAAATGACCGCAATCGCGGCGCAGTCTTCTTTTGTCGCAAAACGAATAGCCATAGTTGCACCCTGTGTGTTGTTCACTATAGTATAACGATATGAATACTATTGAAGACAACTTAAATCAACGGATCGGTGCAAGAATTCGCATTGAGCGTGAATCGCGGGGCTGGTCGCTGAGCGATTTAGCCGAACGCGCCGGCGTGTCGAGAGCGATGATCCACAAGATTGAGCGCGGCGAAAGTAGCCCCACGGCGGCGCTGCTGGCGCGGCTTTCCGGCGCGTTCAGCATCAGCATGTCAACGCTGATTGCCCGCGCCGAGATTCAGGAAGGCAAACTGCTGCGCTTCGCGGACCAACCCGTCTGGCACGACCCGCAAAGCCACTATCTGCGGCGTCACGTCTCGCCGCGCGGCGAGCTGCCGGTGGATTTGGTCCAGATTGAACTGCCTGCGGGCAGCGATATTCCGATGCCCGCGTCGGCTTATGCCATGGCGCGTCAGCTTATCTGGGTGCAGCAGGGGGAACTGCTGTTTATGGAAGGGGAAACCGCGCACCGTATGCAGGCCGGTGACTGTCTGGAACTCGGGCCGCCCAACGACTGCCGGTTTATTAACGATAGCGGTCACATTTGTGTTTATCTGGTTGTCCGCCTTAACCTTCCGTTATCCTGATGCGATTGCCTTTGGCGCTTTAATAGCGCCATCTGGTGAAGCGCTCTCCGTTATTTGTAGCCCTGTTTCAGAAACGCTTTGAAAATATATGTTGTATTTTTTTTCCAAAAATAGAAAACCCCAGCTATTAATTATAATTGGCTCTGGGCCAATTATTCGTGGGGTTATAAAAAAACATGCTGGATTTTGCTAAAGCACAACGTATCAGTTTGACACAACAAGTTGAGAATAATATCAAGAATGCACTTATCGTCGGCGCATTAAAACCCGGCGCACGATTAGTGACGCGTGAAATTGCCGTGAATCAGGGCATCAGCATTACGCCAGTACGCGAAGCGTTGCTGCGGCTGGTTTCCTGTGGCGCGCTACGGGCGGCACCGGCGCAGGCGTTTTTGGTTCCGGCGTTAACCGATTCAGACTATCAGGAAATAACGAAGATACGCAAAAGTCTTGAAGGAATGGCGACCGCCGAGGCATCCGAAAACATAACCACAGAAAAGTTACGTGAACTTCATCGCCTGTTTACATTATTCTGTGAGGCGAAGGCGAGCGGCGATATCACCCAAATGCTGAAAGCAAACTATCAGTTTCGTTTTCGAATATATGAATACGCGGAAATGCCCACATTAATGATTATGATCGAACATTTATGGGTTCGCGTGGGCCCCAGTTTCCATTATTTATATTTGAATGCGACAGAATCGATTCAGCAAGAAAATTTATATCAACAATTACTTTCGGTGCTGGAGAAAAAAGAATCAGCAACCAGTTATACCGTGATGTCGCAGATTGTTGATGAATCAATGGGGGTTTTACAGCGCCAGTACCGCTACTAACGATGAAACGATAAATACGTTTCCGGGTTTCCCCGGAAACGTGCGGACTTTTTATTCAAAACGCCACGCAATATTTACGCCAACGCCGTAGTTACGTCCCGGCGCCGGTTCGTAATAACGGCCGTTGGACTCGTTAACGATAACGGAACCGACATACTGGCGGTCGAACAGGTTGTCAACGCGACCAAAGACATCGAGATTCCAGTTACCGATATCGAATTTGTAGCCGGTGTTCACGCCGACGACCGTCCACGACGGCGCGCGGGCGGTGTTCTCATCGTTGGCCATGATATCGCTCATGTAGCGCACGTCGGCCCCGGCATACCAGCCGCTTTCCGGCTCATAGCCCAGCGAGGCAAAGCCCATATTGCGGGCAATTCCCGGGATCCGATTGCCGTTACAGCTGGCGTCATCGCAGACGTTGGTGCGGTAGGTGGCATCAAGCCAGGTCCAGGCCGCTTTGGCGCGCCAGTTCTCAGCAAGCTGCTGATCTAAAGACAGTTCAGCCCCCTGACGACGGGTTTTGCCCGCGTTTTTGTAGCTGGTGCGCCCGCCGCTGCTGCTGTCGGTGACAATCTCATTATCGGTATCGGTCTGGAATAGCGCTGCGGTTAGCAGGCCATTGCCAATGCGCGTTTTGCTACCGATTTCCACCGTGTCGTTGGTCGACGGTTGCAGGGCAAAGTTCAGGCCGCTGCGGTTGTCGGAACGGTAGGACAGCTCGTTGATGGTCGGGGTTTCAAAGCCGCGACCGGCCGAGAGATAGACGTTCCACGCGTCGGTGACCGCGTACTTTAACGATCCAGCCGGTAACCATTTGTGGTAGCTGGCGTCGCCGCTATCGTCGCCGTTTTTCGCGGTAACGTAATGGTCGTTGGAGTCAAACCAGACGGAGCTGTAGCGTATGCCTGCATCAAGAGTGAGCTTCTCCGTTAGCTGCCACTGGGTTTGCAGGTAGGGGTCAACGTTCCACATCAGGTTGCGTTCGTTGCGGCGCAGGTTGCCTTTCTCGCCATACACCGGCGTCGTGCCGTCCATCCTGAAGTTTTCGTAACCGCGGCGCTTCTCGCTCATGTTTTCGTAGTTCAGCCCGGTGGTGAAGCTCACCGGTACCAGCAGTTCGCCGCGATGGGTCCAGCGGGTATCAATACCCTGATAGTGACGATCGAGATCGATCACGCCGCCCGCGTGGGTCGGGTTCAGCTGCGGCGCGCGCGGGATTGACTGGTACTGGGTGGTCTGGCGCTCACCGGCGTACATCATCACGCTCAGATCGTCCTGTTCACTCAGCTGGCGCTCATAGCGCAGGCCGGCCTGGGTCTGCTTCACGCTTTTACGCGTGTTGTACTGCTCGCCGCGCGGCGACTGCTCGCGGTGCTGATGCAGTTCATCGTAATCCAGGCCGCCCGGGTCGTTGGCTTTGATGTCAACGCTGTTAAACAGCAGGGTTAGCTTGCTGACGTCGTTGATCCGCACGCCGAGTTTCGCGTTGGCGAGGTTCTTACGCGCCGCGCTGTGATCGCGATAGCCGCTGGTGATGAATCGATTCGTCGACACGGTGTAATCCACGTCGCCCGCGTGGGTGCCGTCGCCGACCGCGCCGCTGGCCTTCATGCCATAGTGCCAGGTGCCGTAGCTGCCGTAGTAGCTGCTGGCCTCCAGGGTGGTGGGCTGTTTGCCGCTTTCGGTGGTGACGTTAACCACGCCGCCGGACGAGTTTCCATACAGCGCGGAGAAGGGGCCGCGCAGCACGTCAATATGGTCCACGCTGCCGATATCAATGTTCGACGTTTGGCCCTGGCCATCCGGCATGGTGGAAGGGATGCCGTCAACGTACATACGGATGCCGCGCACGCCATAGGTCGAACGTGAACCAAAACCGCGAATCGACAGCTGCAGATCCTGAGCGTAGTTCTGGCGGTTCTGAATTTGTAAACCCGGAACTGCGCCGAGCGACTCCGACAAATTGACGCGCGGCGCGGCGTGGCGCATCTCCTCGCCGTTAACCACGCTTACCGCGGCGGGGGTATCCAGTTCGGAAACGGTCTGAGGAGCGGCGGTCACAATCAACGTTTGTTCGTCGGCGGCCGAGGAAAACGGAGAAAAAGCCAGCGGCAACAGCAGCATAGGCAGCGTCGCCGAGCGCACGGAAATGATTTTCATGAAAAACTCGCAAAATGTACCAAATGGAACAGACCTGAATAGAGTAATACTTTTGTAAATATATTGAAAACTTTAGCAGCATAAATGGTTAATTTCAGGTGAGATAATCGAAACTATTTGGCTGGCCGGAGAAAGAAAAGCTCCACTTTACATGAATTAATGATTACTATTCGCATCTACAAAACGTAGCGCCATGACGCTGCGAAGGCAGAAGCCATGTGAGCAGAAACAATTAAGTTCATCAAAGGGAGTCGTCATGTCATTACGTCAATTGTCCGCACCGCGCCTGCGCCGTTCTCTGTTGTTGAGTGCTTTACTGCTGGCGGGTAGCTTTAGCGCGCAGGCCGCAGATGAAATGCTGCGCAAAGCGGTCGGTAAAGGGGCATATGAAATGGCCTACAGCCAGCAGGAAAATGCGCTCTGGCTGGCCACCTCACAGAGTCGTAAAACCGATAAGGGCGGCGTCGTGTATCGACTGGACCCCACTACGCTGGAAGTGACCCAAACGATCCATAACGATCTCAAACCGTTTGGCGCGACGCTGAATGCGCAGACGCAGACTCTGTGGTTCGGCAATACCATCAACGGCGCGGTCACCGCGATTGATGCCAAAACCGGCGACGTGAAAGGGCGCCTGGTGCTGGACGGACGCCAGCGTAGTGAAACGGTAAAACCGCTGCAGCCGCGCCAGCTGGCGGTCAACGAGAAGACCAATACCGTTTATATTACCGGCATCGGTAAAGACGGCAGCGCCGTGTGGGTGGTTGATGGCGATAAAATTGCGCTGAAAACCACCATTGAAGGCACCGGCAGCTTCGGCACCGGGCTGGCGGTTGACGCAGAGAAACAGCGTCTGTACGTCACCAACGCCGACGGTGAGCTGGTGACCATTGATACCGCGAGCAACAAAATCATCAACCGTCAGAAATTGCAGGACGACGGTAAAGAGCACTTCTATATTAACCTGAGCCTGGATACTGCCGGCCAGCGCGCGTTCATTACCGACTCGAAACAGCCTGAGCTGCTGGTGGTGAGCCTGAAGGACGGTAAGGTGCTGTCGAAGGTCGATACCAAAGAAGCGCTGGCGGTGCTGTTCAACCCGGCGCGTAACGAAGTCTACGTGACCCAGCGTAAAGCGGGTACCGTGACGGTCATCGACGCGAAAGAGTATAAGGTGACTAAAACCATTCAGACCCCGACCTTCCCGAACAGCCTGGCGCTGTCCGCCGACGGCAAAACGCTGTTTGTCAGCGTGAAGCAGGAGTCTACCCGTCAGAAAGAGGCGACGGCACCGGATGACGTGATCCGTATTGCGCTGTAATCTCCGCCACGGGAGGCGCTCGACGCCTCCCGTAACGCCTTAATATACCTTCTGTTACATCCCGCTGATTCCATTTCGCGCCGCCCGGCCTACAATGCTCGCACTTAAACCCACTTTGCGTGGGGACAATCAACGGAGAAACCATGAAAAAGTCTTTATACGCTCTGTGTGCAGGTCTGATGGTACTGGCGCTGGCGGGCTGCACCACCAATTACGTGATGACCACCAAAAGCGGGCAAACGATTGTGACCCACGGTAAACCGCAGCTGGATAAAGAGACCGGCATGACCAGCTATACCGATCAGGACGGCAACGCGCGTGAAATCAACAGCAACGACGTCGCACAGCTGGTTGAAGATAACTGATTACGCCGACTCAGCGGCCGCGCTTACGATACTCGCCCGGTGACATGCCGAACCGCTGCTTGAAGGCGGTAGAGAAGTGGCTGTGGTCGCTGAACCCCCAGCGATAGCCGATTCCGGCAAGCTTTTCATCGTCGCGCGCGTTCAGCAGCGCCTGGGCGCAGAGATCTAAACGGCGATTTTTGATGTACTGCGCCACCACCAGACCTTTATCGGCAAACAGTCGGTACAGGCTCCTGACCGACATCCCCGTTTCGCTGGCCAGCCATTCCGGGCGCAGATATTCTTCCTGGATCGCCTCGTCGATCAATACCATGATTTTTTGATACTGCTTTTCGCGCCGCGACGGCTGGGCATCCTGTTGATGCAGCATCGGGCGCAGCAGACAGACCATCGCGTCAAGGGCCGCTTCGCTTTCGCTCGCCGAAAGCTGCGGGCTGCTCATGCTCTCGTGCAGCAGACGCTGGCTGAGCTGCACCATCGGCAGTGAACGCTCCAGGCGGGTGGCGATGCGAATTGCGCTGCCGCGCAGCTGGTTTTCCAACAGCTGGCGGGGAAGCAGTAGCGAGACCTGACGCGACGTTTGCTGCCACAGAAGTGAACACGGGCGCGAGGCGTCAATCAGCGTCATATCGCCGCTTTGTAGCCGTACCTGACGCTCGTCCTGCTCAATACTGACCTCGCCGGAGAGCTGAAAGACGGTATAGAACCAGGCATCGTTATCGCTGCGAATTTCCTCGCGCGTGCGGTACAGATTAACGTTCCCGGTGGTGACGGTGCTGAGCTTCAGGCTACCCGCATAGCTGGTATCAATTTCGCCGTGGAAATCGCCCTCCAGCGGTCGCGCGGCAAACTGCCCGCAGACCTGGTTAATCTTCGCCAGCCAGTCATGGTATTTCTCACCGCCGTTTACCGCCGCCATACGCCATCTCTGCAATCAAAATGTGTGGTTATTGTTGCATTTATGTTTCTTTGCACAAGGCCGGGAGCGGGAATATACGAAAGAACTATTACCTGCAACACACTTCTGCTCACCCAATCTGCTTAATTGCGGCATCTGTCACAGCCGCAACAGCGAATGTCACAGAGACAAAAGCGGCTTCCCCAGACCCGCCGTAGACTGAAGTGACTCACCGCGAAGAATAAGGAGACGATATGTCCTCAGCACAGGTTGCGCTGCTCGCCAGCGTGCAGCAGTTTTTAGACCGTCAGCATGGCCTGTTTATTGATGGCGCGCAGCAGGCGGCGCAGAGTGAAAAACGTCTCACCGTCTGGGATCCGGCCACCGGCAGGGCGATTGCGTCTACCGCCGATGCTAACGCGGCGGACGTCGACCGCGCGGTGATGTCCGCCTGGCGCGCGTTTGTCTCTCGCTGCTGGGCCGGACGCGCGCCTGCCGAGCGCGAACGTATTCTGCTGCGCTTTGCCGACCTGGTGGAGCGACATGGCGAAGAGCTGGCCCAGCTGGAAACGCTGGAGCAGGGCAAATCGATTAACATTTCCCGCGCTTTCGAAGTGGGCTGTACTCTGAACTGGATGCGCTACACCGCAGGGCTGACCACCAAGGTCAGCGGCCGCACCCTCGAGGTGTCGATACCGTTCCCGCAGGGCGCGCGCTATCAGGCGTGGACTAAAAAGGAACCGGTCGGCGTGGTCGCGGGGATCGTGCCGTGGAACTTCCCGCTGATGATCGGCATGTGGAAGGTGATGCCTGCGCTGGCCGCCGGTTGCTCCATCGTGATTAAACCGTCCGAAACCACGCCGCTGACCCTGCTGCGGGTGGCCGAGCTGGCCGTGGAGGCGGGCGTGCCGGAAGGGGTCTTCAACGTCGTGACCGGCAGCGGCGCGGAGTGCGGTGCGGCGTTAACGGCACACCCGCAGGTGGCGAAGGTGAGCTTCACCGGCTCTACCGCTACCGGCAAACAGATTGCCCGCGTTGCCGCCGACCGTCTGACTCGCGTGACGCTGGAGCTGGGCGGTAAAAACCCAGCGATCGTGCTGAAAGACGCCGACCCGGCGTGGGTAATTGAAGGGCTGATGACCGGCAGTTTCCTTAACCAGGGGCAGGTGTGCGCGGCCAGTTCGCGGATCTATATTGAAGCACCGCTGTTCGACACGCTGGCCAGCGGCTTTGAGCAGGCGGTGAAATCGCTTCAGGTGGGGCCGGGGATGCTCGAAACCACGCAGATTAACCCGGTGGTGTCTCAGGCACACTGCGCGAAAGTGGCGGCCTATCTGGACGAGGCTCGCCAGCACAATGCGGAGCTGATTAGCGGCAACGTCGGCCCGGATGCGCAGGGTTTCTACATTCCGCCGACGCTGGTCATCAACCCAGACCCTAAGCTACGCTTAACCCGCGAAGAGGTGTTTGGCCCGGTGGTGAATCTGGTGCGCGTCAGCGACGGCGAAGAGGCCCTGCGGCTGGCCAACGACAGCGACTTTGGCCTCACCGCCAGCGTCTGGACCCGCGATCTGACCCAGGCGCTGAGCTATACCGACCGACTGCAGGCCGGTACGGTATGGGTCAACAGCCATACGTTGATTGATGCCAACCTGCCGTTTGGCGGCATGAAGCAGTCGGGAACCGGGCGTGATTTCGGACCGGACTGGCTGAACGACTGGTGCGAAACCAAGTCGGTGTGCGTGCGTTACTAGCTGAGAACACGCCATCAGGCAACTAAGCGGGTTCTTGCGTGTGTGGTAGGGTGTTCTAAGTACGCAATATTGTGCCGTAATAATATAAAGCGGTTACAAAAATCTACGGGCAAAAAAAGCCGCGAGCAGTTTTCTGCTTACGGCTATCTGGAATTCAGGCCGCTTTCACGGCTTTGATTTTTTTACTGCCAGCCGTATCAGGCTCTGGAACGTCGGCTGTGGTTGCGGAATCGCGTTCCGGGAGCTTGCTGGTGCGTAAAATATGCTGCACGGTTACTTTTTGCTCGGCCAGGTAAAGCCCAAGATCCTCCGCCTGGTTTTCATCCATCGACATTCCGCTTTGCAGCAGTAAATCGGTGAACGCTTCTGCCATGTCGAGCAGCCTGTCGTGAGCGTCAGCCTCTTTCTTACTGGCAAATGTCATTTTCTCTTCACCTTTTCTTACGACAACGTATTTTATTTCAACGGCCATTATTTGCCCCTTGCACTGTGATTATATCCAGTATATCAATTCTGGGGCTGTGTTGCAGCTAAAAAAGCGGGCGCTGCGAACGCACTGAACTTCGCCACAGCGTAACGTTGAGCTGGTGATGAAAAACGTGGGAGTCTGTGGTCTTGATGATATTCCGCTCTCGGTCGTGACGACGGTAATAAGAATAGTCAAATCTGCAAAAATGTAATCTTTATAATTATTTATTTATAAATCCCTGAAATCTTGCGCATGCATTATTTGACGATATCATGCGTTTTTTTCGGCGAGGGCATCGGATAGCGCCAGACAGGACGTTGAGCAATGGCGGCTACGCTCACGGGAAGAGATTGCAGATGTGAATCGCTGGTCTATGCTCAGAAAATACAGGATCTGCCGATCGACTGGTTGCTTGAATAATAATGATAATTTCACATTACTCGGTGGTGGGTATGAACAAGCTTGTGCTCGCAATTATCTCGACAATGTTATCGATTATCTCGTTTTATTCTCTTGCCGCAGAACCCCGTCAGGAACCCACCGACGCCGAGCGAGCCCGTACGGTTTATATCTTCCATCAACCGATGGTCATGCTGCAGGCGAAATTTGGCCTCACCACGCCGGAAGAGCGGGTTTTACGTATTCGAAATACCTTGCGCGGCTTCACAAAGGCGGATGTCAGTGAGCCGCTAAAAATCATTCCCGTGACGCGCTATAACCAGCAGGGCCGACTGATCGTGATGAATGGTAAACCGGTTATGTTGCTGACCCAGGGCGATCTGGATGAGGGCGACGATCTCACCCTGGATCAGGCCGTGCAGCGCGTGCTGGCGCGCATGGAAACGCAGCGCGCAGCGCTTCGCGATCAGTATGACACCGGCTGGCTGGCGCTTTCCGCTATTAAAACGCTGGCGGGATTGCTGGTTTTAGCCGGTTTTTTCTACGGCACATGGCGCGCTTACCGCTGGGTAAATCGCTATTTCCGTCGCCGCGTGGTGGAACATCGCAGCAAAATCCCACAAAGCTGGCGTCGCTATATCGGCGTTGTGGAGGCTCGATTATTCGCTCTGCTGATGATTATTCTCGCTGTTTTGGCCTTTTATGCATGGTTGAGCTGGGCCTTTGGCCTGTTCCCCTGGACTCGCGTCTGGGCAACGTCGTTGGGTGACTGGTCGCTGCGCGTGGTGCGTCAGATTGCTTTATCCATCGTTTCGTCGTTACCCGGCCTGCTGATTGTGTTGATTATTTTCCTCATCACCGCCTTTATTCTCAAGCTGCTTAAGATGGTGCTGAATCAGGTTGAGGCGGGGCGCTTGCAGTTTCCCGGCCTGCATCCCGAAACGGTTGGCGCGACCCGCAAATTGATTTCGGTGATGGTGTGGTTATTTGCGCTGTCCGCCGCTTACCCGTTTTTACCCGGGGCAAATTCACTGGCGTTTAAGGGTATCAGCGTCTTCTTTGGCCTGATGTTAACGCTGGGGTCGGCGGGGGTGATGAACCATGCGATGAGCGGCCTGGTCCTCATTTATTCCCGCGCGCTGCGCAAAGGAGACGTTATTCGCGTGGCGGATAATGAAGGCAAAGTCAGCGAAATTGGTATGCTCGCCACCAAAATTATTACCCGTGAAAACTACGTGGTCACCGTGCCTAACGCCGTGGTGGTCAGCGGCAAGATCACCAATCTCAGCGCACAAAATAACGATGGTAGCGTCAATTTAACCGTCAGCGTCACCATCGGCTACGACACCCCCTGGCGGCAGGTTCACGCCATGCTTGAGCTGGCGGCCAAGCGAGCAGGGTGTGTTGACCTGACGCGCCCGCCCGTGGTGCGTCAGCTGGAGCTGATGGACTGGTACATCGCCTATGAACTTCAGGTCAGGCTGTTACCGGAGCAGTCACTGGCCGTCGCGCGCAACGAGCTGCACAGTAATATTCAGGATGTTTTCAATGAATTTAACGTGCAGATCATGTCGCCGAACTTTGTTATGCAGCCTGAAGGCAGCGTGATGGTCGCGAAAGAGAACTGGTATGCCGATCCCGCAGCCCCGTCAGATGGGAAAAAAACGCTTTAATTGCCGATAACCGGTAGAGGACACATGAAAAAATCGACATTGTTTTGCCTGGCGATATGCCTTCCCGTAACGACTCAGGCAAGCGGGCTGTATTTCTATGAAATGGCGACCGAGGATACCGCGCTGGCAGGTGCTGGCCAGGCCGCCCGTGCGCAGGACGCTTCGACAATCGTCACTAACCCGGCAGGGATGACCCGACTGCCTGACCACATGTTTACCGGTGGCCTGCAGGCGATGGACGGCGACATTTCCTATCAACTGGATAATGACTCAGGCCGCCAGAGTCCTGGCGATATCATGGGTTTTATTCCCAATGGTAGCGCCTTTTACGCGCAGAAATTAAATGATGACCTCTATGCCGGTATTGGCATGTATGGAAACTATGGACTGGGTATCGATTTCGGTCATTGGGCGGGCGACCGGCTGATTAAAAAAAGCACCATGGTGGCTATGACCTTAAGCCCCTCTCTGGCTTATAAGCTGAACGATCGTGTATCGGTTGGCGGCTCCGTGAATGTGAACTATGGCTTTCTGTCGCTGACCCGTAACGTGGATGGCAACGATGAAAAAGAGATGGATCACGACTGGGCGCTCAGCTATCGTCTGGGTTTGCTGATGGACCTGACCGATCAGACCCGCGCGGGTATTGCCTGGACCAGTAAAACCGAATACGACTTTAATATCGATGGTAAAGCCCGCTTCCCGAATTTAGCCAATATCGAATACGACCTGCCCATTTCGGCGCAGGTGAACGCGCCTCAGCAAATTATGTTGAGCCTGGTACACGATATCAATAAACAGTGGTCGGTGATGGGCGATCTTGGCTGGCAGGACTGGAGCCAGTTTGGCAGCCCGCAGATTGCCGTTGCCGGGCGCGACGCCGACAAGACAAACCGATTAAAAGACTCCTGGCATACGGCGCTCGGCGTGCAATATCGCCCGACCGAGCAGTGGCGACTGAATGCAGGCGTCGCGTTCGACAGTTCCATCTATCAATCACAGAGCGATGTCTCGCTCTCCTTGCCGACCGGTGATGAATGGCGCTTTGCCACCGGCGCGCAGTATCAGATGACCCCGCAGAGCAACATCGGCTTCGCCGTCTCCTACCTGCATATGCAGTCTTCACATGTGCAGTCGCCAGAGCCATTCAAGGGTAGCTATGATAATCCCTACCTGTGGTTTGCCAGCGTGAACTACAGTTATCAGTTCTAAAGGGCCGTTCATTCATTGGCGAGATAAACGGGGCAATCGTGATGATCGTATTATGCAAAACCTGCGGAACCTCCTACGACGTCAGCGGCAGGCATCCGCCGTGCTGCAAAATTTGTGAGGATGAACGCCAGTATGTCCCGGCGAGCGGGCAGGAATGGGTCGAGTTTGACGCGGTTTGCGCGTCGCATACCAACACCTGGGAACAGCATGGTCGCGATCTCTTCAGCCTCCGCACGGTGCCGGGGTTTGGCATCGATCAGCGCGCGTTTCTTGTTCGTACTCCGCAGGGCAACATACTGTGGGATTGCATCGCCACGCTGGATGATGCCACCCGAACGCTCATCGCCGCGCTCGGAGGGCTAAAGGCCATTGCTATTTCGCATCCGCATTACTACACCACCATGCAGGATTGGGCTGACGCTTTTAACGCGCCGATTTACCTGCATGCTGATGACCGGGAATGGGTCATGCGCGACAGCCCGTGGATCACATTCTGGGACGGCGATACCGTTGAACTGATGCGTGATGTGCGCGTCATCCGCCTTGGCGGCCACTTTGCCGGCGGCTGCGTGCTGCACTGGGCGAAAGAGGATGGCGCGATCCTTTCCGGCGATATTGTGCAGGTTACCCCCGGCGCTCGCGGTGTGTCGTTTATGTGGAGCTATCCCAACCTGCTTCCGCTGCCCGCCGCCACGGTCAGCGCCATGGTCCAGCGCCTGAACGGCGTGAAATTCAGGCAACTGTATGGCGCGTTTAAAGGCAGAGACATCGTGGAAAATGCCGACCAGATTGTGCGTCGCTGTGGTGAAAAGTATATTTCCTGCCTCAGCTAAACGCCGCCGAGCGAAATAGCGGCCCCGTTTCAGAGGCCGCTTTCACCTGATGGTTTACTTTTTCTTCTCGCCCAGCGTCGGCGTTTCGTCAAAGAAGTTCCACGGCTTCAGCAGCGCGTGCGCCCATTCAGTGGGCATAATCGGCCACTCCTCGGCGCGCGCCACGTGGGTAGTGCCGGTGGTGATCCACACCACGTCGTCCTGGTTGCTGAGCGATTCGTCATCTTTCGCATACGCCCCCAGCCCGGTGTCGTGCACGGAGCGGTTCGGGTATTTGCCTTCCGGATAGCGCTCTTGCTGATGGTAGCGGGTGACCCACAGCTGCTTATCCATAAAGCTCAGACGATGGTAGATCCACTCATCTGGCGCGAATTTCGCACCCGTCGCCGCCGGGTGAGTGCCGCCTGCATACGGGATAATCTGATAAGAAACTGGATTCCCCATGCGGTTTTCTTTGCTGGTGTTGCTCAGCAGACGTATGGTGCCCGGGTCGAATTTCTGCGCCGCTTGCTGTTCAGATTCAATCGTATACTGGTTCACCTGCATGGTACTGGTGCGCGGGCCACCCGCGGTGTTTGGCTTCACTTCCGGGTCCATCGCCACCAGGGTGTTATTTTCACCGTCGACGTCCAGGTCGAGACGGAAGTTGTAAATATGCTGGTGGGTGGTGCCGACGATATTATGGTCGATCAGCGTACCGTAACGGGTATCGTCTTTGGCGCTCGGGTCGTGCATGGTCTTCGCTTTCACGCCTTTCACCGCTTCAATCCCGGTCGCTCCGGCGTCGATGCCGATGGTGCCGTTTTCGTGGAATACCCAATCGAAGAGGTAATCGTAGTTACCCACGGTACTGATCCAGCGCACCACCAGTTCGCGGCGTTCGGTGCTGACGTTGGGCTGGCCCATCTCCTGGTGTTTATATTCTGGCCCGGCGTAGCGTTCGAAAATGGCGATCGCGCGCGGGATGGTGGTTGGCGTACCGGTATAGTCGGCGATGGTTTCATCCAGCAGCACGGCGTTGTTTGGCGCGTCTTTACCCCGGGCGATGGGCGAGGTGAGCGTACCCATGCCGTAGTCACCGGAATCCAGATAGGCCTTGAAGTACCAGCCAACGTCCGGGTCGCCGTAAGGAACGATCATCCCGCCGAGCGATCCTTCATACATAACCTGACGTTTTTTGCCATTGTCGTTATAGGTCACGGTGGACAGAATCGGCCCCACGCGGGAGTTCAGCCGCAGGTGGAAATCCCAGTTCTGCCAGTGAATCCTATCGCCGGTAATGGTGTAGTTTTTGCCTTCCGGCTCGATGATCTCCAGCGGGTTCATCGCTTTCGCAACGCGGTCGCGGCCATCGAACGGACGTGGCACCATCGGCGCGGGGATCACCGGGCCTTCTTCAATCTTGATGATTTTTTTCTGCTCAAGGTCGACCACGGCCACCACGTTTTCAATCGGATGCGCCCAGTAGTTGCCGTCGCCGACATCGAGGTAGCTCACCACTTTCAGCAGGCGGGCATCCTGCGTCAGACCATCTTTGCCGTCGAAATAGCCCACGGTCAGCGGGGTGGTAATCACTTTGCTGGTGTCTTTAATACCGTGTTTTTTCAGCACGTCGGCAAATTCGCTACTGGCGTTGATAATGTTCTGCACGCTGGCGAAATCGTCGAGCAGCACCATGCCGTGAGCGTCTTTAATCGGCGTCCAGGAGAGAATTTTTTTGTTCTGCAGGTCGACCACGGCTTCGACGATGTGCTTGCCGTCCAGCATGACAACGTCGGCGGTGCGCGGTGCGTTCACCGCCGTACCGTGCAGCGCAAAGTCCCAGACCGCTTTTTTATCCGGTTCGTGCAGCGAGATTTCGGTGAAACGGGTATTGGGCTGGAACTCCGGTGCGGATTTTACAATGGTTACCGCTTCGCCGATCTCCGCCGAGGAGAGGGAGTTCAGCGGGTGGGGAGCTTTCTCCACCTGGAACGTCTGGTCGAGGCCCGACTGGAAGACGTCGTTGATAAAGGTATCGGAAACCCAGGCTTTTCCGTTTTTCATCACCACCGGCACCTGCAGATTCAGCGTCTTACCGTTCACGATGGCGGTTTTTGCGCCCGGCTTAACCTTCACGAACGCGCCGTCTTTGATCAGCGTGTACATCCGGGCGTAATCATCCCACTGAACGTCAGCGCCAAACTCCTGCAACGTTTTGTCCATCGGCACCATGTGCGCTTCGCCGCCGTGGGCCAATACCGGAGCTTGCCAGGCGCACAGCAGGGCGACAGCCAGCGCCAGCGCTGTTTTAGGGTTTGAACGAATCGAGCCTTTTGCCATTGTGACCTCATCTTATCGTTATGGTGTGCCGTGCGGCTTTAGTCTCTTAACCTAACAGCCGTTGGTCACCGGACGTTTGCTTGCGCTTGCCAGGTTGTTTGTCAGTTTTGCCAGTGACAAAAAATGCCTCCGTAGAGGCATTGGCGGCTGTTGTCGGTGGTAGGCAATTACGCGGGGAAATCGCTCTGCTGGCGGGCAACCAGCGTCAGAATGGAGTACAGCGCTACCGCCTGCTGATGCTGGTTGAAAATCTCTACCGCCCATTCCACCACTCCGGTGGCTTTCTCGTCGGCATTGCGCTGGCGCTTGACGGTTTTACGCTTGCAGGTCAGACGCACCTGGATGGTATCGCCCGGTTTCACCGGTTCGATAAAGCGCAGGTTTTCCATGCCGTAGTTGGCAATCACCGGGCCGACGCCCGCATCGACGAACAGGCCCGCCGCCGCGGAAATCAGGAAGTAGCCGTGCACCACGCGCTCGCCGAAGATCGAGTCGGCGGCGGCAATTTTGTCCATATGGGCGTAGAAGTGGTCGCCGCTCAGGCAGGCAAAGTTGACGATGTCCGCTTCGGTTAACGTGCGGCGTGGCGTCAGCAGGCTGTCGCCGGGCTGGATCTCTTCAAAATATTTACGGAACGGGTGAACGCGATCTTCCGCCACTCGCGCGCCGCGTACCCACTGCTGGCCAATCGCGGCGAGCATGGTCGGGCTGCCCTGAACGGCAGTGCGCTGCATATAGTGCTTCACGGCGCGCAGGCCGCCGAGCTCTTCGCCGCCGCCCGCGCGTCCCGGGCCGCCGTGCACCAGCTGCGGCAGCGGGGAGCCGTGGCCGGTGGATTCGACCGACGACTCTTCATTCAACACCTGAATTCGCCCGTGGGCACGGGCCGCGCCGAGGATAAACGCCCGCGCCAGCTCGCCGCTGGCGGTCACCAGCGTACCGGCCAGGCTGCCTTCACCCGCGCGGGCCAGCGCCATCGCGTGTTCGCGGTCCTGATACGGCATCAGCGTCGCTACCGGGCCGAAGGCTTCAATAGCATGTACCGCCGCGATTTCGTCCGGCTGCGGGCAGAACAGCAGCGTGGGCGGGAAGAACGCGCCGGCGGCGTGAAGATCGGCTTTCCCGCCCAGCAGCACTTCGCATCCTGCCGCCACCAGACGATCGACGTTATCCTGCACGTCCTGACGCTGCTCGCGGTTCACCAGCGCGCCCATCTTCACGCCTTCCTGCGCCGGGTCGCCAACCACCACCTTTTGCAGACGGGCAATCAGCGCTTCGCTCACCGCTTTCACCTGCGCCTGCGGCACGATAATGCGGCGAATGGCGGTGCATTTCTGCCCGGCCTTGGTGGTCATTTCGCGCACCACTTCGCGAATAAACAGCGCAAATTCCGGCTGTTCTGCAGTGACATCGTCGCCCAGTACGCAGCAGTTCAGCGAGTCCGCTTCCATGGTGAAGGGCACCGATTTGGCCACCAGATTCGGGTGCACGCGCAGCTGTTGCCCGGTATGCGCCGAGCCGGTAAAGGTCACCACATCCTGGCTGTCGAGGTGGTCGAGCAGGTCGCCCGCGCCGCCGCAAATCAGGCTGATTGCGCCGTCTGGCACCAGCCCGCTGTCGATAATCGCTTTCACCATCGCCTGGGTCAGCTGAGCGGTGGCGGTGGCCGGTTTGATAATGGCAGGCATCCCGGCAAGCCAGGTTGGCGCCAGCTTTTCTAACATCCCCCAGCAGGGGAAGTTAAAGGCGTTAATGTGCACCGCAACGCCGGATTTAGAGGTCAACAGGTGACGCGCCGCAAAGCCGCCCTGTTTGGATAGCGGGATCAGTTCATCTTCCGGCCACAGGGTGTCGTCCGGCAGCTCGCGCCCACCCAGGCTGGCGTAGGTGAAGAGGGTGCCGATACCGCCTTCGATATCCACCCAGCTGTCGCCGCGCGTGGCGCCCGTCTCGGCGGAGATGGCATAGAAATCCTCCTTGAGTTCCATCAGATATCTGGCGACGGCTTTCAGCATTGCGCTGCGTTCAATAAAGGTCATCGCCTGTAACGCCTTGCCGCCGTGCTCAATCGCGTAGCGGCGCGCCTGCGCCATATCCAGCCCCTCGCTGGTCACTTCCCACAGCGGTTCGCCGCTGATGGCGTGGTGAAGGGGGCGGGCGCGGCCCCGGCCGGTTTGCCAGGTGCCGGACAAATAGCTGGCTAACTGCTGCATGGTTATTCTCCAGATATGTTACGTAATCACGCCTTTAATAGTTCTTTTATGAATCACGAATTGCAAGCCCGAATTTAATAATTTGTTAACAATGCAATCGTGGGCACTGTGCGGGTATTGATTATGTTGCTGTTTTATCTAAATAAACCAAAAGGCTTTGCGGTGCACATCACAGAATTCACAAACAAAATTTGTGGTTTTATTTAACTAAGATGTAACTTTTACAAAACAAAATGATTCACAAAAATTGATTTGTTGAATTTATCGGAATCATAAGGTGATGACGTGACAGAAGAACAACGCTTTGACCAGCGCATTGCGCAGGAAACCGCCATTGAGCCGCAGGACTGGATGCCGGATGCCTACCGCAAAACGCTCATCCGCCAGATTGGCCAGCACGCGCACTCGGAAATCGTCGGCATGCTGCCGGAAGGCAACTGGATCACCCGCGCACCGACGCTTCGCCGTAAAGCGATTCTGCTGGCCAAGGTGCAGGACGAAGCCGGGCACGGTCTGTACCTCTACAGCGCGGCGGAAACCCTCGGCTGCGCTCGCGAAGATATCTACCAGAAGATGCTCGACGGGCAGATGAAGTACTCCTCGATCTTTAACTATCCGACGCTCAGCTGGGCGGATATCGGCGTTATCGGCTGGCTGGTCGACGGCGCGGCGATCGTTAACCAGGTGGCGCTGTGCCGGACTTCCTACGGCCCGTATGCCCGGGCGATGGTCAAAATCTGCAAAGAAGAGAGTTTCCATCAGCGGCAGGGCTTTGAAGCCTGCATGGCGCTGGCGGCGGGGAGTGAAGAACAGCGTCAGATGCTGCAGGACGCGATTAACCGCTTCTGGTGGCCGGCGCTGATGATGTTTGGGCCGAGCGACGACCAGTCGCCGAACAGCGCCCGCAGCATGGCGTGGAAGATCAAACTGCACTCCAACGACGAACTGCGCCAGCGCTTCGTCGACAACACCGTCCCGCAGGTTGAGATCCTGGGCATGAACGTGCCGGACGCCGACCTGCAATTTGATGAAGCCACCGGGCACTATCGCTACGGCGAAATTGACTGGCAGGAGCTTAATGAGGTGATCAACGGGCGCGGCATCTGTAACCACGAACGTCTGGGCGCCAAGCGTAAAGCCTGGGAAGAGGGGGCATGGGTGCGCGAAGCCGCGCTGGCTCATGCCGAAAAACAACGCGCTCGCGATGCCGCCTGAGGAGAAAAAAGATGAGCAAAACGTACTGGCCGTTATACGAAGTGTTTGTCCGCAGCAAGCAGGGTTTGTCGCACCGTCATGTGGGCAGCCTGCACGCCGCCGATGACCAGATGGCGCTGGAAAACGCGCGCGACGCCTACACCCGCCGCAGCGAAGGCTGCTCCCTCTGGGTAGTGAAGGCGAGCGAAATCGTGGCTTCTCAGCCGGAAGAGCGCGGGGCGTTTTTCGACCCCGCCGAAAGCAAAGTCTACCGTCACCCGACGTTCTACACCGTGCCTGACGGCATGGAACATATGTGAGGCAACGATGAACAATCTAAATCCCGTTGCCGCATACGCGCTGCGCCTTGGCGATAACGGCCTGGTGCTGGCCCAGCGTTTAGGCGCCTGGTGCGTCCACGCGCCGGAGCTGGAGATCGATCTGGCGCTGGCCAATATCGGCCTTGACCTGCTGGGCCAGGCGCGCAATTTCCTCAGCTACGCCGCCGAGCTTAACGGCAGCGGTGACGAAGACACGCTGGCCTTTGGCCGCGACGAACGCCAGTTCAGCAACCTGCTGCTGGTCGAACAGCCCAACGGTAACTTTGCCGATACCATCGCCCGCCAGTTTTTTATCGATGTCTGGCACGTGGCGCTGTTCAGCCGGCTGGTGAACAGCCGCGATGCGCAGCTGGCCGCGATTGCCGCCAAAGGGCTGAAAGAGGTGCGCTATCACCAGCGGTTTAGCCGCGGCTGGCTGGAGCGTCTGGGCAACGGCACCGCGCTTTCCGCCCAGCGGATGCAGCAGGCGGTCGATACCCTGTGGCGCTACACCGGCGAGCTGTTCCTGGCCGACGAGCTGGAAATCAGCCTGAGCGAGCAGGGCATTGCCGTCGACCCGCGCGAACTTCAGGCCGAATGGCAGGCCACGGTGCATACCGCGCTGCTGGATTCCGGCCTGACGATCCCGGAAGAAGCGGCGTTTCGTCGTGGCGGCAAGCAGGGGCTGCACAGCGAACATCTCGGCCCGATGCTGGCGGAGATGCAGTATTTACAGCGGTCGTATCCCGGCCAGCAGTGGTAATCGGAGGTGGCTATGCAACGACTCACCGCCATCGCGCCCCCGGAGGTGCATACCGTCTGGGAATTACTGAGCGCGATCCCTGACCCGGAAGTGCCGGTACTGACCATTACCGACCTCGGCATGGTGCGCTGCGTTGAGCGTCACGGCGACGGCTGGGTGATTGGCTTTACGCCGACGTACTCCGGCTGCCCGGCGACCGAGCATCTGCTGGGGGAAATTCGCGCGGTGATGGTCGAGCATGGCTACATGCCGGTGCACATTGTGCTGCAGCTCGACCCGCCCTGGACCACCGACTGGATGAGGCCGGACGCCCGCGAGCGTCTGCGGCAGTACGGCATCAGCCCACCGCAGGCCCACGCTTGCCACGCGGGCGAAATGCCGAAAGATGTGCTCTGCCCGCGCTGCGGCAGTGCCCACACCTCGCTGATTAGCGAATTCGGCTCCACGGCCTGCACAGCGCTGTACCGCTGCGAAAGCTGCCGTGAACCCTTGGATTACTTTAAATGTATGTGAGGTCGCGATGACAACATTTCATTCGCTTACCGTGGCGAACGTCGAGGCGGAAACCCGCGATGCGGTCACCATCACCTTTGCCATTCCCGACGGCCTGCGTAACGCGTACGCCTTCCGCCCGGGCCAGCACCTGACGCTAAAAACCCGCATTGGCGGGGAGGAACTGCGCCGCTGTTATTCCATCTGCCGCAGCCGCTCGCCGTCCGAAATCAGCGTGGCGGTGAAAGCCATCGACGGCGGCCGCTTCTCCCGCTATGCCCAGCGCGATATCCAGCAGGGCATGGAACTTGAGGTGATGGTGCCGCAGGGCCACTTCGGCTATCAGCCGCAGGCCGGGCGCGAAGCGCACTATCTGGCGATTGCTGCCGGTTCCGGGATTACCCCGATGATGGCGATTATCGAAGCCACGCTGGCCACCGAACAGGCCAGCCGCTTCACGCTGATCTACGGCAACCGCAGCAGTCATAGCATGATGTTCCGCCAGGCGCTGGCCGACCTGAAAGATCGCTACCCGCAGCGTTTACAGGTGGTGCATCTGTTCAGCTAGGAGTCGATGGACAGCGATCTGCTGCAAGGGCGCATCGACGGCGACAAGCTGCGCGCGCTGTCGGCACACCTGTTGGATTTCAGCCGCTTTGACGACGCCTTTATCTGCGGCCCGTCGGCGATGATGGACGACGCGGAAATCGCGCTGCGCGAGCTGGGCGTGCCGGAGAAATCCATTCACCTTGAGCGCTTCAACACCCCGGGCAGCAGCGTGAAACGCGCTACCGGCGTACAGGCGGAGGGCCGCACGGTGACCATCCGCCAGGACGGTCGCGATCGCCTGATTGCGCTCAGCGCCGAAGATGACAGCATTCTCGATGCCGCACTGCGTCAGGGCGCTGACCTGCCGTTCGCCTGCAAGGGCGGCGTGTGCGCGACCTGCAAATGCAAAGTGGTGCGCGGCGATGTGGCGATGGCCGCCAACTACAGCCTTGAGGCCGACGAAGTGGCGGCGGGTTACGTGCTCAGCTGCCAGGCGCTGCCGACCAGCGGCGACGTCGTGGTCGATTTTGACGCCCGGGGGATGGCATGAGCGAACTGCTGATTACCCGTCACGACCGCGTGTTGCAGCTGACGCTGAACCGCCCGCAGGCACGTAACGCCTTAAATAATGCCCTGCTGACGCAGATTGCCGAGGCGCTGGAAAGCGCGGCGGCGGACGCGACGGTCAGCGTCTGCGTTATCAGCGGTAACCCCCGCTATTTTGCCGGCGGTGCCGATCTTAACGAAATGGCAGGTAACGATTTACCCGCCACCTTTGATGATATTCGGCCGCGTCTGTGGGCGCGGATCGATGCCTTCAATAAGCCGCTGATGGCGGTGGTCAACGGCTATGCGCTCGGCGCGGGCTGTGAACTGGCGCTGCTGTGCGACCTGGTGATTGCCGGGGATAACGCCCGCTTTGGCCTGCCGGAAATCACCCTCGGCACCATGCCGGGGGCGGGCGGCACCCAGCGCCTGATCCGCAGCGTGGGGAAAGCGCTGGCCAGCCGTATGGTGCTGAGCGGTGAAAGCATTGACGCCGAACGCGCGCAGCAGGCCGGGCTGGTCAGTGACATTCACCCGGCGAACCTCTCCGATGAATACGCGCTGAAGCTGGCGGCGACTATCGCCCGCCACTCGCCGCTGGCGCTGCGGGCGGCGAAACAGTCGTTACGCGCGGCGCAAGAAGTGGGGCTGCAGGCCGGTCTGGTGCAGGAGCGTCAGCTGTTTACGCTGCTCAGCGGCACTGACGATCGTCGTGAAGGCATTGCGGCCTTTTTACAAAAACGTACGCCTGAATTCAAAGGACGCTAATCGTGGACGCATTCATTCTCAGTGAAGTTGAACAGGGCGTGATGACGATCACCCTGAACCGCCCGGAACGGCTGAATAGCTTTAACGACCTGATGCATCAGCAGCTGGCCGACTGCCTGAAGCAGGCGGAACGCGACGATACCATTCGTTGTCTGCTGGTAACCGGGGCCGGACGCGGGTTTTGCGCCGGGCAGGATTTGAACGACCGTAACGTCGACCCGAGCGGCCCCGCACCGGATTTAGGGGTGTCGGTAGAACGCTTTTACAACCCGCTGGTGCGCCGCTTAGCCGCGCTGCCAAAGCCGGTTATCTGCGCGGTGAACGGCGTCGCGGCGGGCGCGGGCGCTACGCTGGCGCTGGGCTGCGACATCGTGCTGGCCGCGCGTTCGGCCAAATTTGTGATGGCATTCAGCAAGCTCGGCCTGGTGCCGGACTGCGGCGGCAGCTGGGTGTTACCCCGGGTGACCACTCGCGCCCGCGCCGTGGGGCTGCTGATGCTGGGCGACAATCTCAGCGCCGAGCAGGCCGCGCAGTGGGGCCTGATCTGGCAGGCGGTAGAGGACGCCGAGTTGCAGGACACCGCGCGGGCGATGGCGCGTCATTTTGCCAGCCAGCCGACCTTTGGCCTGGGGCTGATTAAGAAAGCGTTGCAGCTGGCCGAAACGAACAGCCTGGATCAGCAGCTTGAGCTGGAGCGCGACTACCAGCGTATGGCCGGGCGCAGCGACGACTATCGCGAAGGCGTCAGCGCCTTCCTCGCCAAACGTCCACCTCAGTTCAGCGGGAAATAACCATGACGCAAACTCTTCACACCGTCGCGGTGATTGGCGGCGGCACGATGGGCGCCGGGATCGTCGAAGTGGCGGCCAGCGCCGGACATACGGTGCTGCTGTATGACATTTCCAGTACCGCGATCGCCCGCGCCATCGATGGTATTGTCCAGCGCCTGGCAGGCCGCGTCAGCCGCGGCAAAATGAGCGCCGAACAGGCGCAGGCGCTGCTGGCGCGTATTGTACCGGCCACGGAATTAAACCATCTGGCCGAAGCACAGCTGGTGATTGAAGCCGCATCCGAGCGTCTGGAGATAAAAAAGGCGCTGTTCAGCGAGCTGGCAGAGATTTGTGCGCCGTCGACGCTGCTGACCAGCAACACCTCGTCTATCTCGATTACTGCGATTGCGGCGGGCATTAAACACCCGGAACGGGTGGCGGGTCTGCACTTCTTTAACCCTGCGCCGGTGATGAAACTGGTGGAAGTGGTGAGCGGCCTTGCCACCTCCAGCGAAGTGGTGGAGCAACTTTGCCAGTGCGTCAGCCACTGGGGCAAACAGCCGGTGCGTTGCCGTTCCACGCCGGGGTTTATCGTCAACCGCGTGGCGCGACCGTACTACGCCGAAGCCTGGCGCGCGCTGGAAGAGCAGGTGGCGCCCGCGGAAGTGATAGACGCGGCGCTGCGCGACGGCGGCGGCTTCCCGATGGGGCCGCTGGCGCTGACCGATCTGATTGGCCAGGACGTCAACTTTGCCGTCACCTGTTCGGTGTTTAACGCCTTCTGGCAGGACCGCCGTTTTCTACCGTCGCTGCTGCAACAGGAGCTGGCCCTCGCCGGGCGTCTGGGTAAGAAGAGCGGTCACGGCATCTATCGCTGGCCTGTTGAAGCACCGCCGGAGCTGGCGTTGGCTGCGGTATCAGCACAATCTGCTGCAAAGAATATTAAGCGTGACGTTGTCACCGAACTGGACGAGGTGCTGCTGCTGGAAACCACCGGCGAAACCGCGCTGGCCTTAAGCATGCAGTACCAGCGCCCGGTCGTGGTCTATGACTATGCGGCGGGCGATACGGTAGTGCTGGCTAGCGCCGCTACCAATCCGCCATCGGCGACCGATAAAGCGGTGTACGACTTCCAGCAGCAGGGCAAGAAAGTGCTGCATATCGCCGATTACCCGGGCCTGCTGGTATGGCGCACGGTGGCAATGCTGGCCAATGAAGCGCTGGACGCGGTGCAAAAAGGCGTCGCCAGCGCGGACGATATCGATACCGCTATGCGTCTGGGCGTCAACTACCCGCACGGCCCGATTGCCTGGGGCGAGTCGCTCGGCTGGCGGCGGGTGCTGCGCCTGCTGGAAAACCTGCAACGGTATTACGGCGAAGAACGCTATCGCCCGAGCGCGCTGCTGCGCGAAAAAGCATTACTGGAGATACGTCATGAGTAATCAAGCCTGGCGCAACGCTCGCGCCATGTACGAGAACGATACCTGCGCGAAAACGCTGGGTATCCGGATTGTCGAAATGGATGAGGGTTACGCGCAGATGACCATGGCCGTGTCACCGAATATGTTGAACGGCCATCAAACCTGCCACGGCGGACAGCTGTTTTCGCTCGCCGATACCGCATTCGCCTATGCCTGTAACAGCCAGGGGCTGGCGGCGGTGGCTTCTGCCGCCAGTATCGATTTCCTGCGTCCCGCCTTTGTCGGTGAGCTGCTGACCGCCACCGCGCGGGTGAAACAGCAGGGCAAGCTGACCGGCGTCTATGACATTGAAATTATCAACCAGCAGCAAAAAATCGTGGCCCTGTTTCGCGGCAAATCGCACCGCATCGGCGGCACGATCACAGGAGAACTCTAATGCGTGACGCCTTTATTTGTGACGGAATTCGTACCCCGATTGGCCGCTACGGCGGCGCGCTGTCGGGCGTACGCGCCGACGATCTGGCGGCGATCCCGCTGCGCGAACTGCTGTGCCGCAACCCGCAGCTGGACCCCGACTGTATCGATGATGTGATCTTCGGCTGCGCCAACCAGGCCGGGGAAGATAACCGCAACGTGGCGCATATGGCAACATTGCTGGCGGGCTATCCGCACGGCGTTTCCGGCACCACTATTAACCGCCTGTGTGGTTCCGGGCTGGACGCGATTGGCTTTGCCGCGCGGGCGATTAAAGCCGGCGACGCGGATTTGCTGATCGCCGGCGGCGTAGAGTCGATGTCCCGCGCGCCGTTTGTGATGGGCAAAGCGACCGCGCCGTTCCAGCGTCAGGCGGAGATGTTTGATACCACCATCGGCTGGCGTTTTGTGAACCCGCTCATGCAGCAACAATTTGGCACAGACAGCATGCCGGAAACGGCGGAGAATGTAGCTAAATTGTTAAATATCGGCCGTGCCGATCAGGATGCTTTTGCCTGGCGCAGCCAGCAGCGCACGGCCAAAGCCCAGCGCGACGGCATTCTGGCGCAGGAAATCGTGCCGGTGCAGATTATCGGTAAAAAGGGCGCGGTCAGCGCGGTGCGCGATGATGAACATCCGCGTGCGGACACCACGCTGGCGCAGCTGGCCGCGCTGAAGACGCCGTTCCGCAAGCATGGCGTGGTGACCGCCGGTAATGCCTCCGGCGTGAACGACGGCGCTGCGGCGCTGATTATCGCCAGCGAACAGCAGGCGCGGGCGCAGGGCTTAACGCCGCGCGCCCGCATCGTCGCCATGGCCACGGCGGGCGTTGAGCCGAAATACATGGGACTGGGGCCGGTTCCGGCGGTGCGCAAAGTGCTGGAGCGCGCCGGGCTGAATATTAACGATATGGACGTTATCGAACTGAACGAAGCCTTTGCCGCCCAGGCGCTGGGCGTGCTGAGACAGCTGGGGCTGGCGGATGACGCCGACCATGTGAACCCGAACGGCGGCGCCATCGCCTTAGGCCACCCGTTGGGGATGAGCGGCGCGCGGCTGGCGCTGGCGGCGACGCTGGAGCTAGAACGACGCAATGGACGTTATGCGCTGTGTACGATGTGTATTGGCGTGGGTCAGGGCATTGCCCTGATCCTCGAGCGTGTGTGAGCTAATTGACCTGCGAGTGCCCTACAACATGACAACAACAACATTAGATCCGATTGAAACTGCATCGCGTGACGAATTACAGGCTCTGCAAACCGCGCGCCTGAAGTGGACGTTACAGCACGCCTACCAGAATGTACCGATGTACCGCCGCAAGTTCGACGCGGCGGGCGTGCATCCGGATGATTTTCGTGAACTGAGCGATCTGAGCAAGTTCCCGTGCACCACCAAGCAGGACCTGCGTGACAACTATCCGTTCGACACCTTTGCGGTGCCGATGGAGCAGGTGGTGCGTATTCATGCGTCGTCCGGCACCACCGGCAAGCCGACGGTCGTCGGCTATACGCAAAATGATATCGATACCTGGGCTAATATTGTCGCCCGTTCGCTGCGCGCCGCAGGCGGTACGGCGAAAGACAAAATCCACGTCGCCTACGGTTACGGCCTGTTCACCGGCGGCCTCGGCGCGCACTACGGTGCGGAACGTTTAGGCGCGACGGTGATCCCGATGTCCGGCGGCCAGACTGAAAAACAGGCGCAGCTGATCCGCGATTTTAAGCCCGATATGATCATGGTGACGCCGTCCTACTGCCTGAATCTGATTGAAGAGCTGGAGCGCCAGATGGGCGGCGACGCGCGCGGCTGTTCGTTGCGTACCGGCGTATTCGGCGCGGAACCGTGGACCAGCGGCATGCGCGCGGAGATCGAACGCCGCCTCGGCATTACCGCGCTGGATATCTACGGCCTGTCGGAAGTGATGGGGCCGGGCGTGGCGATGGAATGCATTGAAACCGGCGACGGCCCGACCATCTGGGAAGACCATTTCTTCCCGGAAGTGGTCAACCCGAACGACGGTACGCCGCTCGCCGACGGCGAGCACGGCGAACTGCTGTTTACCACGCTGACCAAAGAAGCGCTGCCGGTGATCCGCTACCGCACTCGCGACCTGACGCGACTGCTGCCGGGCACCGCGCGCACCATGCGACGCATGGACCGCATCAGCGGCCGCAGCGACGATATGCTGATTATTCGCGGCGTTAACGTCTTCCCATCGCAGCTGGAAGAAGAGATCCTCAAGATTGAACATCTGGCCCCGCATTATCAGCTGGAGGTCGACCGCCGTGGGCATCTTGATTCACTTTCCGTTCGCGTAGAGCTGAAAGAGAGTAGTCTGGTGTTAAGCCACGAGCAGCGCTGCCAGATTTGCCATCATCTGCGCCACCGCATTAAGTCGATGGTCGGCATTTCTACCGACGTCAGCATCGTCAACTGCGGCAGCATTCCGCGCTCGGAAGGCAAGGCGTGCCGCGTGTTTGACCTGCGTAAAGCGGCCGCCAACGGCTAAGCAAATGTAGCCCGGCCGAGCGTAGTGACGCCGGGACGGTTCCGTGCAAAACCCCGGCGTCACTACGTTCGGCCGGGCTACCCGATCCTGCCATGTCCCGGCATGATTCCTGTGCTATGATTCAAAAAGGACAAAAATAACAACAGTATGAATCATATGGAAAAACTCGATAGTTTTATTCAGCAGGCGGTGACGGCGATGCCCATCAGCGGCACTTCGCTGATCGCCTCGCTGTACGGCGACTGTTTATCCCAGCGCGGCGGAGAAGTCTGGCTCGGCAGCGTCGCGGCGCTGCTGGAAGGGCTGGGGTTCGGCGAACGCTTTGTGCGTACCGCGCTGTTTCGCCTCAACAAAGAAGAGTGGCTGGACGTGGTGCGCATTGGCCGTCGCAGTTTCTACCGTCTCAGCGATAAAGGGCTGCGCCTGACGCGGCGCGCTGAGAGCAAAATCTATCGCGCCAGCGCCCCGGAGTGGGACGGCACCTGGCTGCTGCTGCTTTCCGAAGGGCTGGAGAAAAACACCCTCAACGAGGTCAAAAAGCAGCTGTTATGGCAAGGTTTTGGCGTGCTGGCACCGAGCCTGCTGGCCTCGCCGTCGCAAAAGCTGGCGGACGTACAGTCGCTGCTGCACGAAGCGGGCGTGGCGGAAAACGTCATCTTCTTTGAAGCGCATTCGCCGCTGGCGCTTTCCCGCGCCGCGCTGCGCGAGCGGGTGGAGGAGTGCTGGCATCTGACTGAACAGAACGCCATGTACGAGGCGTTTATCACGCTGTTCCGCCCGCTGCTGCCGCTATTACGCGATGCCGAAGCGGAGGCGTTAACGCCGGAGCGCTGCTTCCAGATCCGTCTGCTGCTGATTCACTTTTACCGCCGCGTGGTGCTGAAGGATCCGCTGCTGCCGGAAGAACTGCTGCCCGCGCACTGGCTGGGGCAGACGGCGCGCCAGCTGTGTATCAATATTTATCAACGCGTTGCGCCCGGCGCGCAGGCTTTCGTCAGTGAAAAAGGCGAAAGCTCGGTGGGTGAACTGCCCGCGCCGGGGCCGCTCTACTATCAACGCTTCGGTGGGCTAACGGACGCGTAACAGGAGCTAAAATGCCGATTTATCAGATTGATGGGATGATCCCGGTTGTACCGAGCGAAAGCTACGTTCACCCCACCGCCGTGCTGATCGGCGATGTGATCCTCGGTAAAGGGGTTTACGTGGGGCCGAATGCCAGCCTGCGCGGCGATTTTGGCCGCATCGTGGTTAAAGACGGGGCCAACATTCAGGATAACTGCGTGATGCACGGCTTTCCCGGCCAGGACACGGTAGTGGAAGAGGACGGTCATATCGGCCACGGGGCGATTCTGCACGGCTGCGTGATTGGCCGTAACGCGCTGGTCGGAATGAGCGCGGTGATCATTGACGGCGCGACCATCGGTGAGAACAGCATCGTCGGGGCGTCGGCGTTCGTCAAAGCGCGAGCGGAAATGCCCGCTAATCATCTGATTGTCGGCAGCCCGGCAAAAGCCATTCGCGCCTTAACCGAGCAGGAGCTGGCATGGAAAAAGCAGGGCACCCGCGAATATCAGGTGCTGGTTGAACGCTGCCAGAAGACGCTGGCTGAGGTGCAGCCGCTGACCGCCGCGGAACCCAACAGAAAGCGGCTGGAGTTTGATGAAAACCTCCAGCCAAAGTCAGCCATTTAGCCCGTCGTCTTGCCGGGCAAGGCGTAGCGCAGCGCATCAACCAGCAGCGCAAAGGCGGTGGTGTGCTGGCGGCGGCTGGGGTAGTAAAGATAGTAGCCGGCAAACGGTACGCACCAGTCGGTGAGCACCTGCTGTAAGCGCCCGGCGGCCACGCTGTCGGCGATGGTGTCATCCGGCACGTAGGCCAGCCCCAAACCGGCTTCGGCGGCTTCAATACGCTGCGGCAGGCAGTTTAGCGTCAGTTGCCCCTCGACGCGCACCTGTAGCGGCTCACCGTGTTGTTCAAACTCCCACGCGTACAGCCCGCCTTTGGTCGGCAGGCGCATATTGATGCAGCGATGCTGCTGCAAATCGTGCGGCGTTTGCGGAATGCCGTAGCGGGTGAAATAGGCCGGTGAACCGACCACCGCCATCCGCATGTCCGGGGCGATGCGCACCGCAATCATATCGCGCGCCACCTGTTCCCCCAGCCGCACACCGGCGTCAAAACGTTCGTCAACGATATCGGTTAGGGCGTTGTCGACGGTCACTTCAATGTTGATTTCCGGATACTGCTGCATAAACGGCTTAATGCGCGGCCAGATCACCGTATTCATCGCATGCTCACCGGCCGTCAGGCGAATATTGCCCGCCGGGCGGTCGCGGGTATCGCGCAGCGCTGAAATCTCCTGCTCAATTTCCTGCAGATGCGGGCTGAGGCGCTGGTAGAGCATTTCGCCCGCCTCGGTCGGGGCGACGTTGCGCGTGGTGCGGGTCAGCAGGCGGACGTCGAGGCGGCTCTCCAGATTACGCATCGCGTGGCTCAGCGCCGACTGCGACACGCCCAGCTGCGCCGCCGCGCGGGTAAAGCTACGTTCGCGCGCGACGACCATAAAGGAGATCAGATCGTTGATATTGTCTTTAAGCATAGGGAGTGACCATTGATGAATCTGGTTCATAGTTCCAGAGGGATTTTTTTAGTTTAATCGCCGATGATTTATATGCAACCGATGATAAGGGGGCAGCAAGCCGCTGTTTTAGCGCACGAAATGACGATAGACCCGGCCTGAATGTGGTAGCTTTAGGGTTCCAACTATAAGGAGTCCTGCCGATGCCACACGTTGATATTAAATGTTTTCCCCGCGAGCTGAGCGATGAACAGAAAACCGCGCTGGCCGCGGACATCACCGAAGTGCTGATTCGCCATCTGAATACCAAAGACCGCTCGGTCAGCGTCGCCCTGAATCAGGTGCAGGAGAGCGACTGGCAGCAGGTGTGGGAGAGCGAGATTGCGCCGCAGATGGATAAGCTGATTAAAAAATCGGGCTACAGCATGTGATGAGGCAGTAGCCCGATGGCCGGGCTACTGCGGTGCGATTACGCGGTTTTGGCGATCGCCACCGCGGGAGCCTCTGCCGGCGCGCCGCGCCCGGCATCCAGGTCGGCGCGAATGCGCTCGTAATCGTCATCCAGCCGATAGAAACGGCCGATGCAGATCATGGAAGCGACGATCAACAAGGCCGGGATATACAGGTAGCAGGCCTTAATCGCCAGCATCGCGCTGTTGCTTTGCACCTCGTTAGCAACGTAGCCGCTGGAAGAGAGCAGGACGCCAATAATCGCCCCCGCGCCCGCCATGGCGACTTTACCGAGGAAACCATTGATCGAGGTGAGAATACCGGCGGTATTAATCCCGGTTTTCCATACGCCGTAGTCCACCGGGTCGGCCTGCATCGAGAAGTAAATCGCCGTGCGCTGTCCCGCGCCCAGCGACAGGATCACCGCGCCGATAACCAGCCCCCAGCTGTTGGCCCCGGCAACAATCATCACCCCCATCCCCAGCAGATTGATGGCGCTCGCCACCAGATAGACGTGGCGTTTTTTCATCCGCTTCGCGAGCATGGGCACCGTCAGCGTGCCCAGCAGCGGCACGAAGGTGGAAATACCGGCGACCACCGCCGTCAGCTCTACGTTGCCGACGTAATAGTGGAAGAAGTACACCAGCGCGCCGGTCTGGAAGAAAAATGCGCCCCACATCAGAAAGATGTTGATGGCGAAAACAAACCACGGGCGGTTGGAACGCAGGCTGGTCCACGCGCGCTTGAGGGTCATGCGCTCCTGGGTAATGCTGATGCTCTCTTTCACGTTGCGAAAGCTCACCAGCAGGAAGAAGGTGGCAATCACGCCGAACACGATCGCCGTGTAGAAGAAACCGTGCGCCTGGTTACCGTTACCCAACGCACTCACCAGCGGCAGGGTGGCGACGGCGACGAGGGTGGCGCCGAGGGAACCGAGCAAAATACGCACGGTCGAGAGCGTGGTGCGTTCGCCGGAGTCGTTGGTCAGGAATGGTAGCATCGCGCAGAACGGGATATTGACCAGCGTATACAGAAACGATAGGCACAGGTAGGTCACAAAGGCGTAAACCAGCTTGCCGGTGGTGCCAAAATCCGGCACGTAGAAGGCCAGAATGCACAGCAGGCCAAACGGCACCGCGCCAATCAGCAAATAGGGGCGGCAGCGCCCCCAGCGGGTGGAGGTATTATCAATCACCAGCCCCATCAGCACGTCGGCGACGCCGTCGACCAGGCGGGTGACGAGGAACATCAGCCCAACGTAGTAAGCCGGTAAGCCCATCACGTCGGTGTAAAAGAACATCAGGTAGAGCGAAATAAGCTGCCACACCAGGTTGCAGGAGAGGTCGGCTATGCCGTAGCCCACGCGCTGTTTCCAGCGTTCAAACGTTGTTTCTGCCATAGAAATAGACTCGCGTTAGTTGTTATAGACCGTACAGGCGGATAAACCAGGCCGGGGTGCAGCTCCAGGCGTGGCAGTAGCTGTTAATGAGCTTGCTGCCATAGGGTGAAAATTCGGGGTGCTGCGGGTCAAATACCTCCCAGAAGGTGTCCGCGCCATAGCGCACCATCTCGCCCCAGTAGGCTTTGATCTCCGCGATCGCCCGCTCACGCAAACCGCATTGCAGCAGCGCGGCGATAAAGTGATGGCGGAGATAGGGGGTGTTCATGGCGATGGCCGGCGGGTGGCTGAGCAGCCGCTGCATGACCGCCAGACGCTGCTCTGGGTCACCGACCTCGGCCAGCACCAGCCAGATTTGCGAAGCCCATGAGACCTGGCGCGCGCTGCCGCTGACAAAATAGCCCTGAGCCTCATCCCACAGCTGTGCCTGCGCGGCGGTTTTTAAGCGCTGTAGCTGCGAGCGGTAAGAGACGGCAAGCTGCGGCTCAAACCGTTCGGCCAGCCACAGGCCGCGCTGCAGGCAGTAGATCAGGACGCCCTGGGCCGCCGCCTGTTTATTGAGACTTTCCTGCCAGTCGATAAATACCCACCAGTCGTCGCTGTCGCGCACGATGCCGCATTCATCCAGGCGGGTCATCGCCAGTTCGAGCTGCCGTCTGGCGACCGGCCACAGTTCGCGCGCGGTGGCGATATCTTCGGCGCTTTGCAGGTAGTTGTAGAGAACGTCGACGAAAAACAGCGAATAGTCGAACAGGAAGGTGTCGTCGGCAATCACCTCCGGCTTGACGAACACGTTAGCCGACACCATCCCGTCGGCGCGGGTATGCCCGGCGAACAGATACAGACAGCGACGCACCAGATCGTGATGGGCGAAGGTGACGTCGTTGACCAGCGCCTGCAGGCGAAGATCGCCCAGCCACAGGCGGCGGTCGCGCTTCGGGCCATCCTCAAACACCTCCTGCATACAGTTTTTCAGCGTCCGCACGGAAACCCGGTCAATGGCCTGGAGTTGTGCATCGTGGCTATCGCAGGGCGGGCAGCGCTCGGGCGCGGAGGTGACGGTGGTCAGTAACAGGTTATCGAAGCGCAGACGGAATTTGCGCGACACGGCCTTGACCTCAATTTTGACGTATCGGCAGCAGTAGCGGCGGGGCAGCGCTACCTCGGCGGGCAGAACATCCAGCCACAGGTCCTGCTGCTGCAGCCAGCTGCTGCTGAGCCAGCCGCGATAGTCACTAAACGGCTCGCAAACTTCGCTCAGCGTTTCGCCAAAGGTGAGCTGGAGGTGGGCGGGGGCATCCGGCGGGCTGCCGGCGCTATAGCAGGCAAACTGCAGGTAGCCAACGCAGTGGCTGCCAAAATCGATAATGACGCTTTCTCCTTCACTGAATTCGCGCTGGTACAGCGCCTCCAGCGAGCAGCGCGGCTCGGCGCGCCAGCCGAATAACGCCTGGGAATCGGCGACGGCGTCGACGACCGCCAGCGGCGGCTGTGGCTGACGATACAGTGCGGGCGTCAGCGCGTCCGCCTGCTGTAAAAAATGCGGCTGGCGGACCATTGGAAGTTGAGCATTGAGCTGAATGGCTTGTGACATAAGGCGTCCTCGGAATAAGTTGTTCGCAGCATACGGCGCGGCCTGGTGCCTCAACCACTCCGGGAATGCCAAATTTGCCGCAAAAATGGCACTGCTAATGTGATAGTGCGATTGGCGATCACAATTCCGCGATTCTCGATCGTCGAGAAGGGGAAAATGACTTATCGTGCCATCGTGCGGTAGGACGTTTGGATAGCAGCGATGATGACACTGACCACTGAGTATTATTTCGCCAGCACTGGCGACAAGCTGGCGATGTATGCCAGTGACCCGGAGGATAATAACTGCGAGCACAGCCACGAGTTTGATGAATTGGTGATTGTCGAGCAGGGCCACGGGCTACACGTTATTAACGGGCGTCCGCTGTATATTCAGCAGGGCGATGTTTTTTACGTTACGTCCGGCGATTTTCATTTTTACGATGAGCTGGGAACCCTCAAGCTGATTAATATTTTGATCAACCCGCAGGTGGAATTTCAGTATCTGCAGCAGATTGATACCCTGCTGGGGCAATTTTCCGCGCAGCAGGCGAGCTGCTACGGCTGGCTGTCGCCGGAAACGCGGACGGCCTGTAAGGAAATGATTAGCCAGATCTTTCTGCCGACGATGCGTGAGCCGGATAATCAGGCGCTACGCGAAGCGCGTTTTTTTCAGCTGCTGACTACGCTGCAATATGCACAAACGCAGGCGGAATACAGCTCGACCAAATATAAGCTGCATAAGCTTTTAACCTGGCTTCAGGAGCACTGTTTTGAAGATCATAACTGGAAGCAGCTGGCGGAGCGTTTTCATTTAACCTCCCGCACCGCTTTTCGTCATATTAAAGAGGCGACGGGGCTAACGCCGGATAACTATTTAAAGCGGCTGCGACTGGTGTCGGCGCGGGTTAAATTACGCGAAACGGAAATGCCGGTGACGGAAATTGCCTATTTATGCGGCTTTGCTAACAGTAACCATTTCACCACGCTGTATAAAAAAGTCTTTGGGATTACGCCGAGCGAAGAACGGCGGCAGATAGGATGAAAAATGAGTCAATCACGTAATCAGACAGAGCGCGATATGGGGTATCGTCGCGTCCGGCTGGAGGACATCGCTACCCGCTGTCGCACCTCGCTCAGCACAGTGTCGCGGGCGCTCTCAGGCGAAAAAGGCGTCAGCCATGAGCTGCGTACCCGCATTCAGGAAGTGGCGCGTGCCATGCGCTATACGCCAGCTCAGGAGCTGGGCGGTGCGCGGATCGTACTCGCCATTTCGCAGGTGGCGATGCTGGATTATAACCGCTACCAGTTTAGCTGGTATGTTTTACAGGGGTTGAAGGAGCGGGCAAAGGTGCTGGGCGTGGATCTCACCACGCATCCGCTCAACGATAATGATGACGGCGCTCTGCAGGCGCTACTGGAAGAGCCCGATGTCGGCGGCGTACTGGCGCTGACCGTGGATGACAGCGGCTTTCTGAATACCGTGGTGAACCTGAAAAAACCGGCGGTATTGGTGAATACTGAAGACCCGCTGATGCGCTTGTCCAGCGTACTGCCCTGTAACCGTTCGGCGACCCGCATGGCCTGTGAATACCTGCTGGAGCGCGGCCATCGC
Organism: Kluyvera sp.; assembly: GCF_047971185.1. Classification (GTDB taxonomy): domain Bacteria; phylum Pseudomonadota; class Gammaproteobacteria; order Enterobacterales; family Enterobacteriaceae; genus Kluyvera. The sequence continues at coordinate 171,727 of NZ_JBKDZH010000033.1, forward strand.
GACATTCTGTTTTTGACCCATCCTGGTCGGCGCACGATTGAACAGCGGGAGGATGGCTGGCGTGAAGCGATGCGCTGCCGTCAACTGGTGTGCGACGACTCGCGTATTCTGACGGTCACTGACTGGCTGCCGGAGCTGGCGGAGCAGGCGGTGATCGCGCGTTTTCGTGACAATCCGCGCGAGTGCACCGCGATACTGTGCGCCAATGACTCGCTGGCGCTGGGCGCGATCAACGGCGTGCGGGCTTTAGGGCTGCGCGTGCCGGACGATATCTCGGTGATTGGCATGAACAATCTGCCGCAGGCGGAGTTCGCGACGCCGCCGTTGACCACCGTTCACCTTCCGGTGCAGGAAATTGGCACGCTGGCGCTGGAACTCTTGCAGGATATGATTGCCGGTAGCGTGGAGATCCCCAGACGCGTTGAGCTGGCGTGCGCTATCGTAGAACGTCAGTCAGTAGCCCGCATCGGGTGATGCGGGCAAGAGGAGAGCGAGCGGGTTAGTCGAATTTAGCCCGTTCCATTTTCGGCACCAGCAGCAGATACATCACCGCCCATGCCAGCAGGTAGGCGACGGAGCTGATGGCGAACAGCGCCCAGTAGTTACCGGAGGCTTCAAGCACCGCGCCAATCACCGTCGAGAAGATCACGCTGCCGATCATCCCGAAGGTGCTGCCGATCCCGACGACAGAGCCAACGGCGGCGCTAGGGAACAGGTCAGATACGGAAGTCAGAATATTGGCGGACCAGCCCTGGTGCGCCGCCGCCGCTAACCCGACCAGCGCGACTGCAGCCCACAGATTCTCGACCTGCGTGGCGGCGAAAATCGGCAGTACCAGACAGGCACAGATCAGCATGGTGATTTTACGCGCCCTGGCGGTGCTTACGCCTTTACTCATCAGCTTACCCGGTAACCAGCCCGCGCCCAGACTGCCCACGATGGCGAAGAGATAAATCACAATCAGCGGCAGACCTAAACCTTCCATATTGATACCGCGCGACTCATTGAGCCATTTTGGTAACCAGAAGAGGAAGAACCACCAGATCGGGTCGGTCAGCATTTTACCTAATGCCACGGCCCACAGCTGGCGGTAGCCCAGCAGGTGTGTCCACTTGATCGCGGAAACGCTGACCGTCTCTTCTTTATCCTGGGCAATCCACGCCTGCTCCTCGGCGCTGGCTTTCGCTTTCATCGGACCAAAGGCGATAAACCACGGGATCAGCCACAGGAAGCCAACGGCGCCCAGAATTAAGAACGCGCCGTGCCAGCCGTAATGGACCGCGATAAGCGGGATCAGCGCCGGCGAGATCACCACGCCGATATTGACCGCCACACCAAGAATGCCCGTTGCCAGCGTGCGTTCTTTTTTAGGATGCCACTCGGCAATCACCTTCATCGCCGCCGGGAAGTTAGCTGATTCCCCCAGCCCGAGCAGTATACGCACCAATGCGAAGCCCGCGACCGAACCGACGACGGCATGCGCCATCGCCGCGGCGCTCCAGACCACCATCGCTACCGCATAGCTAATTTTGGTCCCCAGTTTGTCGATAATACGCCCGCACACCAGGGTGCCGACGCCGTAGGCCACGGTGAAGGCGTTGACCAGCCAGCTGTACTCCATCTGCGTCCAGCCGATATCTTTTTGCAGCATCGGGGCCAGCAGGCCGAGGATTTGACGGTCCATATAGTTAACCGTCGTGGCAAACACCAGCATCGAACAGACGACCCAGCGATAGTTGCTTTTCGGTTTCGCCACCTCGCGTGCGGGATTGTGTAGATTGTTCGGATTTACATCACCAGAGGTCTGCCCGGAAGGCACAGACGGTTTGTCGATTTGCGTATCCATTATTATTTTCCTTGCCCGGTCTCTGCCGGGCGTTGGTTACAGAGGAAGTTCACGGCTGCTGCCCATCACGCTCCACTGCTGCGGATCGAGCGTGCGGCCTTCCGCGTCGATGCGTCCATCAGCCAGGAAGCGCACCGTTCCGTACTGCGGATCGTTGACTTCGATACTGCCGTCATCATGCTGCGTCATAGCCAGATGGCTAAAGCGCGCGCTGAAGGTCTCCAGGCTGCTATCGACATGGTCATTGATGCGCACCAGCCAGCAGGTTTGTTGCCCGTTAAGGCGAATTTCACAGCCTCGGGTTGGGCCAGTGGTTACCGTTTCAAACGCCTGGTTACCCATCAGCAGCGCCATCCCGTCGCCGCTCCGCACGGCGGCGCGCTGGCCGTCGATAACAACCTCATCAAACTGACTTTGCGGTAGCCACGCGTGGGTGAAAGGCGGTTGATCCTCATGCAGATTGAAAATCAACACCGCCAGCCCGCGGTACTGTTGAACGCGGGGGAGCGTGCCGCAGCCGCCCCAGTAGGAAGGACGACCAAAACCGCCGTGCAGGGTTTCGCCCGGATGGTTAATCCAGATCTGCGCTTCGGGTTGATGACCCAGACGTAAATGGAACGGCGTCTCCTGGTAGCCCCATTCGCCCCAGCGATAGCCCGCAATGGACCCCATCGCCGCGTGGCGATTTTTGTAGTGATAGAGGCGAGCAATGCGGTTAGCGCCCTGCGCGAAACACCACTCAATGGCGCTCTCTTTTTGCCAGGCGGCAACATCGGCCAGGTCCGCCGGGAGATTGAGCAGGCCATCACGCAGCAGCAGCGCTAACTGCGGCAGCGCGTGGAACCGGCAGCCGTAGTTGCCTTTGCCCCAGAGCAGACGTGAAATCGCCGCCAGTTCCAGAGAACGCCCGGCGCGTAAGGTATGTTCGTAAGAACGTCCCTGCGAGGCGGTGAGGAAACCCTGGTGGGCGGAACGGGCAATCTGCGCGAGCAGGCGCTCGATTGCGGCAATGGCCCGTTGGCTTATCTGCGCGTCGCCCGACAGCGCTGCCAGCGCAGTGAGCCCTTTCAGATCGATCGGGAAGTAGGGTGCAGAGTTCCACTCGGCCATTTCGCACTGTTCAAAGTGATCCAGCCAGCTGATGACGCGGGCTTTACCTGCCGCCGCCTGTTCGCGCCCGCTGCGCCCGGAACGGGTGAAAATGGCGTCCGGGAAAAGGTTACCGGCCAGCAGCGCTGCGGTGTGGAACAGCAGGGCGTGGTTCTCAGAGAAGTACCACTGGACGTCGTTGCCCGGTTCATCCATCCAGTAACGGAAACGCAGAATGGCGTCATCAATGCGCCCGCGCACCGCCGGATCGATATCGTCGCCCCACACCGTGCGGCACCACAGCAGCGGCACAAGCGTAAAGTCGGCGCAATCATGGCAGTCGAGTACCGATGGCAGTACGCCATCCAGCATCTGCTGGGTCTGTTCGTCGTTAAGGCCGCAGGCCAGGCGCGCCAGCGCTTTGACGCTGCTGTATTCGCCTTCATGAGCGACCACGCTAAGCGCTTCAGCGATCCGGGCGTCCTGCATCTGCGGGATCTCGGTCTGACGGTCTGCGTGGCAGATTTCAACGCCTAGCGTGCGGCTTATCTGGAACCCTTCGCGTTGCAGTGTGATGTGGAAATTACGGAAATCCGCCGGGATGGCTTCGCTTTCAGCGATGGCCACCACCGATTCACCGGCGGCCAGTTGGCTGTCGAGTGAGACTGGCTCATCGAGTGAGATAAAGTCGCCAAGCACATTGACGTGCAGGGCATAGTCCGTCGAGGCCGGCTGCGGGAATACCAGCCGGATGGTACCGCGGTTATACACCGGGTGTTCAAAGGAAACGCCGTCCAGCAGCTGTTCCATCTCTTTGACCCGCGCGTCGGCAAGCGGCGTTTCCAGCGCGATGCGCAGCGGTTCACCGGCGAGATAGTTGAGCTGGAAAAAGAAGCGGATATCGCGTTCGGCCAGGTCATCAAACCACAGCTCCAGTTCGTTGATTCCCGCCTGTAGCGTCAGGCTGAACTCACGCTGGTTTTCCAGATTGCGCTGATAATCCGCCATCCACAGCACTTCTTCGCCGTTCAGCTTGAGCACCGCACCGCCGCAGGTTGCGAGGCGGAAACGATACTCACCCGCCTGCGGGCACTCGAGCCGCGTTCTGGCCCACGCGCCGACGCGGGTTGGCCGGAACCAGAAGCCGGACAGATCCACTCTGTCGGAGGCAAACGGGAACCACCAGCGCGAGTAGCTGGCGCTGGCAAACGGCCGTGGCTTTTGCCCGGCAAAGCGCTGGCGAAAATCGTCACGGCAGGGGTAGGTATGCGGAATAAAGTTTTTGTGTTTGCTTAAAAAGAAAAACGGATCCATTTCGCCGGCCATCGGCGAATCCGCGGTGTCATAGCGCAGACTTGTAATATCGGATAGTTGCCAGTAGCGCACGGCGTTACCCGCCGTTAAATTAAAATAACTATATTCAATGCTCATTATTATTTCTCCGGAAGAGAAGTGTTGTGTTTTATTTGTTATCAGTCAGACGCAAACCTTCACTCAGACATAATATGGCTAGCGCCTGCCCATAACCGGTAGGTTGTAATGGAATATCTTTATAAAATTGCAGTGTTCGCCCCATTCGTGTGCCGTAAGAAACATTGTGTACCGTCCCTTCGGCATCAATATTTTCCTGAACAATTGCCAGCGCTTTCATTCCTGCTTGTTGCCACCGCTCATCGCCAATCCCCAGGCGCGCACCTTTTAATAAGCCATAGCCAAAACCCGCGGTCGCAGAAATTTCGGTATAAGAGTCAGGGTGGTCGAGCAGGGTGTGCCATGCGCCGTTTTCCGCCTGTAGGTCAATCAGCGTGTTGACCTGCTTTTTCAGGCACTCAATCAGGTAGGCGCGCACGCCCGCACCCACGTCGGCCAGCTCCAGCAGCTCGAGAATGCCCACGGTGATCCACGCATTGCCGCGCGCCCAACGCGCATTGGCAAAGTTGCTGTTCTCGACAAAGCTCCAGCCGTGGTACCACAACCCGGTTTGCGGATCGTTAAGATAGCGCGCATGCAGCAGGAACTGCCGTACCGCCTCGTCAACCAGCTCCTGACGGCCGGATACCGTGCCGTAGTGCGCGAGGAACAGCACCACCATAAACAGCGTGTCGTCCCAGATCTCCATCTCGTTAATGCCGTCGGACACCACGTGCTGGAAGCCCTGTTCCGGCGTACGTGGCAGTTCCGTCATGACGCGGTTCGCCCAGTTATCCAGCACCTGCTGATAGTGCGGCTGTCGGTGATGAGACCAGAACAGTGAGAGAGGCAGCATCGGCGCGGTGGTATTCACGTTGAGACTCGGCAGCCCTTTTTCGATATTTCCCTGAAACCAGCTGTCGATAATTTGATATAGCTCATCAGACTTCGTGTTTTCCCATAAACGCACCAGCCCAAACAGCCCAACGCCCTGCGGCCATTCCCAGCTGGAGAATGAAATATAATCTCCTGCGCTACCGTCAAGATTGGGCTCATTAAAACGCCCGTTATCTTTTAATTCAGTAAAGCCGCGCAGCAGTAATTCAATATTTTTATTCAGTGAACGCTTTTCCATTTTTTATTCTCAGTCTACGTCTAAAGATGATTTGGCAATAAGAATTAAATCACCTGACATTTCGCATGCGCAATACGAAAAATTTTTGCGTTTGTATTCTGTGAGCATTGCCGATATTTTTCCGGCTGAAGTCGCGGCTTTTTTTGTTGGCCGATAGGGTGGAATTGTCGATAAAACAAGAGGTTGTTGGAACAGCATTTTATTTTGTGGATTGTGACTGCACAAATTTTTTGCGCAGTCAGCAAAAACACCTTACTGCCCGTCTGTCAGCGGGACGCGAATCACTTTTCCGCTGGCGACAAACGTCCCCGCGCCGAGATGATGCAACGTATTGCGCTTATCATCGTCGAACTGCCAGCGACCGGCGACGAACGCCCGCTCATCCGCCGCTGCCGACACCACTTCGCCAAACAGCGTGTCATACTGCGCCGCCGCGGCGGTGGCGGGCAGCAGGCGGCACTCCATCCACGCCAGGCATTTCTCCTCGACCAGCGGCAGGCCCAGGATCGGGCCGTTGATGGCCGGAATACCGTAGGCGTTGAACTTATCCTCGTCGCGCCCGCTGATGCTGCCGACCGCGTAGGTCCAGCTGGCGGCGGCCACGCCCGGCACCACGATGCCAAAGGTACCGTTGCGTTCAATGATCTCCCGCGACCACGCGCTCTTATCCACCACGATGGCAATACGCGGCGGCTCAAATTCCACCGGCATTGACCAGGCGGCGGCCATGATATTGCGACGTTGTGTTTCGGTGTCATAGCTAGTGATCAGAATGGTCGGGCCGTGGTTAAGTAGACGGCTGGCGTGGTGAAGTTCGACGGGGCGAAAACGGCTCATAGAGGTTCCTCTGAGAGTAAAGAGATACGGGTAACACACTAAATCGTGCGAAAGCGTCAGCAATATACAGAATAAAGTGAGACGCTTAACGTTGTACACGCGGGTTCAACCGATCGCACAAAACAATCATTCCTAAGCGTAAAATAGGCTATAAAAGACGGAAACCTCATGCTGGAGCCATTGATGACCCCTTTTTTAAACGCCTATTTTGCTCGTCTGGGTTGGACGGGCACGCCGGATGTCTCGCTCGAGACGCTGCGAACGCTGCATAGCCACCACAACAGCGCGATCCCGTTTGAGAACCTTGATGTTCTGCTGCCGCGCGAGATGCATCTTGACGACCAGGCGCTGGAAGACAAGCTGGTCAACGCCCGTCGCGGCGGCTACTGTTTTGAGCAGAACGGGCTGTTTGAGCGCGTGCTGCGGGAGATTGGCTTCCACGTGCGTAGCCTGCTGGGGCGGGTTGTGCTGGCGCATCCGCCGCAGATGCCGCCGCGTACTCATCGCCTGCTGCTGGTCGAGGTCGACGGCGAGCGCTGGATTGCCGACGTTGGTTTTGGCGGCCAGACGCTGACCGCGCCGATCAAGCTGCTGGCGGATATTGTGCAATCGACCCCGCACGGTGATTACCGTTTGCTGTATGAAAATCAGGAGTGGATCCTGCAATATAGCCATCACGATCACTGGCAGTCGATGTATCACTTTGATTTAGGCCGCCAGTACGCTTCTGACTACGTGATGGGCAACTTCTGGTCGGCGCACTGGCCGCAGTCGCATTTCCGCCATCACCTGCTGATGTGCCGCCATCTACCGGACGGCGGCAAAATGACGCTGACCAACTTCCACTTTACCCACTGGGATAAACACCACGTGGTGGAAAAGATCGATTTCCCGGACGTGCCCACGCTGTACGAAGCGCTGCAAACCCGCTTCGGGCTTGGCGTCAACGACCCGAAATACGGCTTCAGCGTCAGTGAACTGGCGGCGGTGATGGCCGCGTTCGACACCCATCCAGACGCTGGGAAATAACCTGTAGCCCGGCCAGGCGAAGCGCCGCCGGGGTTTAGCATCGTGCTACTTCCCGGCGGCGCTTCGCCTGGCCGGGCTACAAATTTTCAGGGATGAGATAATGGCATTAACACTTCGCGTTTTACTTGAAAACCAACTGGCTCGCGGTGCCGATAGCGGACTAAGGGCCAAAGCGGGATTAAGTTTGTTGCTCAAGGATGACAGTACCTCCATTCTTTTCGACACCGGCCCCGATGACAGCTTCCAGAACAATGCCGTGCGGATGGGAATTTCGCTGGATAACCTCACGGCGACGGTGCTTTCGCACGGTCACTACGACCACTGCGGCGGCGTTCCCTGGCTGCCGGACAACAGTCGCATTATCTGCCACCCAACAATTGGCCGCGAACGCTTTGCCGCTGTGAAGGTTGCGGGGCGCAGCCACAAGCTGAAAAAGCTGTCGCGGGAGATTAATTACGCTCGTCATCGTATGGAATACACCCGCACACCGTTGCAGATTAGCGACCGTTTTATCTGGTCGGGTGAGATTGCCGTCGATAGCCCGAAGGCCTATGGCGTGACCGGCGATAAAACGGATTTCGTTATCGATGAGGGCGTGCTGATTTATCTGTCTGAACGCGGGCTGGTGATCATTACCGGCTGCGGGCACCGTGGGGTCGTTAATATCGTCCGGCACTGCCAGCAGATTACCGGAATCGAGAAGGTTCATGCGATTATCGGCGGCTTTCATCTGCGCTGCGCTTCACCGCGCACGCTCTGGCAGGTCAGGCATTTTCTGCATCAGCTGAAGCCCGATAAAGTCATGGCCTGCCATTGTACCGGGTTGTGGGGCAAGCTGTGGCTGCCGGAGGTTATCTCCCCGGCGACCGGAGATACGTTTGTATTTGAATAGCGATACTTCTGGCGTTGTTCGGTTTAATTTATGAGGAAATAATGCATCTTTTTCTGATTGGTCCGGGCGGTGCAGGAAAAAGTACCGTCGGGGAAAAACTGGCCGTTCGTTTGGGGTATGCGTTTGTCGATCTCGATGCGCAATTTTGTGAGCGCGTAGCGAACATCCGTGAGTACCTTAAATCTGACGGCTATGAAGCCTATCTTGAGCAAAACGCTGCGTTGTTTGACGCGCTGTTGCTTGAGCGGTGCCAGCAGAATGTGGTTTTTGCGCTATCTTCCGGATTTCTTGCCACCGATATTCGTCCGGATATTGTCGAACGCAACCGCCAGCGCGTGCGGGAAAGCGGTCGTTCGATTCTGCTTATGCCATCAAAGGATGTCGATGTCGCGTGTGGCTGCATCGTTACGCGTCAGCTTAAACGCGGATTTGGGCTCATTCGGGATAAAGAAGAGTCCAGGTTCCGCCAGCGATTTCCCGACTATATGGCGCTGGGCGATATCCAGATTTTCGCAATGGGCTCACCGGAAGTCATTGTTCACAACATTATGGTCGCACTGTAGGCGGGCAATTTAAATCTTGTAGGCCTGATAAGCGTAGCGCCATCAGGCAACCCGCTGCACATTGCCGGATGGCGGCCTTGCCTTATCCGGCCTACAGCCCCGGAAAGATAACGAATAGAGCTGCAGGCGTTTACGATCTCAACAGGTTAGTTTAACCCTAAGAAGTGCTGGGCGATTTTGAAGTAGATAATCAGCCCGGTGCCGTCAATCAGCGTCGCGATAAACGGCGCGGAGACCACCGCCGGGTCGATGCCGACCCGCTTGATAACCAGCGGAATGACCGACGAGACCACCGCGCTCCAGAGGGTAACGCACACCAGCGTCAGGCTGACGATAAAGGTGATCTCCGGGCCGATGCCCATCATCCACGCCCGCAGACAGCCCGCCGCGCCTAAGGTGATGGCCACCAGCATCGCCGTCGACATCTCTTTACGTAAAATCCGCCCGAGGTCACGCAGGCCCACCTCGCCCAGCGCCATGGCGCGGACCAGCGTGGAGGTGATCTGCGTTCCGCTGTTGCCTCCGGTGCCGATCAGCAGCGGGATAAAGAAGGCCAGCGCAATCGCCGACTCCAGCGCCTCTTCAAAGTGCTGAATAACGGTGCTGGTATAGGCTTCGGCAATGAATAACAGCAGCAGCCAGACGGCGCGTTTTTTCCACAGCGCCACCGGGCTTATCTCAAGGTACGGCTTTTCAAGCGGCAGGGTGGCTCCCTGACGCTGCGCATCTTCGGTGATTTCGTCCGCCAGCAGCTGGTCTATCTCTTTTTCATTCAGGCAACCGATGAGTTTGCCGTTTTCAATCACCGGTAGCAGGGTCAAATGGTGTTTATCAATTAACCCGGCCGCCACGTCACGGCAATCGTCCGGGCTGACGTGAAACAGGGCGGCGTTCATCAGCTGCGCGATCGGTTGCTGCTCATCGGATGCCTGCAACAGTTTGCGTGTCGATAATATTCCGCGCAGACTATCACCGGAAACCACAAATATGGCGCAGGGGAAACGATCGTCGTTTAATTGGTGTAAGAAAAGCTCGCGGGCCGCTTTTACGTTAAGTTGTTCCGGCAGTGAAATAAAATCTCGTGACATATAGTTTGAGATAATATCACCGGCGGCGTGATGATGAGCGGGGTAGTACGTTACGCTTGCATTAATGTGCGACATTGGATATTCCCTATAGAAACGTTCTTATAGGGCGACAAAAACTGGAAGAGCTGAGAAAAATCCCTACGTCCCGGTTTTAGCACTGAACAACGTATCTGTACGGCCTTGAGCCGTCAGAAGTTATCTTGGCAACACCTTGATTCGATGGATGCCTGTATTTCCCTGTGATGGTCTCTCTCGATACCATCAGGGCGATAACTTGTATTTGTTCAGGAGCCTCGCCATAACAAGATTATTAATTACGATGCGGTGAATTTATATTTCCCGTGTGCTATATGACACCACGGTTAATTCAACGAGCATAATATAGCGCGTTATTACGCATTGTGGTGGTGAAAGATAAAGTGGTTGAGAATAGGTTTAATATTTTGTTTGTGGCGTAAAAAACCCGGCGTCGCGATGCTCGGCCGGGCTACAGGGATTAAAACGGTTATCGGCGTGAGCGCACCACCTGATAACGGCGGGTCAGGTATTCCACCGGTGCGCTCCACACGTGCACCAGACGGGTGAACGGGAACAGCAGGAAGATAGTCATCCCCAGCACCAGGTGCACACGATACACCCACGCCACGCCGTCCAGGTGCGCCGATGCGCCGCCGTGGAAGGTGACCACCGTCTGCGCCCAGTCCACCAGTTTCAGCATTTCGCTGCCGTCGGGATGCTGCGCGGAGAACGGAATGGTGGTCAGGCCCAGGCAGCACTGAATCAGCAGAATGCTGAGGATCAGGATGTCCGCCGTGGATGACGTTGCGCGGATGCGCGGGTTGGTGAGGCGACGGATCAGCAGACCCGCGCCGCCGACCAGCGTCAACACGCCGCATACGCCGCCGAGAATCATGGCCATCAGCTGCTTTTGCGCCATCGGCAGCCACGACTCATACACCCAGTGCGGCGTCAGCATGCCGAAGAAATGGCCGAAGGAGATGCCCAGAATGCCGACGTGGAACAGGTTTGACCATAACACCATGCCGCGCTTGTCGAGCATCTGGCTGGAAGAGGCGCGCCACGTGTACTGACCGTAGTCGTAGCGCAGCCAGCTGCCCAGCAGAAATACCGTGCCGCAGAGGTAAGGGTAGATATCGTAAAAGAAGACGTTAAGGAACTGTATCATTTCGGGCCTCCCGCACGGACGTCCACGTACTGAGGCGCGACGTCCTGGCTAAAGCGTCGTTGATAGCTTTGCAACGGTGAACTGTCGCAAGCGGTGGCGTTATCTTCAATAAATTTCACCTGTTCTTCCTCCCACACGGCATCCAGCGCCTGACGGGTATCGTCACGTGCTTCACCCGCCACCTGTTTTGTGACACTGTCACTTGATAGTGAGGTATTGGCCAGCGCCAGCAGGGTATCGAACAGCTGATACCACGCGGCGTCACGCTGCTTCAGCCGGCCGCCGATAAGCGCCAGAATCGGCGCGACGTTCTGCAAACCTTCCCGCGCCTGCGCGTCGGGCAGAATGCTCAGGTACTCCAGATAGAGCGGCAGATGGTCAGGTAGCTCGCGGCAGTTAAGCTGCAGACCAACCTGTTCATACTGCGACATCAGTTCAACCATCGCCTGGCCGCGATCGCGCGATTCGGCATGAACGTGCTCGAACAGCAGCAGCGAGGTCGCGCGGCCGCGTTCGAAGATTTCGCACCACTCGGCCTGTTTATCCAGCAGCGACACCGCCAGATGCTGCTCGAGGAACGGGCGCAGCGCCGGGGCGTCGCTGTCAATCAGGTCGAAAAGCTCCTGTTTGTTGTCCCAGCTGAGCTCATCGGGATACTCCAGCAGCAGCCCGATGATTTTCAGGATCCGCATTAGTTTTTCTCCCCGATGTTGATGGCGTCGATACGGTGGCTGTTAAACAGGTTGAACTTGGTGTCCGAGCCATGGCAGCCGTCGCCGAAGGTAAAGCCGCAGCCTTTGCTTTCCGGGAAGGCATCTTCCGCCATTTCACGGTGGCTGGTGGGGATCACGAAACGGTCTTCGTAGTTGGCGATCGCCAGGTAGCGGTACATCTCTTCCACCTGTTCCACGCTTAAGCCCACTTCCTCCAGCGCGCGAGTATCGGTAACGCCTTCAACGGTCTGTGAACGTTTGTAGTGGCGCATCGCCATCATCCGTTTCAGCGCGCGCAGTACCGGGCCGGTATCGCCGGCGCTCAGCATGTTCGCCAGATACTGCACCGGAATGCGCAGGCTTTCGACGGCGGGCAGGATGCTGTCGGTTTTCGGCAGGCCGCCCGCATCGGCGACGGACTGAATCGGCGACAGAGGCGGCACGTACCAGACCATCGGCAGGGTGCGGTATTCCGGGTGCAGCGGCAGCGCCAGCTTCCAGTCCATCGCCATTTTGTACACCGGCGAACGCTGGGCGGCGTCGATAGTGTTCTGGGTGATGCCCTGTTTCAGCGCTTCTTCAATCACCGCCGGGTCGTGGGGGTCGAGGAACACGTCGCACTGGCGTTCATACAGGTCGGTCTCTTTCTCGGTGCTGGCCGCTTCTTCAATGCGGTCGGCATCGTACAGCAGCACGCCGAGGTAGCGAATACGGCCTACGCAGGTTTCCGAGCACACGGTCGGCTGGCCGGATTCAATACGCGGGTAGCAGAAGATGCATTTTTCTGATTTTCCGCTTTTCCAGTTGAAGTAGATTTTTTTGTACGGGCAGCCGCTGATGCACATACGCCAGCCGCGGCATTTATCCTGGTCAATCAGCACGATGCCGTCTTCTTCACGCTTATAGATGGCGCCGCTCGGGCAGGTGGCGACGCAGCTCGGATTGAGGCAGTGCTCGCACAGGCGCGGCAGGTACATCATGAAGGTGTTTTCGAACTGGCCGTACATCTCCTTTTGCATTTCCTGGAAGTTATGATCGTGGGCGCGTTTTTCAAATTCGCCGCCCAGCAGCTCCTCCCAGTTCGGGCCCCACTCAATTTTGTTCATCCGCTGGCCGCTAATCAGCGAGCGCGGGCGGGCGGTCGGCAGGTTTTTGCCTTCCGGCGCGTTATGCAGATGCTGATAGTCGTAGGTGAACGGCTCGTAGTAGTCGTCAATGCCCGGGATCAGCGGGTTGGCGAAGATTTTTGCCAGCACGTTAACGCGGCCGCCCATACGCGGAGTCAGCTTGCCGCTAATGCCGCGTACCCAGCCGCCTTGCCATTTTTCCTGATTTTCCCAGTCTTTCGGGAAGCCGATGCCCGGTTTAGTCTCCACGTTGTTAAACCACGCGTACTCCATGCCTTCACGGCTGCTCCAGACGTTCTTACAGGTAACAGAGCAGGTGTGGCAGCCGATGCATTTATCAAGGTTTAAAACCATCCCAACCTGTGAGCGTATCTTCATTTTGACGCCTCCTGTACCTGATCATTGCCTTCATCATCCAGCCAATTAATGTTTTTCATTTTGCGAATCATAATGAATTCATCACGGTTCGAACCGACCGTTCCGTAGTAGTTAAAGCTGTAGGCCAGCTGCGCATAGCCGCCAATCATATGGGTCGGTTTCGGACAGATGCGGGTGACCGAGTTGTGGATCCCGCCGCGCCGCCCGGTGACTTCCGAGCCAGGAATATTCATCAGACGCTCCTGGGCGTGGTACATCATGGTCATGCCCGGCGGGATACGCTGGCTGACCACCGCGCGGGCGGTAAGCGCGCCGTTGGCGTTAAACGCTTCAATCCAATCGTTATCGGCGATACCCAGCTCTTTGGCGTCGGTTTCACTCAGCCAGACGATCGGCCCGCCGCGCGACAGCGTCAGCATCAGCAGGTTTTCGCTATAGGTAGAGTGAATGCACCATTTCTGGTGCGGCGTCAGGAAGTTCAGCGCCTTTTCCGGGAAGCCGTTCGGCGGGATCGCGTTCATGTGGCTGACGCTGCGAGTGTCAATCGGCGGACGGTAGGCCACCAGGCTTTCACCGAAGTCGCGCATCCACGGGTGATCCTGATACAGCGACTGACGCCCGGAGACGGTGCGCCACGGGATCAGCTCGTGGACGTTGGTATAGCCGGCGTTATAGGAGACGTGTTCATCCTCAAGCCCGGACCAGGTGGGGCTGGAGATAATTTTGCGCGGCTGCGCCTGAATATCGCGGAAACGAATTTTCTCGTCTTCTTTGTTGAGCGCCAGATGCGCGTGCTCGCGCCCGGTGAATTCGCTCAGCGCTTCCCAGGCCTTCACCGCCACCTGGCCGTTGGTTTCCGGGGCGAGGGCGAGGATCACCTCGGCGGCGTCGATCGCGGTTTCAATGCATGGACGCCCTTTGGCCGGGCCGCTCAGCTTGACGTAGTTCAGCTTGCCGAGGAAATCGACTTCGGTCTGGGTCTTCCAGCCAATCCCTTTACCGCCGTTGCCAAGCTTGTCCATCAGCGGCCCCAGCGAGGTAAAGCGCTCATAGGTGGCCGGATAGTCGCGCTCTACGGCGATAATGTTCGGCGCGGTTTTGCCCGGGATCAGGTCACATTCGCCTTTACGCCAGTCCTGAATGGCGAACGGCTGTGCCAGCTCGGCCGGGGAGTCGTGCTGCAGCGGTTGCAGCACCACGTCCGTTTCGGTGCCCAGATGGCCCTGACAGATTTCCGAGAACGATTTGGCGATACCTTTGTAGATCTCCCAGTCGCTTTTCGATTCCCAGGCCGGGTCAACGGCGGCGGAAAGCGGGTGGATAAACGGATGCATATCCGAGGTGTTCATATCGTCTTTTTCGTACCAGGTGGCGGTCGGCAGGACGATATCGGAGAACAGGCAGGTGCTGGACATCCGGAAGTCCAGCGTCACCAGCAGGTCGAGCTTGCCCTCCAGCGCGGCGGTCTGCCATTCGACTTCTTCCGGTTTGACGTCATCGGTCGAGCCAAACTCTGCGCTCTGGATACCGCTGTCGGCCCCTAACAGGTACTTCAGCATGTACTCGTGGCCCTTACCGGAGGAGCCCAGCAGGTTAGAACGCCAGATAAACATGTTGCGCGGGTGGTTCTGCCCGCTGTCCGGCTGTTCGCTGGCAAAACGGATATCGCCCGATTTCAGCGCCTGCACCGTGTACTCCTGCGCGGTCATGCCCGCCTCGTCGGCCTTCGCCTTCAGCCCCAGCGGGTTGAGGTTGAGCTGCGGCGCGGACGGCAGCCAGCCCATACGCTCGGCACGAACGTTAAAGTCGATAAGATGGCCGGTGTATTTCGACGGATCGGCCAGCGGCGACAGCAGCTCTCTGGCGGTGAGCTTCTCATAGCGCCACTGGCTGGCGTGGTTGTAGAAGTAGGAGGTGCTGTTCATCTGGCGCGGCGGACGGTTCCAGTCCAGCGCAAAAGCCAGCGGCAGCCAGCCGGTTTGCGGACGCAGCTTCTCCTGGCCGACATAGTGCGCCCAGCCGCCGCCGCTTTTACCGATGCAGCCGCAGAACACCAGCATGTTGATCATGCCGCGGTAGTTCATGTCCATGTGGTACCAGTGGTTGACCCCGGCACCGAGGATAATCATCGACCGGCCGTGGGTTTTATGCGCGGTGTCGGCGAACTCCAGGGCGATTTTTTCGATGTTCTGGCGTGATACGCCGGTGATTTGCTCGCCCCAGGCCGGGGTGTAGGCTTTCACCTCGTCAAAACTTTTGGCCGCCAGATCGTCGTCGAGCCCCCGGTCGAGGCCGTAGTTGGCCAGCGTCAGGTCATAAACGCTGACCACCAGGCGGCGGCTGCCGTCGGCGAAGGTCAGCTCTTTCGCCGGCAGCTTGCGCACCAGAATCGGATCCTGCTTCACGCTACGGAAGTGTGGGTTTTCGTTGCCGCCAAAGTAGGGGAAGGCGACGCCCGCGACGGTATCCCGCGTATCGAGCAGCGACAGCGTCAGTTCGGTCTCGTTACCGGCGGCCAGCGATTCCAGGTTCCATTTGCCTTTTTCACCCCAGCGGAAACCGATCGAGCCGTTTGGCACCACCAGTTCGCCGTTGCTGTTATAGGCGACGGTTTTCCACTCCGGGTTATTGCTTTCGCCAAGGCCGTCCACCAGGTCGGAGGCGCGCAGCATCCTACCTGCGACGTACGAACCATCCTCGCGGCTATCAAGCATCACCAGCATCGGCATGTCGGTATAGCGGCGGCAGTAGTTGATAAAGTAGTCGCTCGGATTATCGAGGTGGAACGCTTTGAGGATCACGTGGCCCATCGCCATTGCCAGCGCGCTGTCGGTACCCTGTTTTGGCGCCAGCCACTGATCGCTCAGCTTGGCGACTTCCGAGAAGTCGGGGGTAATGGCGATGGTTTTGGTGCCTTTGTAGCGCACTTCGGTGAAGAAGTGCGCGTCCGGGGTACGGGTTTGCGGGACGTTAGAGCCCCAGGCGATGATGTAGCTGGAGTTATACCAGTCGGCGGATTCCGGTACGTCGGTCTGCTCGCCCCAGGTCATCGGCGACGCCGGCGGCAGGTCGCAGTACCAGTCGTAGAAGCTCAGGCAGGTGCCGCCAATCAATGACAGATAGCGCGTGCCCGCCGCATAAGAGACCATCGACATCGCCGGAATGGGCGAGAAGCCCGCCACCCGGTCGGGGCCGTAGTTTTTAATCGTCCAGACGTTGGCGGCGGCAATCAGCTGGTTCAGCTCTTTCCACGACGAGCGAACAAAGCCGCCTTTACCGCGCGCTTCTTTGTAGCGTCGGGTTTTTTCCGGGCTCTGCATAATGCTGTCCCAGGCCAGCACCGGATCGGTCTGCTGCGTCAGCGCTTCGCGCCACAGTTCAATCAGCTTTTTACGCGCCAGCGGGTATTTCAGACGGTTGGCGCTGTACAGATACCAGGAGTAGCTGGCGCCGCGCGGGCAGCCGCGGGGCTCGTGGTTGGGCAGGTCGGGGCGGGTGCGCGGATAGTCGGTTTGCTGGGTTTCCCAGGTTACCAGCCCGTTTTTGACATAAATCTTCCAGCTACATGAGCCTGTACAGTTAACCCCGTGCGTCGAACGGACGATTTTGTCGAACTGCCAGCGCTGGCGGTAGCTATCTTCCCAGTCACGGTTATTGTCATAGACCTGTCCATGACCATTGGCAAAAGTCTCGCCTTTCTGCTTAAAGTAGCGAAAGCGATCCAGTAGTTTGCTCATGACATTTTCTCCTGACGGGGGATTGCGCCCCCGTGGTTACACTGCTCACATTTTTATGTTTATTTGGTGGTCGATTTGCGGCCGTAAACCAGCCACGTGACCAATACGCAGACAACGTAAAAGACAAAGAACACTTTCATCGCGCCAACCGGAGAGCCGGTCATGGCGAGCGAGGTGCCGAACGCTTTCGGGATAAAGAAGCCGCCGATCGCGCCAATCGCGGAGATAAAGCCCAGCGCCGCCGCGGTATCGGTTACCGCTTCGTGCTGTGCTTGTTCATCGGTACCGCCGCGCTTTTTCACGCTGTCGATAGTGATCTGACGGAAGATGACGGCAATCATCTGGAAGGTAGAGCCGCTGCCCAGACCGGCGGTGAGGAACAGCCCCATAAACACCACGTAGAAGGCGAGGAAGCTGCCGGAACCGCTGCCCGGTAAGGTCAGGAACAGCAGGCCGGTAAACAGCGCCATCAGAATGAAGTTAACCAGCGTCACCTTCACTCCGCCCAGACGGTCGGAGATTACGCCGCCAAACGAACGCGCCAGCGCGCCGATAAACGGCCCGAAGAACGCCAGCTTGAGGATGTTCACGTCCGGGAACTGGGTTTTTGCCAGCATGGCGAACCCTGCCGAGAAGCCGATAAAGGAGCCGAAGGTGGCAAGATAGAGCAGGCTCAGCAGCCACATGTGAGGGCGTTTGAGCACCGGGAGCTGATCGCGCACCGAGGCCTTAGAGCTGGCAATGTCGTTCATGCCGAACCAGGCGGCGATGGTGGCAACGATCAGCAGCGGCACCCAGATAATCGCGGCGTTGCTCAGGGCGAGCGTAGAGCCATCTTCCTGAGTGACGCCGTGGACGCCGATAAAGGCGAACATCGGCAGGAAAATCACCGCCGGGGCCACCATTTGCATCACGCTGACGCCGAGGTTACCCAGCCCGCCGTTAACGCCCAGCGCGCTGCCCTGTTTGGCTTTCGGGAAGAAGAAGCTGATGTTGCCCATGCTGGACGCAAAGTTGGCACCGGCAAACCCGCACAGCAGCGCGATAGTGATAAATACCCAGAATGGAGTATTTGTATCCTGAATCGCAATGCCTAACCAGATGCAAGGAACCACCAGAATAACCGTGCTTAATACCGTCCAGTAACGTCCGCCAAATATAGGTACCATAAAGGAGTAGGGCACGCGCAAAATAGCACCTGAAAGGGAGGGTAGCGCGGTTAATAAGAAGAGCTGATCGGTGGTGAAATTAAAACCAACTTTATTGAGATTGACCGCAACAGCGCTAAATAACATCCAGACGCAGAAGGCGAGCAATAAACAGGCAACGGAAATCCACAGGTTGCGCCTTGCAATTGATTTTCCTTTATTTTCCCAGAAGGCGGGATTTTCAGGTTTCCAGTCTTTTAAAAGATAATGATTATCTTTCTCATTATTTGCCATAATACCCTCGAGAGACGCGTCATAAAAAAGAAACAAAGGAAAAACAGCGAAGTATGTAGGGGGGAATTATTATTGCCTGGCCGTTTTATCTCTTTACCGTTGAAGAATAGATAAAAAAAGCGCGTTGTAAGATAACGCGCTGTGAATAAAACGTTGTTAATTGTTACTAAATGTAAATTAAGCGGGGTTGAGCTCTAGCGAAATATAATGTTGTATATAGCGAGCAAAAATTTCGTCGCTTATTTCCGTCATCCCTAGTGCATAAATTCCATCCAGTCCACACACCAGCGCAATTAATCGCCAGGCAATATTTTCCGCGCTATCTATTGGTCTGAATTCATTTGCTTCTGTGCCTTGCAAAATCAGCGAGACGGTTTCCTTATGCCACATATCCATAGTCAACAGGTAGGCGCCTCTAATATCACTGTCGCTGTCCGCCAGCAGCTGCGCCTCCCGGCACAGACGTACGTAGGGTTCAAGGCGGCCGTCGTCGCTGCCGAGCATTGAAAAGAGGCGGTCGTGCCAGCTGGCGTCATTGGCCACCAGCGGCATATCGAGCATTTCACGAATCAGCCTGACGAAGGCGAGGGATTTCAGCTCGCCAATTGAGGTGAAGTGGTGGTGTACCTGTCCGCTGGAGACTCCGGCGACGCTGGCGATATGACGAACGGTCATGGCGCTAAAGCCGCCGCTCAGCGCGACCTTCATGGCGGTTTTAAGGATCTCTTCTCGCCGTTCTTCTCGGGTTAAATAGTTCATTTTTCTTCGTTTAAGTAGGGTTTATCCCACAATAACAAAAAATTGGACATGCGTTCAACAATCCGGCAGGATCTTGTTCCTGGACGCATGTCCAACAATACATAATGAGTTGAGGAACAATAAAATGTCACGCCAATGGTTAACGCTCATGGCGATTTTGATGGTCTATATCCCGGTGGCGATTGATGCCACCGTGCTGCACGTGGCCGCGCCGACGCTGAGCGTCGAGCTGGGTACCAGCGGCAATGAGCTACTGTGGATCATTGATATCTATTCACTGGTCATGGCCGGGATGGTGCTGCCGATGGGCGCGCTGGGCGACAAAATCGGTTTTAAACGCCTGCTGCTGCTCGGCAGCGGGATCTTTGGTCTGGCATCGCTGGCGGCGGCATTTTCGCCGACCGCAATAACGCTGATTGCCTCCCGCGCGCTGCTGGCCATCGGTGCGGCGATGATTGTCCCGGCGACGCTAGCCGGGATCCGCACCACCTTTGCGCAAGCGCGTCACCGTAATATGGCGCTTGGGCTGTGGGCGGCCGTCGGCTCCGGTGGTGCAGCGTTTGGCCCGCTGGTGGGCGGAATGCTGCTTGAACACTTCTATTGGGGCTCGGTATTCCTGATCAACGTGCCGATTGTGCTGGTGGTCATCGCCATTAATGCCAGAGTGGTTCCCCGTCAGCCAGCACGGCGGGAACAGCCGCTCAACCTGTTTCAGGCGCTGGTGCTGATTGCCGCTATTCTGATGCTGGTGTTTAGCGCCAAATCAGCGCTGAAAGGGCAGATTGCGCTGTGGCTGGTGTCGATGGTGGCGCTCGGCGGTGCTGCTATGCTGTACTGGTTTGTGCGTAAACAGCTCTCGGCTGCGCGTCCCATGGTCGATATGCGTCTCTTTACTCATCGCATCATCTTAAGCGGGGTGATGATGGCAATGACGGCGCTGATTACCCTGGTGGGCTTTGAACTGCTGATGGCGCAGGAGCTGCAGTTTGTGCACGGCAAAACGCCGTTTGAAGCCGGGCTCTTTATGCTGCCGCTGATGGTGGCGAGCGGCTTTAGCGGCCCCATTGCCGGGATGCTGGTATCGAAGCTTGGGCTGCGTGAGGTGGCGACCGGTGGAATGCTTCTCAGCGCGCTGAGCTTCCTGGGCCTGTCTATGACCGATTTCAGCACCCACCCGTGGCAGGCATGGGGGCTGATGACGCTGCTGGGCTTTAGCGTTGCCAGCGCGCTGCTCGCCTCCAGTTCGGCGATTATGGCGGCGGCGCCTAAAGAGAAAGCGGCAGCGGCGGGCGCCATTGAAACCATGGCCTACGAGTTGGGCGCGGGGTTGGGCATTGCGCTATTTGGTCTGATTCTGACCCGCAGCTATACCTCGTCGATTGTACTGCCCGCAGGGATTGACGGTGCGGCTGCGGAGCTGGCTGCCTCTTCAATTAGCGAAGCGATCAAGCTGGCGCAGTCGATGCCCGCCATTCCGGCGGAAGGTCTGATTGCGGCGGCGAAAATGGCGTTTATCAATTCGCATAGCATCGTGCTGGCGACCGCTGGCGTGCTGCTTCTGCTGCTGGCCGCGGGGATCTGGCGCAGTCTGGCTAAGATCCCAGACCCGGTTTAATGCCCCGTAACGCCATGGTGTCTTTCTCTGTGGCTATGTACATTATTGAACAGTTAAACTACAATTGTGATTAAATGTACGCGCCGGAATTTCCGGAGTGTCGCGAAATTACGCACGGGAGGGCATATGGCCACAGTACAAGAAAGCCATGTAAACGGTAACGTTGACACCAGCAAGGCGCTGCCGGTGGTGTTCCGGATCCTGGAAAAATGGCACTGCAACACAGATGAACAGCTTCGGCTTCTGGGTATTAGTTCACGTTCAACATTGAACAAATACAAAGAGTCGAAGGGC
>NZ_JBKDZH010000034.1:0-64304 GCF_047971185.1 Kluyvera sp.
AAGTTGTCGTTGATAACTTTTGCCAGCGGAGCCAGGCAGTTGGTGGTGCAGGATGCGTTAGAAACGATGTCCTGGCCTTCGTATTTGTCAAAGTTAGCGCCTTTAACAAACATCGGCGTGTTGTCTTTGGACGGACCAGTCAGAACAACTTTTTTCGCACCAGCGGTGATGTGCTTACGAGCGGTTTCGTCAGTCAGGAACAGACCAGTTGCTTCAGCAACGATGTCAACACCAACTTCGTCCCATTTCAGGTTAGCCGGATCACGTTCAGCGGTAACACGGATTTTTTTACCGTTTACGATCAGATGACCGTCTTTCACTTCTACGGTACCGTTGAAACGGCCGTGAGTGGAGTCATATTTCAGCATGTAAGCCATGTAGTCTGCGTCTAACAGATCGTTGATTGCAACGATCTCGATGTCAGAACGTTCCTGAGCAGCACGGAAAACAATGCGACCGATACGGCCAAAACCGTTGATACCTACTTTGATAGTCATATATTCCACCAGCTATTTGTTAGTGAATAAAAGGTTGCCTGTAAAATTACAAAAACCTTACGCAGCGTCAAGCGGAATCGTGTCAATCATTGCGACAAATCAATCTGCTGCCTAAGCTTTGCACGACTAACCTGTCTCACTCTTCCTATGAGCTAGAAACCACATGAGGGCGGCGCCGGGAATTTTAAAGGGCACGCGAGATAAAAATGTGATGTTTATCACAATTACCTGGCTGCCTTTTCACGCCGATTAAGTTTAGAACAAAAGTTCACGCTTCATTGTTAATGTTTTGTTAGAATCGCCATGTAAATGTATTTTTCATAGCGAGATGTGAGAAAAATGGTGAACAAACCCGCCCCAGAAGACCTGAAAAATACCCTCAGTGAGATGCAGTTCTATGTCACCCAGAAACATGGCACAGAGCCGCCATTTACCGGACGTTTGCTGCACAACAAGCGCGATGGGATCTACCACTGCCTGGTGTGCGACGCGCCGCTTTTTCACTCCCAGAGCAAGTATGATTCCGGATGTGGCTGGCCAAGTTTTTATGAGCCGGTAAGCGATACCGCCATTCGTTATCTCAATGATTACTCCCACGGCATGCAACGTACTGAAATTCGTTGCGGAAATTGCGATGCGCACCTGGGGCACGTCTTCCCCGACGGCCCGCAGCCGACCGGCGAACGTTTTTGCGTTAATTCCGCGTCGCTCAGCTTTACGGATGACGAGAGCGGCGACGCAACCAAAGGTTGAAGAAACGATTCAGCAAATTATTCCACAGGAGAGGGGGCTGAACATGAGTATTGAGCAAATGATCGACAACATGACGCCGGAAATTTACCAGCGCTTAGCCACCGCGGTGGAGCTCGGAAAATGGCCGGACGGCGTGGCGCTCACCGACGAACAAAAAGAGAACTGTTTACAGCTGGTGATGCTTTGGCAGTCGCGCAATAACAGCGATGCGCAGCACATGACCATTGATACCCGCGGTCAGATGGTGATGAAGAGCAAGCAGCAGCTGAAAGAAGACTTCGGCATCGCGCCGAAGCCGATTGCGACATTTAAACCGCACTAAGCGGCCGCCCATGGCTCGATCAGCCGTTCTCTGGCGTACCACATCGCTTCTCTGACCGCGACGGGCCTGCTCAGCAGGCCCAGCGCGTAAAAGCGGTCGGCGATGGTCTGCTGGGCGCGTATGGCCTGCAAATCCATTTCTCGCGTCTGATGGCTACGCCGCGCCAGCGCGCAGGCCAACGCCTCGGTGTCCAGCCCCAGTTCCCCCGCTAGCAGCTTCGCCGCTTCGTGGCGATGCCGGTCGATAAATTTTCCCGTTTTCACCAGCGCCGCCACGACCCCGGCAATGACCTCCTCATTTTGCCGCGCGTACTGGCGGCGGGTGAGATAGAACTGATGATTATTGACGCGGCCTTCACCGGTTGCCAGCACCCGTAGCGTCCCGCTGCGCTCGGCGTCGCTCAGCACCGGATCCCACATCATCCAGGCGTCGGCGGACAGATAGTCGCTGGCGGTCAGCGGATATTTGGGCGGCGCATAGACCACCTTGACGTCATCAAGCCCCAATCCCGCTTCTTCCAGAATCTGCACCAGCAGCCAGTGCACGTTCGAACCTTTATTCAGCGCAATGCGCTTGCCCCGCAGCTGCGCGAGCGAGCGTATATCGCTGGCGTTCGGCACCACCATGGCCACGCTGCGCGGCGCCGGCGGCTCCCAGGCCACATACAGCAGCGAATTGTCTTTTGCCTGGGCGAAAATCGGGGGTGCTTCGCCGGTGGTACCAAAATCAATTTCATCATTGCTGAGCGCCTGCAGCAGCTGCGGCCCGGCGGGATATTCGCTCCACATCACGTTGATACCCAGATTGGCAAAATTCTGCTCCAGCAGCTGACGCGCCTTCAGCACGCCCAGATTGCCGAAACGTTGATAGCCAATGCGCAGTTCGCGTTCACGTGGCGCAGCGGAAGGCCGCTCTGCGGGCTTACGCCGTTGCTTGATGACCCCCAGATGCGCCAGCTGCGTCCGCAGCGTATGGCGGCTGATGCCAAGCAGCTGTGCCGCCTGACTCTGGTTATTGTGGCTTTGGCTCATTGCCGTCTGGATCATGGCGCGCAGCAGGCGATCGTACAGCGCCCCGTTGTGCGCCAGCAGCTGGCGACGCATAAACGCCGCCAGTTCATCCTGTTGCGCCGGCGGTGAAGGCGACGTGGAAGGGGCGGTAGTAAGGCGGAGATGTTCAGGGCCAAGCTCTACCTCTGGATTCAGCAGCACCGCGTTGTGCAGGGTATTTTCCAGCTCACGAATGTTTCCCGGCCACGGATAGTCATGCAGCAGCGCCAGCGCCTGCTCTGAGAGCCGCTGTGCCGGGCGGCCGAGCCGCCGCGCATAAAGCTGTACAAAGTGGTGCGCCAGAACCGTGATGTCCTGCTGGCGCTGACGTAGCGGCGGCAGGGTCACGGCGGCGATATTGAGTCGATAAAAAAGATCCTCGCGAAAGCGACGTTCCTGGATAGCACGGGCCAGATCGACGTGGGTGGCCGCCACCACGCGGACGTTAATGCCAATCGGCTTATGGGAACCGACGCGCGTAATCTCGCGTTCCTGGAGGACACGCAGCAGCTTAACCTGTAACGACAAACTCAGCTCGCCAATCTCATCCAGCAGCAGCGTACCGCCCTCCGCGGCTTCAAACCAACCCTGATGGGTATGCGTCGCGCCACTAAATGCGCCTTTCTCATGGCCAAACAGCTCTGATTCCGCCAGCGACTCGGTTAGCGCACCACAGTTGACGGCCAGGAAAGGGCCGTTTGCCCGCAGGCTATGACGGTGCAGATAGCGGGCCACCACCTCTTTGCCGGTACCCGTTTCACCGACGATTAACACCGTGGCGTCGGTGGGGGCAAGGCGCGCCAGCACGTTCTGAAAGGCTTGTGAAGCCGGGTCGACCAGTACCGGCCCGGATAATGTGAGTTCTGCGTTGAGCATCGGAATTCTCCAGCAAGTTCATGTCTGGACGGTATCTGTTGGCGGCGCAAGATTCCAGAGGGGGTAAACGGCCGATTGTTGCCATTGCGGCAGTTTGTGCCGTCAGGGTGTTGCATTTGCAGCATGTGGCAAAACGTGAGTGTGTTTATAACCTATTAATAAATAAAGATATTAACGCATTCAAAAGTTGGCATGTATTTCGCTAATCTCTTTATAACTGACGAAGATAACCGCTTCTATAAATACCAAATATAGTTATAAAGGAAATGGATAATGACAGTACAAGCCGCTGAGCAAATTAATCTCTTCTGGTTCTTACCCACCCATGGTGATGGGCGCTATCTGGGCACCACCGAAGGAGGGCGTCCGGTGGATCTTCCCTATCTGCAACAGGTGGCGCTGGCGGCGGACAGCCTTGGTTACTACGGCGTACTGATCCCGACGGGAAAAAGCTGTGAAGACTCATGGCTGGTGGCCGCCGCACTGGCCCCCATCACCCGCAATCTGCGTTACCTCGTCGCGGTGCGTCCCGGTCTGCAGCCGCCCACGCTGGCGGCGCGGATGGCGGCGACGCTGGATCGTCTCTCCGAGGGACGCCTGCTGATTAACGTTGTGACGGGCGGTGACCCGGTAGAGAACAAAGGCGACGGCATTTTCCTGAGCCACCGCGAGCGTTATGAAGTGACTCATGAATTCCTTGAGGTTTACCGTCGCCTGCTTGCGGGGGAAAAGGTGGATTATCACGGCGCGCATATTCAGGTTGAAGGGGCGGAAGTCCTGTTCCCGACGGTACAGCGCAACGGGCCGCCGCTGTATTTTGGCGGCTCGTCGGCGGAGGCGATAGACGTGGCCGCCGACCATATTGATGCCTATCTGACCTGGGGCGAACCGCCAGCGCAGGTGGCGGAAAAACTGGCGGTTGTCAAAGCTCGGGCCGAAGAAAAGGGCCGCAAGCTAGAGTACGGAATCCGCCTGCATGTGATTGTGCGCGAGACGGAGGAAGAAGCGTGGGCGGCCGCGGATAAGCTGATTGCGCACCTGGATGATGACACCATCGCACAGGCGCAGCAGATTTTTGCCCGCATGGACTCCGCCGGGCAGGCGCGAATGAGCGCGCTGCATAAGGGAAGCCGCGATAATCTGCGCATCGCCCCTAACCTGTGGGCCGGCGTCGGGCTGGTTCGCGGCGGCGCAGGGACCGCACTGGTGGGAAATCCGCAGCAGGTTGCCGAACGCATTCGTGAATATCAGGCGCTGGGGATCACCAACTTTATCTTCTCTGGTTACCCGCATCTTGAAGAGGCGCACCGCTTTGCCGAGCTGGTTATGCCGCTGCTGCCAGCCAGCACGCAGCCGCGTTCCGCGAAAGGGCAGGTCAACACCGGGCCGTTTGGGGAAACCATCGGCGGGGCGAAGCGTCCTGTTCCGCAGGCGAGCGCCAGTTGAGGAGGCGGCAATGTCACGACAAGAAAGCGAACCTCACATTGTGATCGTGGGAGGGGGATTCAGCGGCACGGCCGTGGCGATTCACCTGTTGCGTGAGTCGCGTCACGCTCTGCGCATTAGCGTGGTGGAGCCGCGTCCGGCGCTGGGGTGTGGCGTGGCCTACTCGGCGACCGATCCCGCACATCGCATCAACGTCCCCGCAGCGCGAATGCAGCTGGCGGGAGACGACGACGGCGCGTTTGATCGCTGGTATCGCCGGCATGGCGATTTTCCACAGGATCCCCAGGCGCGGCTCGCTGACGGCAGCGTCTATCCACAGCGCGGCGTATTTGGGCGCTACGTGCAGGAGAATCTGGCCGAGGCCGTGAAGGGGCAGGACGGGCGTCTGACGCATCTACGCGATCGCGCGATCGGCTGGCATGACGGCTGCGTGGTGACTGCCGGGGGGCAACGGCTGCGCGCCGATGGCATGGTGCTGGCGATAAGCCACCCGGCGCCGCGCTTGCCGACGGTGGTTCAGCCCCTTGCTCACCATCCGCGGCTGATAGCGAATCCGTGGCGCCCGGAGGCGCTAGCGGCGATCCCACACAACGCGCGCGTCGCCATTATGGGCACGGCGCTGAGTATGGCGGACGTGGTCGCGACGCTGCAACGACAGGGGCATTACGGGGCAACGTTCGCCTTCTCACGCCACGGTTTGCTCTCCAGATCGAATGCTCCGCTCGCCGCATCGACGTGGCAGGCCGACTACCAAACCGGCACGCTGCGCCAGCGTCTGCGGCAGATCCGCGCGGATATCCCGCGTGCGGCGGCGCTGGGGTTGCCCTGGCAAAGCGTACTGGACGCGGTGCGCGGGCAGGGGCAGAACATCTGGCAGCAGCTTAGCGAGCGGGAAAAACGGCAGTTTTTGCGCCATTTGCGCCGCTTCTGGGACGTGCATCGCTACCGAATTGCGCCACAGGTGGCGCAGGCCATTGCCGAAAAACGGGCCGACGGCACATTTCGCACGCTGGCGGCGCGGCTGCGCGCGCTGACCGCTGAGGGCGAGAGTTTTCACCTTGATCTAGCCCTGCGCGGTGCTGGGAGCCTGCGGGAAGAAGTGGACTATCTGGTGCTGACGACGGGGCCAGACCATGCCGATTTGGTCGCCAGTGAGCCGTTTCTGGCAGCGCTCCAGCGGAGCGGGCTGCTTCGCCCGGATGCGCTGGGGCTGGGGATTGAGGTTAACGCCCATTCGCAGGCCGTTGGCACCTCTTCGCGCGTCTGGGTCGCCGGCCCGGCGGCGCGCGGACGATTTGGCGAACTGATGGGGCTACCGCAGGTGGCGGATCACGCCCGTCAGGTTGCGCAAACGGTGCTGCAAACGCTGGCCAGCCACCAGAACGTCACCGCCTGAACCTACCTGTAAACTGATTATTGCGCCGGGAAAGCCGGGCGCAGGAGAGACCGCTATGTCTTCACAACGTGAAATTCGTCTGAATGCTTTTGATATGAACTGCGTCGGCCATCAGTCGCCGGGGCTGTGGGCGCACCCGCGCGATCGTTCCTGGCAGTATAAGGATCTGGACTATTGGGTCGATCTGGCGCGTCTGCTGGAGCGGGGAAAGTTTGACGGCCTGTTTATTGCCGACGTGCTGGGCGTCTACGATGTGTATAACGGCAACGGTGATGCGGCGATCCGTCAGGCCGCGCAGGTGCCGGTAAACGATCCGCTGGCGCTGGTGACGCCGATGGCGCTGGTGACCGAGCATCTGGGCTTTGGCCTGACCGCCTCGCTGTCGTTTGAGCACCCGTACCCGTTTGCTCGCCGTCTCTCGACGCTGGATCACCTGACCAAAGGCCGCGTGGGCTGGAACATCGTCACCTCGTATCTGGAAAGCGGGGCGCGCAATATCGGCCAGCAGGCGCAGACGGCGCACGATGCCCGCTACGACTATGCCGATGAGTATCTGGAGGTTATCTACAAGCTGCTGGAAGGGAGCTGGGAGGAGGGGGCGATTCTGCGCGATCGTGAGCGGCGCATTTTCAGCGATCCGAGTAAAATTCACGCCATTAACCATCATGGCAAATTCTTTGACGTGCCGGGCTATCACCTCTGTGAACCGTCGCCGCAGCGTACGCCGGTGCTGTATCAGGCGGGTGCCTCCAGCCGCGGGAAGCAGTTTGCCGCCAGCCACGCCGAATGCGTGTTTGTGGCTTCACCGTCAAAAAGCGCGCTGAAAAAAACGGTCGCGGACATTCGCCGCCGCGCGGAGGAAGCGGGGCGCGATCCGCACAGTATTCTCATTTTCAACATGCAAACGGCGATCGTTGGTGAGACGGATAAAGCCGCGCAGGCGAAGTGGCAGGAGTACAAAAGCTGGACCAGCTATGAAGGGGCATTGGCGCTGATCTCCGGCTGGACGGGGATTGATTTCGGGCAGTACCAGCCGGATGAAGTGTTTACCTATGCTAAAACCAACGCCATCCAGTCGGTAGTCGATACCTTCTCTACCGCCGATCCGGATAAACAGTGGTCGGTGAAAGCCATGGCCGACTGGGTGGGTATCGGCGGCTTTGGCCCGCTGGTGGTGGGTAGCGCGGAAACGGTAGCGGACGAGCTGCAATCGTGGGTGGAGGAGACGGACGTGGATGGCTTCAATCTGGCCTACGCGGTCACGCACGAAACCTTTACTGACGTTGTCGAACTGCTGATACCCGAACTGCAAAAACGCGGCGTGTATAAACGCGAGTACAGCCAGGGGACGCTACGCGAGAAGCTGTTTGGCGGCAGCGCCAGGCTTCAGGCTCCGCATCCGGGCGCAGGCTACCGTATTCATGAGCAAAGCGGGATTTTAACGCCGGTGTGACACCTGCTGATAAACGATAACCCGGTCAGGTCACCGGGTTATCGTGTCAGGATGCGTTAGTGTTTGATCCCCAGCGACTCCGCCAGCTGCTTCGCCAGCTGATTGTTGTCATCGGCACCGTACTCCCAGAACATCGCGCCGCCTAACCCCTTACTCTTGATGTAGTCGGCCTTTATGCTGACCGATCGCGGATTCTCATACGACAGCGCGAACAGCGGCTTGCCCTCCGCCGATTGCACCGACAGCCACGGTACCTTGGCCTGGTCATCCCAGTGCTCGGTAAACCGCTTCTGCGGGTCGTTGAGCAGCTTGCTGACGATATCGTTGTACTTCACGTAGGTATCTTTACTGAGGTCGACGCCGAGCGATTTAAACAGCTCAATTTCCTGCGCGCCGAAGTAAGGCTGGGTGACCGGATTTTTCTGCGCATCCGGCTTGCTCCAGTCGATACCCGGTTCCACGCTCCGTTTCGGCACGCGCCCGTAGAAGCCAATCCCCAGGTTCATCTGGCTGGGTTTTAAACCGGCGGCGAGGTAGTTATTGACCACGAAATCGGCGCTGTATTTATCGGCCTGCGCCACCGTTGGCCACTGCGTTGAGTCATACAGGTTCGAGTTAAAGTACTGGGTGCCGTACGCCATGTCGTAGGTCATCAGGTTGATGTAATCCAGCAGCGGCGCGATCGCCTTCACGTCGACCCAGCTTTTCGGGCTTTCCGCGTTCGCCCCCACGGCGATGGTCACCAGCTTTTTGTCGCCAAACGCCGCGCGCAGCGCTTTGAGCAGGGTGGTGAAGTTATCGCGATCCGCAGGCTGGCTGGCCACCAGCCCCCAGGCGCCGTTTACCGGGTATTCCCAGTCCAGATCGATACCGTCGAGGCCATATTTAGCCACCACCTCCTGAGCGGAACGGATAAACACCGCGCGCGCTTCCGGCGTTGCCGCCGCGCCGGAGAAGCCGCGAGCGCCCCAGCCGCCGACCGACAGCAGCACTTTCAAATTCGGGTTCTGTTTACGCAGCGCGGGGATTTTCGATAAATCGGACTGTACCTTGGGCGATAGCCAGATCTGGTGCAGCTTCGCAGGATCTTTTAACGCGTCGTTGGTTTCGTCTTTTTCGTCATTGTAGATAAGGCCAAACGAATAGTTGAGGTGGGTAATTTGCCGTACGTCCAGCTTATCGATATCGCCACCCGGCCCGGCGGTAACGTCACCACCGCCGTTGAAGTAGCCAACGGACATCAGGGAATTCGCGGAAACAACCGAAACGCAGAGCAGGGGTAATGCTGCCAGCAAAGGCAAAAGTTTCATACACGGTCCTCTTTGACATTCAAAAGCAAACACGCCACGGAAATGGCGTGGCGAAAAAACAGCCTTTCGAACATAGCATTGCCGCGGAGGGAAATCTGCGAGGGAGTTCACGGGAGGACGTTAGCGGCTATTTCCCGGCGTCGCTGCGCTCGGCCGGGCTACCGCAGATTGCGGGCCCGGTTATCGTAGCCCGGACGAAGCGCTTTAGCGCTGACTCCGGGATGGTGCCACGGGATTAACCCTGGATTTCCAGCCAGTCATCCAGCGTATACAGCGTTGCGCCTGCCGTCGCCATCTCCATAAAGGCGTTAGCGCTGTCCTGCGGCTGGATATTCACGCCGCGGCAGCCGTCGGTAATCACGTTGACCGCATAGCCGAGCGTGAGCGCATCCAGTACGGTGAACTTGACACAGTAGTCGGTGGCCAGCCCCAGCACGGTCAGCTCGTCAACGCCGTGCTCACGCAGCCAGGCGTCCAGCCCGGTTTTCTGCCGATGGCCGTTGTCGAAAAAGGCGCTGTAGCTGTCGATGTTCACGCTTTCACCTTTGTGGAATACCGCATCGATCGCCTGCTGAGCCAGCAGCGGATGAAACGCCGCGCCGTCGCTGTTTTGCACGCAGTGATCCGGCCAGAAGGTTTGCGGCAGGCCGTCGAGCGTTCCCTGGCTGTAAGGCGCTACGCCGTGCTGGCTGGCGAAACTCCCGTGGTTGGCCGGGTGCCAGTCCTGGCTTGCGATAACCGCGTCACCGCGGATTTTGGCGGCCTGAATCAGCACGTTCGCGACGTCAACGGTGCTGTCGCCTTCCGCGACCGCCAGCGCGCCGCCGGCGCAGAAATCGTTTTGTAAATCGACTAAAAGCAGAGCCCGTTTGCTCATCCTCGTCTCCTTAATCGTCAGGCGTCAGTTCGCCGCGCAGGTTCTGCTGCATGGCCGCGCGAATGGCGTCCGCATCCAGCCCCTGGCTCAGCAGATAATGAAGTTTGGTCAACGTGGCTTCCACCGTCATGTCTGCGCCGCCGATCACCCCGGCCTGCGCCAGCGCGTTGCCGGTGGCGTAGCCGCCCATATTGACCTTGCCGGACATGCACTGGGTGAGGTTAACCACCACAATACCGCGGCTGCTGGCCTGCGCCAGCTCTTTGAGGAAGACGTCGTTCTGCGGCGCATTGCCCACGCCGTAAGAGCGCAGGATCAGCGCTTTTACCGGCTGTAGCAGGAAGTTGCGTACCACATCGGCGGAGATCCCCGGATAAATCGTCACCACACCAATCGGCTGCGGGGTAATCGGGTGCACAATCAGCGCGCCGTCGCCGTGCGGCGCGGGCGGGGTACCCAGTTTGCGGATATGAATCCCGGCTTCCAGCAGCGGCGAGAGGTTGGGCGACGCGAACGCGTCAAAGCCGTCGGCGTGGGCCTTGGTGGTACGGTTACCGCGATACAGACGATTGTTGAAAAACAGCGTCACTTCGTTAATCGGGTAGTTGGCGGCCACGTACAGCGAATTCAACAGGTTGATTTGCCCGTCCGAGCGCAGTTCGGCCAGCGGGATCTGTGAACCGGTGACGATAACCGGCTTGCCGAGATTTTCCAGCATAAACGACAGCGCCGAGGCGGTGAACGCCATGGTGTCGGTACCGTGCAGGATCACAAAGCCATCGTACTCGTCGTAATGCGCTTTAATATCGTCGGCGATGTGCTGCCAGTCTTCCGGGGTCATATCGGAAGAGTCCATCAGCGGATCGTATTCGTGGATAGTAAAGTCCGGCATCTCGGGGCGATGGAACTCAGGCATCAGCGCCAGCTGGCGCTGCAAATGCCCGGAGACCGGGATATAGCCGTGGTCAGAGCGCTGCATCCCGATGGTCCCGCCGGTGTAGGCGACGTAAATGGATTTTTTTGGCATGGTTTGTCTATTGATTGAGCAAAAGGAAATCCCCTCCGGTGAGGAGGGGATTGCGATTAGCGAATATTGGCGCAGGCCAGGCAAATTGCATAGCGATTTTGCGGATCGTTAAAGATCGCCAGCTTATCGCTTTCGGCCTTCATCGCGCTGGCGGCACTCGCCAGCGGGGCCGGGAGGTAGGCCTGCAAGGCCTGCGGCAGCGAGGCGCGCACGGAGCCGGAAAGGTTATCCATCACCATATCGAAGAACGTCGGTTCGCTCTGATAATAGTCGATGTGCCACGTCTTCACTTTCGCCAGCTCGGCGGCTTTTTTCACCGCGTCGTCGAAGTCGCCGAGGCTATCAACCAGCCCGTTCGCTTTCGCATCTTCACCGGTCCAGACGTGGCCCTGGGCGATGCGGTCGATGGCTTCAGGGGTGCTCTTACGTGACTGCGCGACAAGGGTGATGAAGCGCTTGTAGCCGTTCTCAATGCTGAGCTGCATCATCTGCTGCACTTCCGGCGTCAGCGCCTTGGTGACCGCCATATCCGCCAGCGGGGATGTAGCCACGCCGTCGGTATGCACACCAATCGAGTCGAGGGTGTTCTCCACCGTATTAATCACCCCAAAGATACCGATAGAGCCGGTCAGGGTGCTGGGGCTGGCGATGATGTAATCCGCCGGGGTTGAGATCCAGTAGCCGCCGGAGGCCGCCATGCCGCCCATGGAAACAACAACCGGTTTGCCCGCCGCTTTCGCCGCCGCCAGCTCTTCGCGGATCACCTCAGAGGCGCTGACGCTGCCGCCAGGGCTGTTAACGCGCAGGACGATGGCTTTCACCTTCGGATCCAGACGCGCATCGCGAATCTGCGCCGCGGTGGTGTCGCCGCCGACGTTGCCCGGGGTCTCTTCTCCGTCCATGATGGCGCCGTTCGCAAAGACCACCGCGATGCTTGAACCGCTGTCAGCCGGGGTTTTCACCGTATAGTCGTACATACTGATGGCGCTGTAGTTATTGTCGGCCTTGCTCCAGCCGAACGCTTTGGTCATCGCTTTTTCAATATCCGCGCTGGAACCTAAGGTATCCACCAGCTTGTTATCGAGCGCGTACTGCGCCGTATCGCCATCGACCTTACGCAGCCCATCCAGCACGCCCTGTGCGCCGGGGAAGATCTGCTGCGCGGTCACCTGACGATTTGCCGCGACGGTATTGAGGTAGTTCTGCCACAGCTCGCCAATCCAGCGGCTGTCCGCTTCGCGCGCCGCCGGTGACATATCGTCACGAATAAACGGCTCAACGGCGGATTTATAGGTGCCCACGCGGAAGACGTGCGTCGACACTTTCAGCTTGTCGAGCAGCGTTTTGTAGTACAGGCCGTTGGTGGCGAAACCGTGCAGGTCGACCACGCCCTGCGGCGACAGCCAGATTTTATTGGCGAAGCTCGCCAGGTAGTACTGCGCCTGGCTATAGCTATCGCCCACCGCATAGACCGGCTTGCCGCTGTCGCGGAATTCGCGCAGCGCTTTGCCGATATACTGCATGGAGGGCTGATCGCCGCCGGCGAAGTTTTTCAGATCCAGCACGATACCGGTGATATTACGGTCATCCTTCGCCTGGCGGATGGTCTGCACAACATCGAACAGGGAGTTTTCCTGCAGGCGGTCGGAGCTGGCGCCGAAGAACTGACGGCCAATCACGCTGAGCTTGCTGCTCGGCGAGGGTTTATCGACCACCACGCCGCTGATGTCCATCAGCAGCGCGCCGCGAGTGCTGTGTTCCGTGGAACTGCTGCTGAGCTGCATCCAGATGCCGACGCCAACCAGCACCAGCAAGATAAAGAACAGGTTGAGCACCAGTTCACGAACGAAATTGAGTAATCGCCACGTCCATTTAAAGAATCCGGCGATGAAGCGCCATACGGTTCGCATCTATTCTCCCTGCAATAACGAAAAAAGGTTCACCGAAACGGTGAAACGTGAGGCTATCCTAAATAGACCGTCGCCGGTTGTCAGCAGGAATCGCCTTCGGCGCTGTAACAAAATCCTCGCGCATGTTAATTTTATGAAAAATAACGTGAGAGGAGTGATTCAATGGATGCACTGGAACTATTGGTGAATCGCCGTAGCGCTTCCCGCCTTGCCGAGCCGGCACCGGCGGGGGAACAGCTGCAAAATATTCTCCGCGCCGCGCTGCGCGCGCCGGATCACGGCACCCTGCAACCGTGGCAGTTTGTGATTGTGGAAGGCGAAGGCCGAGAGCGTTTCAGCCAACTGCTGGAGCAGGGGGCGGTGGCTGCGCAAAGCGACGAGAAGGCGATTGAAAAAGCCCGCAACGCGCCGTTCCGTGCGCCGATGATCATCGTGGCGATCGCCAAATGCCAGGATCACCCAAAGGTACCGAAGTGGGAACAGGAGATGTCGGCTGGCTGCGCGGTGATGGCGATGCAGATGGCGGCGGTGGCGCAGGGCTTTAACGGCATCTGGCGCAGCGGCGCGCTGACCGACAGCCCGGTGGTACGCACGGGCTTTGGCTGCGGCGAGCTGGATAAAATCGTCGGTTTTCTCTACCTCGGCACCCCACAGCTGAAGGCCTCGACCACCATCGCGATGCCGGACACGGCGCCGTTCGTCCGTTATCTCTGAAAAATCACCACGATTGTCTGCATTCCAGGCAAATGCCCGCGAATTCAGACAGTCGTACTTATCACCGCTGTGTTCTGGCGTTACCATATACCCTCTATGCAAATGCCAAAGCAATGACAGGAGTTGTCCATGAGCGAGCAGGCCATTCGTTTAACGCAGTACAGCCACGGAGCGGGTTGCGGTTGTAAAATTTCGCCGAAAGTGCTGGAGACCATCCTGCACAGCGAGCAAACGAAGTTTATCGACCCTAACCTGCTTGTTGGCAACGAAACTCGCGACGATGCTGCCGTTTACGACCTGGGTAATGGTACCTCGGTCATCAGCACCACCGATTTCTTTATGCCGATTGTCGATAATCCGTTCGACTTTGGCCGCATTGCGGCGACCAACGCCATCAGCGACATTTTTGCCATGGGCGGCAAGCCGATTATGGCGATTGCGATCCTTGGCTGGCCGATCAATAAGCTGGCGCCGGAAATTGCGCGTGAAGTGACCGAAGGCGGGCGCTTTGCCTGCAAGCAGGCCGGTATCGCGCTGGCGGGCGGCCACTCTATCGACGCGCCGGAGCCGATTTTTGGCCTCGCGGTCACCGGCATTGTGCCTACCGAACGGGTGAAGAAAAACAGCACCGCGCAGGCGGGCTGCAAGCTGTTCCTGACCAAGCCGCTGGGGATTGGCGTGCTGACCACCGCCGAGAAAAAATCGCTGCTGAAGCCTGAACATCAGGGGCTGGCGACGGAAGTGATGTGCCAGATGAACCTGGTCGGCTCCGCGTTTGCCAATATTGATGGCGTTAAAGCCATGACCGATGTCACCGGTTTTGGTCTGCTGGGCCACCTGAGCGAAATGTGCCAGGGCGCAGGCGTTCAGGCGCAGATTGATTTTGCCGCGGTGCCGAAGCTGCCGGGCGTGGAAGAGTACATTGCTCAGGGCGCGGTCCCGGGCGGTACCGAGCGTAACTTTGCCAGCTACGGTCACCTTATGGGGGCGATGAGCGACGCGCAGCGCGCGCTGCTGTGCGACCCGCAAACCTCCGGCGGCCTGCTGCTGGCGGTGACGCCGGATGCCGAAGCCGCCGTGCAGGAGGCTGCCGCTGAGTTTGGTATCACGCTAACCGCTATCGGTGAACTGGTCACCGCGCGCGGCGGCCGTCCGATGGTCGAGCTGCGCTAATCCCATGCGGCTGTTCATTGCGGAAAAACCGAGTCTGGCCCGCGCCATTGCGGATGTACTGCCGAAACCCCACCGCAAGGGCGACGGCTTTATCGAATGTGGCAACGGTCAGGTGGTGACCTGGTGCATTGGTCACCTGCTGGAGCAGGCGCAGCCGGACGTTTACGACAGCCGCTACGCCCGCTGGAATCTCCAGGACCTGCCGATCGTCCCGGAAAAGTGGCAGCTTCAGCCCCGGGCGTCGGTGACCAAACAGCTCAACGTCATCAAGCGTTTTCTGCACGACGCCAGCGAAGTCATTCACGCCGGAGACCCCGACCGCGAAGGGCAGCTGCTGGTGGATGAGGTGCTGGACTACCTGCAGCTGCCGGCGGAAAAACGCCAGCAGGTGCAGCGCTGTCTGATTAACGATCTCAATCCGCAGGCGGTGGAGCGGGCGATTTCCCGTCTGCGCGCCAACAGCGAATTTATTCCGCTGTGCGTCTCGGCGCTGGCCCGCGCCCGCGCCGACTGGCTGTACGGCATCAATATGACCCGAGCCTACACCATTCTGGGGCGTAACGCCGGTTATCAGGGCGTGCTCTCGGTCGGCCGCGTGCAGACGCCGGTGCTGGGGCTGGTGGTGCGCCGCGACGAAGAGATTGAAAACTTCGTCTCGAAAGATTTCTTCGAGGTGAAGGCGCACATCGTGACGCCGAAAGACGAACGCTTTACCGCCGTCTGGCAGCCAAGCGAAGCCTGTGAACCGCATCAGGATGAAGAAGGTCGCCTGCTGAACCGCGCGCTTGCCGAGCACGTGGTGAAACGGATAGCCGGGCAGCCCGCGCTGGTGACCGCCTATAATGATAAGCGCGATTCTGAGCCCGCGCCGCTGCCGTTTTCGCTGTCGGCCTTACAGATTGAGGCCGCGAAGCGTTTTGGCCTCAGCGCGCAGAACGTGCTGGATATCTGCCAGAAACTGTATGAAACCCACAAGGTCATCACCTATCCGCGTTCCGACAGTCGCTATTTGCCGGAAGAGCACTTTGCTGGCCGCCATGCGGTGATCAATGCAATCGGCGTTCACGCCCCGGTTCTGCTGCCGCAGCCGGTGGTCAACACCGAGACCCGCAACCGCTGCTGGGACGACAAAAAGGTCGATGCCCACCACGCGATTATTCCGACCGCGCGCGCCAGCAGCGTCAATCTCAACGACAACGAAGCGAAGGTGTATAACCTGATTGCGCGTCAGTATCTGATGCAGTTCTGCCCGGATGCGGTCTACCGCAAGTGCCAGATCGATCTGGATATCGCCAACGGCAAATTTGTCGCCAAAGCGCGTTTCCTCGCGGAAGCGGGCTGGCGTACGCTGTTGGGCGCGAAAGAGCGTGACGAAGAGAACGACGGCACGCCGCTGCCGGTGGTGACCAAAGCGGACGAATTACTGTGCGAGAACGGTGAAGTCGTTGAACGACAGACCCAGCCGCCGCGCCACTTTACCGACGCCACGCTGCTGTCGGCGATGACCGGTATTGCCCGTTTTGTGCAGGATAAAGATCTGAAAAAGATCCTCCGCGCGACCGACGGTTTAGGCACCGAAGCTACGCGCGCGGGCATTATCGAGCTGCTGTTTAAGCGCGGTTTTCTGACCAAGAAAGGGCGTTACATTCACTCTACCGACGCCGGTAAAGCGCTGTTCCATTCGCTGCCCGAAATGGCAACCCGCCCGGATATGACCGCGCACTGGGAGTCCACGTTGACGCAAATCAGCGAAAAGCAGTGCCGTTATCAGGACTTTATGCAACCGCTGGTGGGGACGTTGTTCCAGCTGATCGATCAGGCTAAGAGTACGCCGGTGCGGCAGTTCCGCGGGCTGGCAGCGCCAAGCGGCGCAAAGAAAACGTTCAGTAAAGGGAAGGGGAAGAGTAAGAAAGCGTCGGCAAGCCCTGCACCAGACGCATAGTCGGGGATGTCCTTTTGTAGGCCGGATAAGGCGTATACGCCGCCATCCGGCAATGTGCTCAGACCGCCTGATGGCGCTGCGCTTATCAGGCCTACGGTTCAAAACGATAGCCCGGCATCGCTTACGCGTCCGGGCTATTTGTTTTAAATCACGCCCTGCGCCAGCATCGCGTCAGCCACTTTCACAAAGCCAGCGATGTTCGCGCCGCGAACGTAGTTGGTCTGCTTCGCTTCACCGCCGTGCTCAACGCAGGCATGGTGAATATCCAGCATGATGTGGTGCAGACGGGCGTCCACTTTCTCCGCTTTCCAGCTCATACGTGCGGCGTTCTGCGCCATTTCCAGGCCGGAAGTCGCTACGCCACCGGCGTTCGCCGCTTTGCCCGGTGCGAACAGAACGCCCGCCTCGAGGAACAGATCCGTCGCCTCGATAGTGGTCGGCATGTTGGCGCCTTCCGCAACTGCCTTCACGCCGTTGGCGATCAGTACGCGCGCCGCATCGGCGTCCAGCTCGTTCTGGGTGGCGCACGGCAGGGCGATATCCACCGCCACGTTCCACGGCTGCTGGCCTTCCAGATACACCAGACCAAACTCACGCGCATAGTCGGCGACGCGGCCATCGCGGCTGGCCTTGATTTCGCACAGACGCGCCAGCTTCTCTTTGGTGAAGCCAGACTCATCGACCACGGTCCCGCTGGAGTCGGAAGCAGTGATCACGCGCGCGCCCAGCTCCATAGCCTTCTCAATGGCATATTGCGCCACGTTACCGGAACCGGACACCGCCACGCGCATGCCTTCGAAGCCCAGACCGTGACGTTTGAGCATTGCTTCGGTGAAGTACACCAGGCCGTAGCCGGTGGCTTCCGGACGAATCAGGCTGCCGCCGAAGGAGAGCCCTTTGCCGGTGAACACGCAGGAGGTGTCGTTGGACAGTTTTTTCATCATCCCGGCCATAAAGCCGACTTCACGACCGCCCACGCCGATATCTCCCGCCGGAACGTCGGTGTCGGAGCCCAGATGACGATAGAGTTCGGTCATCAGCGCCTGGCAGAAGCGCATCACTTCGCCTTCGCTTTTGCCTTTCGGATCGAAGTCAGAACCGCCTTTACCGCCGCCCATTGGCAGGGTAGTCAGGGCGTTTTTGAAGGTCTGTTCGAAGCCGAGGAATTTCAGAATAGAGAGGTTTACGGACGGGTGGAAACGCATCCCGCCTTTGAACGGCCCGATGGCCGAGCTGAACTGCACGCGCCAGGCGCGGTTCACCTGGACCTGATTACGATCGTCCACCCACACCACGCGGAACTGAATCACTCGCTCAGGCTCAACTAATCTTTCCAGCAGGGACAGCTGGCGATAGCGCGGGTTTTGTTCGAGGAACGGCCAGAGTGTTGTCATGACTTCGCGTACGGCCTGAGCAAACTCGGTCTGGTGTGGGTCGCGCTGTTGAACATGAGCCAGGAAGGTATCCAGGGAGCAAACCTTGTCCATAAGTATAAGTACCTCTTATGATTGTGGATGTATGTAGTTGTTATGGTTGTGTTTAATAACGTGCGTTATTTCGACTATATCACTACCCTGCTAACGGATGACAAGGATTTTCCGGAAGCAGAATAAAATTAATACTCGGCGTCGGGTCATAACCAAAAGCGATGACGTAAAAAAGTTAAGTTGAACGCCAATCTGGTCGATAGTAATAAGAGGTGTTTTTTTAAGGAGATAGATAATGAAATGCTTGTGGATTGCCGGGGCGCTGGCGCTGTTTTGCAACGTCGCGCAGGCCTGCCCTCAGGTGGAAGTGAATGTTCCGCCTGAAGTGTTCAGTAATAACAACAGCAGCCAGCGCGCGCAGCCGTGCGCCCAGTGCTGTATTTATGAAAATAAAAACTATTCTGAAGGGGCGGTGATTAAAACCGAAGGCGTACTGCTCCAGTGCCAGCGGGATGAACGCACCCTCAGCACCAACCCGCTCGTGTGGCGTCGGGTAACGCCATAAAGGCTTCCAGTAGTGGGACGTCGGCAGGCGCCAGATTGTAGGCTAGCGCTTCCTGCGGGGTACACCACGCCAGCGCGCTGTGCTCGCGCGCGATAAGCTCGCCGTCGAAGCGCGGCACGTACCAGGCGTGCAGATGAATAATACGCCCGGAAACTTCCCGACGGTGGCTGGCAACATAGCAGGCGGGCCAGGCGGTAATCGCCAGCTCTTCCTGCAGTTCACGCACCAGCGCCGCCTGCTGGCTCTCACCGGCCTCAACTTTACCGCCGGCAAACTCCCAAAGACCGGCCTGATCGGCATGAGGCGGGCGCTGGGCGAGGAGAATTTTGCCATTTTGTTCGATAATCGCGGCAACAACATCAATGGTTTTTAGCATAACGGTCAAAGACGAGATAAAGGAGTTGCCATATTATCCTTGCTTTGCCGTTAGCTAAAGTTTTGCAGGAGTCTGCGGGTGAAAAATCGCCAACCCTGGGTGCAGCCGCTCAGCCACTTACCGCTCAGTTTAAAACCGATTGCCGCCATGCAGCGCAAGCACTATGGCGAGGTCCTGAATCCCACGCGCTGGTGGGGGCGCATGCCGCGCCTGTTCTGGCTGGTAGCGCTGTTTGTCGGCTATCTGGAGCGCAAAAAAGCACGACTCGACCCGACGCTGCGCGCGCTGCTGATGACCCGCGTATCCCAGCAGTGCGACTGCGCATTCTGTATCGACGCCAACAGCTTGCGTCTGGCCGAGCGCTGCGGGGCGATGGATAAAGTGCTGGCGCTGGGCGACTGGCGTAATTCGCCGCTGTTTACCCCGGCAGAGCGCGCCGCGCTGGACTACGCCGAGGCGATGACCGCCACGCCTCCGCAGATCTCCACCGCGCAGAAACAATCGTTACACTGTCACTTTAATGAGGCGCAAATTAGCGAAATGACGGCGCTGGTGGCGTTCCAGAATTTGTCCGCCCGCTTTAACGCCGCGCTGGAGATTCCGTCGCAGGGGCTGTGCCCGCTGGGAGATAACACCGATGCTGGATAAACATCTTCACCCGCGGCTCAAACCGTGGCTTAACCGTGCGGCGCAGGCGCTGGATAAGCCCGGCGTGTCGGCGGATGGCCTTACGCTGTTTGGCTTCGCTATCGGTATCCTGGCGCTGCCGTTCCTGGCGCTGGGCTGGTACGGCGCGGCGCTGGTGGTCATTGTGGCGAACCGGCTGCTGGATGGCCTCGACGGCGCGCTGGCCCGGCGGCGCGGGCTGACCGATGCCGGCGGTTTTCTCGATATCGCGCTGGATTTCCTGTTCTACGCGCTGGTGCCGTTCGGCTTTATGCTCGCCGACCCGGCCGCCAACGCGCTGGCGGGTGGCTGGCTATTGTTCGCCTTTATGGGCACCGGCAGCAGCTTTCTGGCCTTTGCGGCGCTGGCGGCGAAGCATCAGATTGATAACCCGGGCTACGCGCACAAGTCGTTTTACTATCTTGGCGGGTTAACCGAAGGCACTGAGACGATCCTGCTGTTTGTGCTCAGCTGTCTGTTCCCGGCGTGGTTTGCGTGGATGGCGTGGGTGTTTGGCGCGCTGTGCTGGCTGACAACGTTCAATCGCGTGTGGGGAGGGTACATGACGCTGAAAAGGCTTCAGCGTCATGAAGGGGCAAATTAACGGGCGCTATCCGGGCCGCGATCGCCGGTAGCCACCGGGTTTTTCGGGTCGCTGCTCCACTCGTACCAGCCGCCGTCGTACACGCTCACGTGCTGCCAGCCCATCGCGCGGGCGTACATAAAGGTTTCCGAGGCGCGCCAGCCGGTGCCGCAGTAGAAGGAAACCTGCTGGTCCGGTGTGATATTCCATGATTTCCACATCGCCGAAATATCATCGGCGCTGCGCATGGTGCCGTCCGGGTTATGGAAGTCTTCCATATGGGTAGAGTCGCTACCCGCGTGGCCCCAGCGCGCGCCCGCAATGTCACCTTTTGGCTTGATGTAGCTATAGCCGCTGGTGGTGCCGATAAACTCTGGCCATGAACGGATACTCACCAGCGAGGCGTCCTGACGATGCAGCAGATCGCGCGCTTGTTCCATATCCAGCATCAGCTGCGGCTGCGCCGGGATGGTAACGCCGAAGTCCGGCTCTGGCTTCACCTCTTTCGCTAACCCACGTTCTACCGGCAGGCCGGCATCGGACCAGGTCTTCCAGCCGCCGTCCAGCAGACGCACGTCTTTGACGCCCGCATACAGCATGATC
The DNA here is from genome assembly GCF_047971185.1 of Kluyvera sp. Classification (GTDB taxonomy): domain Bacteria; phylum Pseudomonadota; class Gammaproteobacteria; order Enterobacterales; family Enterobacteriaceae; genus Kluyvera. The sequence goes on from NZ_JBKDZH010000034.1 coordinate 20,966, forward strand.
TGCGCCACGCGCGCCGCCGCGTAAACGTCGCGGCCGTAGAGAATCACGGTGGTGTCGTGGCGAATACCGTGCTTCGCCAGCATCTCCTTCAGCTGCGCGTCGGACACTTTATTCCACAGCGGCTCGCTTTCTACTTCGTTGGTGTCGATATAGCCCGCATCCGGAATATGGCTGACCAGATACAGCTTCGGCGCGCCCCACGCGGCTTCAATCACCTTATAGTCGCCCGCCGGTTTCGCCGGAACGTCTTTACCCTGCTGCAGGTCGTGCAGCCACTGCGGGTAAACCAGCTGTTCGAAGTGCGGCAGCTTTTGCAGGCGCTCAGGCTGTTGCAGCGCGTCGCTGAGGGTGGAAATGTGGGTGAAGCCCGCATCCTTCAGACGCTTAGCCACCGCGTCATTATCTTTGCTGTCGCCGTAAAGGGCGATAGAGGTCTCTTTTTTCAGCTGGTGCTGCTGCGCCCAGGCGTTCAGTTGCTCATTGTTCATGGCGGAAAGCCAGCTGGCGGAGAGGTTAAGCGCCCCCGGTTCATGCCCCTGCGGGCCGTTCGCCTGCTGCGGCCAGCCGTTATAGAACGCGCTCAGTCGCGTATCGATGGCGGTGCCTTTTTGCTGGAGCAGATGGGTGAAGGTCAGGGTTTGTGCCGTTTCAGCGGCGAAGACAGAAGAGGCGAGGCCAAGCGCAAGGGCCAGCGCGGTCAGTTGAGAAACACGTTTCATCAAATCGTCCGACGAGGATAAAAGGAGCGTCATTTTGCACCTCTATGGTTAGAAATACCTTGCGTTAACGCAGTTTTTCCCGCGTCAACGCCAGTTTGCCAGCTGCAGGCAGCGCCCGCCGGGCGGCACGTCGTCCGGGTCGTGGGTCACCTGCACGACCGGAATGCGCTGCTGCTGAAGTTCGTGAAACACCCACTGGCGAAAGCTGCCGCGCAGCTGCTGGTCAAGACGGCTGAAGGGCTCATCAAGCAGCAGCGCATCCGGCTGCGCCAGCAGCGCGCGCAGCAGCGCGACTCGGGCACGCTGTCCGCCGGAAAGTGTGGCCGGGTCGCGGGGGTAAAAACCCGCCAGATCGGCATGCGCCAGCGCCTGCTCAACCCGCGCCTGACGCGCAGGTCGGCCTACGCTGGCCGGTAGCGCCAGACGTAAATTTTGCCCGACGCTCAGGTGGTCGAACAGCAGCGCGTCCTGAAACAGAATGCCGATGCGCCGCTTTTCCGTCGGCAACACGTCGACGCGCTGGCCATTCAGCCACAGTTCGCCGTGCGCGCGGAACGCGCCGTCCAGCGCGCCGACCATCCAGGCAAAGAGCGTGGATTTGCCGCAGCCGGAAGGGCCCATCAGCGTGACAATTTCGCCGGGCGGAACGTCAAAGTTAACCTCATGCAGCAGCGGCTGCTCCGCCAGCGTAAGCGTGAGATTCTGCACCTGCAACATTAGCGTAGCCCTCGTCGAAAGCGGCTGATTCGTCGCGCCAGCAGCGCGGTCAGCAAGAAAAAGAGTGTGGGTAATAGCAGTTGCCACAGGGCCTGGGTGGCCAATGTGGCGGTTGCGCCGCCGCTGCTTAAGGCCACCGCCTCGGTGGTTAGCGTAGGAACTCGCCCGCCGCCCAGCCACTGGGTGGGCAGATACTGGGCGATGCTGACGGAAAACCCCACCGCCAGCGCTGACAGCAGCGGGCGGATAATCAGCGGGCATTTTAGCTGTAAAAAGCGCCGCAGCCGCCCCCAGCCGAGCGTTTGCGCCAGCAGCGTCTGGCGCGGGTCAATCTGCCGCCAGGCGGGACGCAGCACGAACAGCATCCACGGCACCACCCACAGCAGGTGCCCCCACAACACGGTCGTGAACTGGCCGTCAAACCAGCCGTACAGCGCCAACTGATATTGCCCGGCGGCCAGCGGCAGCGCGGGCAGCAGCAGGGGAAGATCCAGCGAGCGCGGGTGCCGCACAGGCCCCCATTCCAGCCAGAGCAGGCAGACCACCCCGCCGATCAGCGCCGACAGCAGCGCCAGCCACAGGCTGTTGGTGAGGGTTGTGGGATTCGGCAGCGTGTGGGCCGCCAGCCCCAATAAAAACAGCACGCACAGCGCGCCGCACAGCGGGAGAGCGATCCCCAGTGCCTTACCCGGCAGCAGGGGGAAATCTGGTCGACGCGTACCGCTGAGTTGCGGTATCTGGCTTTGCCAGACTCGCCAGCACAGGACGGCGACGGCGGACAGCGCCGCGAGCATCGCTATCAACAGCAGGCAGGCCAGCCCGCCTTTAGCCTGATAATCGGCGTCGGCATCGTTCAGCCACTGCCAGGCCAGCACCGCCAGCGTCGGCGGGTTGCCGGGGCCAATCACGAGCGCCACGTCGACGACCGACAGCGTCCAGGCGGTGGTCGCCAGCAGTGCGACGCTCAGCGACGGCATCAGCGCCGGGAGGATCACCCGGGTTAAACACTGGCCGCGCCCGTAGCCGAGGCTCTTAAACACCGTCACCTGTTCAGCCAGCCGCCGTTCGCCGAGCAGCGCCCAGCATACCCACAGCAAAAAACCGCTCTCTTTTACCGCCAGCACCACGCCAAGCCCGATGCCGTAACGATCCTGCAGCGGGCTAAGCGCAGGCAGCAGGCGGTACAGCGCGCCGCCTTCGGCAAACAGCAGCAGCGCGCAGGTGGCGAAAGCGACGTGCGGCAGCGCCAGCAGCCACGGCAGGCGTGATGATAATTTTTGCCAGCCGGGTGAGGGCCAGAGGGTGGCGATAAGTAGCAGCGTCAGCAGCAGCGCGCCGCCGACGGCAATCAGCGTCGAGATAAGCGTCGCCGTCACCGCCTGCGGCAGCTGCGGGTCGGACAGCAGCGATTGCCAGTGCGCCAGCGACAGCGCGGGCGTGAGGAGCACGCCCGCAGCAGGCAGCAGGGGCAGGTAGATGACCAGCATCATGCCCCAGCACAGCAGAATCAATGCGTACCGTAACGGCGCAGCCATTCCTGATCCAGCGCGTTAACCCACGCGGCATGCGGCTCGGCCAGCACCGGCGGGGTATTTTCCGGTATCAGGGCCAGCAGCGTTTTTTGCTGCCCGGCGTCGAGCTTTGCCGGATCCAGCACGCTGGGGTCGCCCCACACCGCCGGATCCGCTTTACGCAGCTGCGCCGCGGGCGACAGCAGGAAGTTGGCCACCACCTGTGCCCCGGCGCTGGCGGAGGCGTTGGCCGGAATGGTGACAAAGTGGACGTTGCCGAGCATGCCGTTGCTAAAGCCGAAGCTGTAGCTATCCTTCGGCAGCTGGCCTTTCGCCACCTTTTGCTTTGCGTGCATCGGGTTAAAGGTCAGCGACAGGCGCAGCGTGCCGTTGGCCTGCATGGTGTCCATCCGCGCGGGCGACGGCGGGAAATCTTTGCCGTTGCGCCACAGCAGCGGGTGCAGCTGGTCGAGGTAGCCCCACAGCGGGGCGGTGACGGCGGCGAAGGTTTTCGCCTCCGGCGGCTGCTTCAGCGCCTCGGGCTGGCCGGTGAGGGTAATCAACAGCTGTTCCAGCAGCGCGGTACCGGTGAAGTCCGGCGGGCGTGGATAGGTGAGGGTTCTGGGATGCGCTTTGGCGAACTCAAGCAGCGCTTGTGGCGATTGCGGCGGCTGCGGCGTTTGCTGCTGGCGGGCGATAAAGGTGAGCTGCGCGCTGCCCCACGGCGATTCGGCCCCGTCGACCGGCACGGAGAAGTCTTCACGAACCGGTTTAGTCACGTCGACATAGCGCCAGTTCGGCAGCTGCTCCGCCCAGCCGGTGCGCAGCAGGTTGGCCTCTTTGAGCGCGCGGAAATTCTCGCCGTTCACCCACAGCAGGTCGACCGAACCGTGGGTTTTACGCCCGGCGCGGGCCTCGGTCTGAATACGTTTTACCGTATCCGCCGCGTCGGCGATGTGCACAATGCGCAGATCGACGGCGTAATCGCGCTTCACTTCACCGCTGACCCAGTCCAGGTAGTGGTTAACCGCCTCATCGCCGCCCCAGGCGTTAAACCACACGGTCTGGCCTTTGGCCTCGGCTTCAATTTGCTGCCAGTCGGCGGCGCCGACGGTGAATGAACAGAGCGTCAGCAGCCCCAGCAGGCCATGGCGCAGTTCTCGGTGATAACGCATCAGGATTTCCTCTTTTGGCGTTCGTGATAGAACGTCTTAGCGACAAAAATAACGATAGTCAGTGCAAACAGAATGGACAGCCCGGTCACCAACCAGAACGTGCCGCCGGTCAGCATGCTGCCGACCCACGAGTAGACAATTGTCGCTGGTAGCTGGCCGAGGCCGGTGGCGAGCATAAAGTGGCGAAAGCGCAGTGAAGTCAGCCCGGCGGCGTAGCTGACGGGATCGAACGGCACGAACGGCAGCAGGCGGCAGATCAGAATGGTGTGTTTGCCGTAGCGGTCGAAAAAACCGTCGACGCTTCTGAGCACCGTTTTGCCGGTCAGCTTCTCAACCACCCCGCGCCCCATCACGCGGGCGATATAAAAGCACAGCGCCGCGCCGACCATCGCGCTGCTCCAGGAGAGCAGGCCGCCCCAGAAGGCGCCAAACAGCGAGGCGTTGGCGAAGGTAATTAAAAACGCGGGCAGCGGCGCGGCGATGGCCTGGAAAATCATCAGCAGGAACGACACCACCGCCGCCTGCGAACCGTAAGCCTGAATAAAGCGTTCGATGCCCTGCTGGTCTAACGCCAGAAAGGCGCCCAGGCTCTCGTGGATAAATAGGTTTACGCTCGGTATCAGCTGCCAGGTCAGCAGCAGCGCGATAAACGCCGCCACCACCAGCGCGCGGGCGTACCAGATAGATTTCATTGATCGTCCTCGGTGACCAGCGCGACGCGCTTATGACGCGCGTAGCCTTTCGCCGCCTGCACCAGCGCAAACAGCGCCAGCCCTGCGAGGCTCAGCTTGAGCAGGAAGGCGAGGGTGACGCCCTCCGCTGCCAGTTCGCTGGCCATCAGGGTATAGATACAGATCCCCGGCAGCGTGGTGAGCGCGGAGATCAGCGTATACGGCCAGAAGGGAATGGCGGTTAAGCCGTAGGCATAGTTTTGGATATTGTACGGAAACAGCGGGATCAGGCGGGTGAGGATCAGAAAATCGACCCCCGATCGCGCGATGCCACGCTCAATGGCCTGAAAGGTGCGCGTATGCCCGACGTATCTCAGCAACAGCGCGCGCCCCAGCCAGCGGGCGAGCAGAAACGACAGCGCCGAAGCGGCGGTGGCGGCTATCAGCGACAGCAGCGTTCCTAACCACGGGCCAAAGACAATGCCGCCGACCAGCACCAGCAGGCTGCCGGGCAGTAGACACACGGTGGCGAGAATAAACAGGGCGATATACAGCGCGTAACCGAGCGTACCGCTTGCCTGCACGGTATCCTGTAGACGACGTAAATGGGTTATCAGGTCAATGAGACCGAAGGTGTGAACGACAAAGAAAAGCAGGCCGATCGCCACGACAATCAGCAGGAGCTTAGAGGCTGTGCGGTACCGACTTCTTTTGCATGGGGTCCTCCTGCCGGGAAGAAAATGTGCGCGCGACGTTATTATAGAATCACGATTCCAGCAAGAGTTTAGCGCCTGTTTATTGATTTTGCTCAGAATTATCTGGGTAACCCGGCGTCCGGGCTACCCACAGCACATCTTACTTGAAGGTCGCCCACACCGGCGCGTGATCCGACGGTTTTTCCATCGCGCGGATCTCATAGTCGATGCCGGTTTCCACGCAGTGCGCCGCCAGCGGGGCGCTGGCCAGCAGCAGATCGATACGCAGGCCGCGATTGTCGTCAAAGCCTTTCGAGCGATAGTCAAACCACGAGAAGCGGTCGTGGGTTTCCGGGTTGGCATTACGGAAGGTATCCACCAGGCCCCAGCCCAGCAGGCGCTGCATCCACTCGCGCTCTTCCGGCAGGAACGAACATTTGCCGGTACGCAGCCAGCGCTTGCGGTTCTCCTCACCGATACCGATGTCGAGATCCGTCGGGCTGATATTCATGTCACCCATGATCAGCACCGGGTTCTCTTTACTCAGACGGGTTTCCAGGTAGTCCTGCAGATCCTGGTAGAATTTGGTTTTGGCCGGGAATTTGGTTTCGTGATCGCGGCTTTCCCCCTGCGGGAAATAGCCGTTAATCACCGTGACGTTACCAAACGGCGACGGCACTTCGGCGATGATAATACGGCGCTGGGCGTCTTCGTCATCGGTCGGGAAGCCGCGATAAACGGCAACGGGTTCGGCTTTGGTCAGTATCGCTACGCCGTAGTGGCCCTTCTGACCGTGATAGAAAATGTGGTAGCCGAGTTTAGCGACCTCTTCCAGCGGAAACATGTCGTCGTGAACCTTCGTCTCCTGCAGGCCAATCACGTCGGGCTGGTGCTTTTCAACGATGGCTTGCAGTTGATGAGGACGGGCGCGCAGGCCGTTGATATTAAAAGAGACAAATTTCATAGTCGTCGCCACTTTGCAGAATGAATTGTGACGGGATAGTAGCAGAATTTAACGTCTCTCGCTGCCTTCGCCCGGCGGTATGATCGATTTCTTTTATCGTTGTTGCCATCTTGCCGAGCAATATTTGCACCAGGTTGAGGCAATCTGCGCCGTGGCGAGGCATAAATCTACGATAAATTTCGTAGCCGATCACAAATCCAGAAGGATATTTTGCGGATGCATAATATTTCTTAATTTTGCCCTGCAAACGTCGCAAGATGCCACTGATATTCACTTTGTATGCAGTTTTAGTGAATAGGTTAATCCTGTAACTCATTGATATTCCGTTATCTCACTTCATTTATGCACTTCTGTCGCTCGCTGGCACGAACCGTGCAATCTACATTTACAGTGAAATGCACTCAAATAATTAACACAAATTAAACCATTTATTCACCTGCAGAGGTCGCTATGTCTCAGTCAATCAGCCGTCAAAATTTTGAACAGTGGATGATGCCGGTTTACGCACCGGCACCGTTTATTCCGGTACGCGGTGAGGGCGCATGGCTGTGGGATCAACAAGGGAAAGGCTATATCGATTTCGCGGGCGGTATTGCCGTGAATGCGCTGGGGCACGCCCACCCGGCGATGATCCGCGCGTTGACCGAGCAGGCCGCTAAGTTCTGGCATACCGGTAACGGCTACACCAACGAACCGGCGCTGCGGCTGGCGAAACAGCTGATTGACGCCACCTTTGCCGATCGCCTTTTTTTCTGTAACTCCGGCGCAGAGGCCAACGAAGCGGCGCTGAAAACGGCGCGTAAGTTTGCCCACGACCGGTTTGGCAGCCACAAGAGCGGCATCGTGGCGTTTAAAAACGCCTTCCATGGCCGCACGCTGTTTACCGTCACCGCGGGCGGGCAGCCTGCCTACTCACAGGACTTCGCGCCGCTGCCGCCGGACATTCGTCACGGCGTCTATAACGACATCGACTCTGCCCGCGTGCTGATTGACGACGATACCTGCGCGGTGATCGTCGAACCCATTCAGGGCGAGGGCGGTGTGATCCCCGCATCGCTTGAGTTTCTGCAGGCGCTGCGCGCGCTGTGCGACCGCCACCATGCGGCGCTGATATTTGACGAAGTGCAGACCGGCGTGGGGCGTACCGGCGAGCTGTATGCCTATATGCACTATGGCGTCACGCCGGATCTGCTCAGCACCGCCAAAGCTCTGGGCGGCGGCTTCCCGATTGGCGCGCTGCTGGCCAGCGAGGCCTTTGCCAGCGTGATGACGGTAGGCACCCACGGAACGACCTACGGCGGCAACCCGCTGGCCTGTGCGGTGGCCGGGGAGGTGCTGTCGATAATCAACACGCCGCAGGTGCTCAACGGCGTCAAGCAGCGCGAACAGTGGTTTAAAGAGCGGTTGCAGGCCATTAACGCACAATTTGGGCTGTTTAAAGAGATTCGCGGCGTCGGCTTGCTGATTGGCTGCGCGCTGCGCGATGAGTATGCCGGCAAGGCCAAACTGATTAGCCAACTGGCCGCCGAAGAAGGGCTGATGGTGCTGATTGCCGGAGCGAACGTGGTGCGTTTTGCCCCGGCGCTGATCGTTAATGAAGAGGATGTGACCCTGGGTCTCAACCGCTTCGCTGCCGCCTGTGAACGTTTTGTTGCGGGGGAATCATCATGATGATTATCCGTCCGGTGGGGGCTGCCGATCTGCCCGGCCTCTTAACTCTGGCAGGGGAAACGGGCGGCGGGCTGACCTCACTGCCCGCCGATGAACAGACGCTGGCGGCGCGCATTGCCCGCTCGCAGGCCACCTGGCAGGGCACCTTGCCGCGCGGCGATCAAGGATACGTGTTCGTGCTGGAAGATACCCGCAGCGGCGCGGTTGTGGGGGTGTGCGCCATTGAAGTCGCGGTGGGCATTAACGATCCCTGGTACAACTATCGGGTTGGCACGCTGGTCCACGCCTCGAAAGAGCTTAACGTCTATAACGCGTTGCCGACGCTGTTTCTGACCAACGACCACACCGGCAGCAGCGAGCTTTGTACGCTGTTTCTTGACCCGGCGTGGCGGAAAGAGAGCAACGGTCATCTGCTGTCGTCATCGCGCTTTCTGTTTATGGCCGCCTTCCGCGACCGCTTCAACCATAAAGTCGTGGCCGAGATGCGCGGCGTTATCGACGAGCATGGCTACTCGCCGTTCTGGGAAAGTCTGGGCAAGCGTTTCTTCTCGATGGAGTTTGCTCGCGCCGATTACCTGTGTGGTACCGGACAGAAGGCGTTTATCGCCGAGCTGATGCCGAAACACCCGATCTATACCGATTTTCTGAGTGCAGAAGCACGCGCGGTCATTGGCCAGGTACACCCACAAACCGCGCCCGCCCGGGCGGTGCTGGAAAAAGAGGGCTTCCGCTATCGCGATTACGTCGACATCTTTGACGGCGGCCCGACGCTGGAGTGCGAAATCGACCGGGTGCGGGCGGTGCGTAAAAGCCGGCTGGTGACGGTCGCAGAAGGTGCGCCGGGTAGCGATCAACTGCCGCTGTGCGTAGTGGCAAATGAACAGTATCAGCACTATCGCGCCATGCTGGTGCACGCCGACCCGGCGTGTGAAACGCTGACCCTGAATGCCGAACAGCTGGATGCCCTGAACTGCCATCCGGGCGATGCGGTTCGCCTGGTACGCCTGTGCCCTGAGGAGAAAAAAGTATGAGCCTATGGATAAACGGAGAGTGGCTGGTCGGCGGCGGGCCGCGGCGGCAACGCGCTAACCCGGTGAGCGGAGAAACGGTGTGGCAGGGGCACGATGCCAGCGCGCTGCAGGTAGAGTCGGCGGTAAGCGCCGCGCGTCGCGCATTTCCCGGCTGGGCTAAGCGCACGTTCAATGAACGCCAGCAGATCGTTGACGCGTTTGCCGGGCTGCTGGAGGCCAACAAGGCGGCGCTGACGGAAACTATCGCCCGCGAGACTGCTAAACCCCGCTGGGAGGCGGCGACCGAGGTGGCGGCGATGGTCAACAAAATAGCCATTTCGGTGAAGGCTTACCACAGCCGGACCGGTGAAAGTCACGCCGGGATGGTCGACGGCGCGGCAACCTTGCGCCATCGTCCGCACGGCGTGCTGGCGGTTTTCGGCCCCTATAATTTCCCCGGTCATCTGCCAAACGGGCATATCGTGCCCGCGCTGCTGGCGGGAAACACGCTGGTGTTTAAGCCTAGCGAGCTGGCACCGGACTGCGCGCAGGCGGTGGTCAAACTCTGGGAGCAGGCCGGGTTACCCCCGGGCGTACTGAATCTGGTGCAGGGCGGCCGCGAGACCGGCGAGGCGCTGAGCGTGCAGCCGGGGCTCGACGGAGTCCTGTTTACCGGCAGTTCCGCCACCGGTTTTCATCTGCATCGCCAGCTGGCAGGGCAACCGCAGAAAATGCTGGCGCTGGAAATGGGCGGCAACAACCCGCTGATTGTTGATGAACCCGTCGATATTGACGCCGCCGTGCACCTGACTATTCAGTCGGCCTTTATTACCGCCGGGCAGCGCTGTACCTGCGCCCGTCGGCTGCTGGTGAAGCGCGGCGCGCTGGGTGATGCCTTTTTACAGCGGCTGGTAGAGGTGAGTGGACGCATTATCCCCGCCGCCTGGGATGCCGAACCGCAGCCGTTTATCGGTGGGCTGATCTCGGTGCAGGCGGCGGAGCGGGTGTATCAGGCCTGGCAGATGCAGGTGGAACGCGGAGGCGTGACATTGCTGACGCCGCGCCTGTTGCAGCCTGGCACCTCGCTGCTGACGCCGGGGATTGTCGAACTTAGCGAAGCCCATGACATTGCCGATGAAGAGGTGTTTGGGCCGCTGCTGGGGGTCTGGCGCTATGACGATTTCGACCAGGCTATCGCGCTAGCCAACGCCACGCGCTACGGCTTGTCCTGCGGGCTGATTTCGCCGGAACGGGATAAATTTGACCGTCTGCTGCTGGAAGCGCGGGCCGGTATCGTGAACTGGAATAAACCGCTAACCGGGGCGGCCAGCATCGCGCCGTTTGGCGGCGTCGGCGCTTCCGGCAACCATCGTCCGGGGGCCTGGTACGCCGCTGATTATTGCGCGTGGCCGATGGCGAGCCTGGAAGCGCCGACGGCTACCTTGCCCGCAACGCTCAACCCGGGGCTGGACTTCCAGCGTGAGGTGCCGTCATGAACGCCTGGGAGGTGAACTTTGACGGCCTGCCGGGGCTGACACACCACTACGCCGGGCTGTCGTTTGGCAATGAGGCCTCGACCCGCAACCAGTATCAGATTTCGAACCCGCAGCGGGCGGCGAAGCAGGGGCTGCTGAAAATGAAGGCGCTGGCGGATGCCGGTTTCCCGCAAGGCGTGATCCCGCCGCAGGAACGCCCCAATCTGATGCTCCTGCGTCAGCTTGGCTTCAGCGGGCGTGACGAGCAGGTGCTGGCGAAGGCCGCCGCACAGGCCCCGGACCTGCTGAGCGCCGCCAGCTCGGCGTCGGCGATGTGGGTGGCTAACGCCGCCACGGTGTGCCCCTCGGCGGACGCGCTGGATGGCAAAGTCCATTTGACGGTCGCCAACCTGAGCAGCTTGCTACACCGCGCCAGCGAAGCCCCGACGACGCTGGCGACGCTGAATGCGATCTTTGCCGACCCCGAACATTTTGCCGTGCACGGCCCGCTGCCGTCGGTGGCGGCGATGGGGGATGAGGGGGCGGCTAACCACAACCGACTGGGGCGTGAGTACGGCCAGCCGGGCACGCAGCTGTTTATCTATGGCCGCGATTCGCTGGCCTGCAGTGCGCCGCAGCGCTATCCGGCACGGCAGACGCGCGCCGCCAGCGAGGCGGTGGCACGGCTCAATCAGCTAAACCCAAATCAGGTAATTTTCGCGCAGCAAAACCCACAGGTGATTGACCAGGGCGTGTTTCACAATGATGTGATTGCGGTCAGCAACCGGCAGGTGCTCTTTTGCCACGAACAGGCGTTTGTCGACCAGCCTGCGCTGCTGCGCCAGCTGGCGCACAAGGTGCCGGGGTTTATGCCGATAGAGGTTCCGGCCTCGCAGGTGACGGTTGCCGAGGCGGTGGCAACCTATCTGTTTAACAGCCAGCTGCTGAGCAAGTCCGACGGCAGCATGCTGTTGGTGCTGCCGGGCGAAGCGCAGGCGCACCCTCGCGTCTGGCGCTATCTCAATACGCTGCTGGCGCAGGATAATCCGATTGACGAACTGAAGGTATTCGACCTGCGTGAAAGCATGGCCAACGGCGGCGGCCCGGCCTGCCTGCGCCTGCGGGTAGTGCTGACTGACGTCGAGCGTCGGGCGGTGAATCCGGCGGTGATGATGAACGACACGCTTTTCGCCACCCTCAATGATTGGGTTGACTGCTTTTACCGCGACCGTCTTACGCAGGCGGATCTTGCCGACCCACAGCTGCTGGTGGAAGGGCGCGAAGCGCTGGACCGCCTGACGCAAATTTTGCAATTGGGGTCGATCTACCCTTTTCAGCGTTAAGGAGGCGGCATGAAACAGTTTCTGGCGTTGACGCTGGCGGGTAAGCTGCCGCCGCAGCCCGAGGGCGACACGGCGAATTTTCACTGGGAGTGGCGCGAGGTGGGCGTCTTGCAGCTCACCCCTCATCATCCCTGTTCGCGGGCGATGGTGCTGTCGGCGGGGATCCACGGCAACGAAACCGCGCCGGTCGAAATACTCGACAACCTGCTGGCTGCACTGATCGGCGGCCAGCAGGCGCTGCGCTGGCACCTGCTGGTGGTGTTGGGTAACCCGCCGGCGCTGCGTGATAATAAACGCTATCTGCACAGCGACCTGAACCGCATGTTCGGCGCCCGCTGGCGTCATTTCCCGGTCAGCGATGAAACGGTCCGCGCTGCCAGCCTTGAGCAGACGGTGGCGGCGTTTTACCAGCGTTGCCCGGCGGAAACGCGCTGGCACCTTGATATGCATACCGCCATTCGCGGCTCACACCATCCCCGCTTTGGCGTGCTGCCCGCGCGCGAATCGTCGTGGGATCCGGATTTTTTACGCTGGCTGGGGTCGGCGGGGCTACAGGCGCTGGTGTTTCATCAGGCCCCGGGGGGCACCTTTACCCATTTCACCAGCGAAACCTTTGGCGCGCTGGCCTGCACGCTAGAGCTGGGCAAAGCGCGGCCGTTTGGGCAAAACAGCCTGAGCCAGTTTGCGCTGGCGGAACGGCAGCTGGCGAATCTGCTGGCGGGCGAGTTGGGCGGTGGCGCGCCGACCGCGCCGCTTTATTATCGGGTCGTGCAGCAGATTACCCGCCGCAGCGCCGCGTTCCGGCTACATATGTCGGCGCAGACGCTGAACTTCACGCCGTTTGTGAAGGGGACGCTGCTGGCAGAGGACGGTGACACCCGCTACGTGGTGGAGTCGGCCTGTGAGTATGTTCTGTTCCCCAATCCTGACGTGGCGCTGGGGCTGCGTGCCGGTCTGATGTTAGCGCGTTGCCCGCCTGCGATATAAATAACAAGCCGCACATCATCATGTTGCGGCTTTTTATTATTGTTCTCGTGAAATATTACGGATTATTCCTGGAATATTGCTTTATTAATAAACACGTCTGCTTTATACTTCTTCAAAATCTCTTCTTAATCAGTGTGTTGAGTATTTTTGTTGCAACTCTCCACAGTTTATCCTTAATTTCCTCATAATTGGCGCGAAATCGTTTTTTACACTTTCATTGTTTTACGCATGCTCTGACTAATTGACGATAAACCCCGTAAAGTTAATCTCGTCAACACGGCAATGCGCCGTCAGAATAACTGAAAGTAAGGAATTGATGATGAAAAAATTAACTGCACTGTTTGTTGCTTCTACTCTGGCTCTGGGCGCGGCTAATCTGGCGCACGCTGCGGATACCACTTCTACCACCACCACCGATGCGACGCAGCCGGCCGGTAAGATGATGCATCATCACAAAGGCAAAATGGGCCCGCGTCACGACATGATGTTCCAGGGGCTGAACCTGACCGATGCGCAGAAACAGCAGATTCGCGACATTATGAAAGACCGCCGCGAACACATGAAACGTCCGCCGCAGGAAGAGATGCGTGCGATGCATGATCTGATTGCCAGCGACAGCTTCGACAAAGCGAAAGCTGAAGCGCAGATTACGAAGATGGAAGCGCAGCATAAAGACATGATGCTGTCCCGTCTGGAAACCCAGAACAAGATTTACAACATCTTAACACCGGAACAGAAAAAACAGTTTAATGCCAATTTTGAGAAGCGTCTGACAGAACACAAAGCGCCAGAAGGTAAAATGCCTGCTGCGCCTGCCGAATAATCCACTCGGCACCCTGTTTTAAGACCGCCGGAGTTGCTCATAAATGCCAAAGGGCTATGGGCAGCTCCGGCGGTTTTTTCTTTATTTCTTCCAGAAATCATCAAACACGGTAATCGGCGGACGGCGCTTGTGCTCGGTCTTCAGATACCAGCCTTCGAGGGTTTTCGCCAGATCCGGCGCCAGGGTTTTGCCTTCCAGATAATCGTCAATATTATCGTAGGTCACGCCCAGCGCGACTTCGTCCGGCAGAGAAGGGCGATCGTCTTCGAGGTCGGCGGTTGGCGCTTTCTTATAAAGGTGCTCCGGGCAGCCGAGGGCGGCCAGCAGCTGTTTGCCCTGGCGTTTATTGAGACGGAAGATCGGGTTGATGTCGGTGCCGCCGTCGCCGTATTTGGTGAAGAAACCGGTGATCGCTTCCGCCGCGTGGTCGGTGCCGACCACCACACCGTGGGTCATGCCCGCAATGCTGTACTGTGCTTTCATCCGTTCGCGGGCTTTTTCATTGCCGCGAACAAAGTCGCTGAGCTCAATGCCCGCTTCGCGCAGCGCCTGTTCACTGGCCAGCACCGCGCCTTTAATATTCACCGTCAACACGCGATCCGGCTGGATGAACGCGATGGCATCCTGACAATCCTGTTCGTCAGCCTGCACGCCGTAGGGCAGGCGCACGGCGATAAACTGTAGCGCGCTGTCGCCGCCTTCCGCCCGCAGTTCATTAATAGCCTGCTGGCACAGCTTACCGGTCAGGGTCGAGTCCTGGCCGCCGCTGATCCCTAACACCAGTGATTTGATAAACGGATAGGTTTTGAGGTACGTCTTGAGGAAATCCACGCTGCGGCGGATCTCTGCCTGTACATCAATCTGTGGTTTTGCGCCGAGCGCTTGAATAATCTCTTGTTGTAGTGCCATTCACCCCTCCGGAATGTGTGTGCCAGCCCTGTCGATAGCCCATCAGAACAAAGTGTTAAAGCTACCTCTTTGACGGTAAAACGACAAGGATCACAGTTTTGACTGCGGTAAATAAATCCGATTCATCGCATTTACGGCGTTGATTTCGGCGTATCGGTTGATAAATAGCAATATTTATTCCAGGCTTAAAAAACATCGAACGAAAGGAGAGGGAACATGAATAAGAACGTCGTTGGGCTTCTGGGTGCCGCCGCTGCGTTGGCAATGCTGGCTGGGTGTACTGCGTACGATCGTACGACAGACCAATTTACGCAGCCGGTGGTGAAGGATGTGAAAAAAGGGATGAGCCGATCTCAGGTAATGCAGGTGGCCGGTAAGCCGTCATCTGAAGTGAGCATGATCCATGCGCGCGGCACCTGCCAGACCTATATCCTGGGTCAACGAGATGGTAAAGCTGAAACCTACTTCGTGGCGCTGGACGACACTGGCCATGTGATTAACTCCGGCTATCAGACCTGCGCCGAGTACGATTCCGATCCGCAGGCTCCTAAGAAATAATCGTGTGTTTGTTGGACCTCTACGAAAGCCCGACCTTAGCGTCGGGCTTTTTTATCAGATCTGATGCTTATTTCTTGTCGCGAATTATTTTGAGCAAAGTGTGAAGGTAGTCAAAACGGGAGGTCAATGAGAGACAATTTTCGGCCCTCAGGAATTATCGGTAGACAAAATGTTGCCGTATACTCAATGCATAAACAGAAGATAACTCATCTGTTACATACGAGGGTAGTGGGCACATGGAACATCGCCCGGTGATGACAGATTTCACAAGTTGAGGAAGCGTGAATGGAAAAGAAACATATCTATCTATTTTGTTCTGCAGGCATGTCCACTTCATTACTGGTCTCCAAAATGCGAGCGCAGGCTGAGAAATATGAAGTTCCGGTCGTTATTGAAGCATTTTCTGAGACCTTTGCCGCGGAAAAAGGACCGCAGGCTGACGTTGTTTTACTCGGCCCTCAGATTGCCTACATGCTAAACGATATTAAAAAGATTTTACCGAATAAGCCGGTTGAGGTGATCGATTCCACCCTCTACGGCAAAGTAGATGGTTTAGGTGTGTTAAAAGCAGCTGTTGCTGCGATTAAGAAGTCAGCTGCGCAGTAATTTTATTATTTTTCCCGTCAAAGAGTTATTTCATATTTAATCGCCGCAATATGATTTGCGGTCTTTTAAGGGTATTTTTCTATGAGTAAAGTGATCGATTCGCTTGAAAAGGTACTCCTTCCTTTTGCTGTTAAAATAGGAAAGCAGCCACACGTTAACGCAATTAAAAACGGTTTTATTAAATTAATGCCGCTGACCCTTGCGGGGGCCATGTTCGTATTAATTAACAACGTTTTTCTGAGCTTTGGCGAAGGTTCATTCTTCTATTCCATGGGCATTCGTCTGGATGCTTCAACCATTGAAACACTTAACGGCTTTAAAGCCATCGGCGGTAACGTTTATAACGGTACCTTAGGCATTATGTCGCTGATGGCGCCTTTCTTTATCGGCTCAGCGTTAGCGGAAGAGCGCAAAGTTGACCCGATGGCCGCTGGCTTAATTGCTATCGCCGCGTTTATGACCGTGACGCCGTACAGCGTGGGCGAAGCCTATGCGGTAGGGGCCAACTGGTTAGGCGGGGCGAACATTATTTCGGGTATCGTCATTGGCCTGGTTGTCGCGGAAATGTTTACCTTTGTGGTGCGCCGCAATTGGGTTATCCGCCTGCCGGATAGCGTACCGGGTTCCGTTTCCCGCTCGTTCTCGGCGGTTATCCCTGGCTTTATTATTCTGTCCATTATGGGGATTGTCTCCTGGGCGCTGACGCACTGGGGCACCAACTTCCACCAGATCATCATGGACACCATCTCTACGCCGCTGGCCTCTATGGGTCACGTTGTGGGCTGGGCTTACGTTATCTTCACCTCGCAGCTGTGGTTCTTTGGTGTGCACGGTTCTCTGGCGCTCTCCGCGCTGGACAGCGGCATCATGACCCCGTGGGCGCTGGAAAACATCTCGCTGTACCAGCAGTACGGTTCGGTTGAAGCCGCGGTTGCCGCTGGCCACCAGTTCCACATGTGGGCGAAGCCGATGCTCGACTCCTACATCTTCCTGGGCGGTACCGGTGCGACGCTGGGTCTGATCATCGCTATCTTCATCGCCTCTCGCCGTGAAGATCACCGTCAGGTTGCGAAACTGGCGCTGCCGTCAGGCCTGTTCCAGATTAACGAACCGATTCTGTTTGGTCTGCCGATCATCATGAACCCGGTGATGTTCATCCCGTTCATCCTGATTCAGCCGCTGCTGGCCGCGATCACCATGACCGCGTACACCTTAGGGATTATCCCGCCGATCACTAACGTGGCGCCGTGGACCATGCCGACCGGTCTGGGTGCGTTCTTTAACACCAACGGCAGCGTAGCGGCACTGATTCTGGCACTGTTCAACCTGGGTATTGCGACGCTGGTTTACCTGCCGTTCGTGATTATCTCGAACAAAGCACAGGCCACCATTGAAGAAGAAGAAAGCGAAGAAGACATCGCTGAAGCGCTGAAATTCTAATGCCAATGCGGTATGGAGAGCGTCTCCATACCGCCCTCAACAAAAAAGGAATAGGTATGTTCGATCTGGATAATGTGGTTGCTGAGGACGTGCAGGAAAACGATCTTGAAGAAGTGGTGATGGGCCTGATTATCAACTCAGGGCAGGCGCGTAGCCTGGCATACACCGCACTGAAGCAGGCCAAGCAGGGCGATTTCGAAACCGCGAAGGCGACGATGGAGCAGTCCCGCGTAGCGCTCAGCGAAGCGCACCGCGTGCAGACGCAGCTGATTGAAAGCGATGAAGGCGAAGGGCGCATGAAGGTCAGCCTGGTGCTGGTTCATGCGCAGGATCATCTTATGACGTCAATGTTAGCGCGCGAGCTGGTTGCTGAATTGATCGAACTTCACGAGAAGGTACAATAGGCTTTTCCCTATGAGGCAACCTAAGATGATCACCATGGAAATCAACACCGCCCGAGAACAGCAGCTCTTTAACGGTAAGAATTTTCATGTCTTCATCTACAACAAAACGGAAAGCATCAGCGGGCTGCACCAGCACGACTACTACGAGTTCACCATCGTACTGACCGGGCGCTATTATCAGGAGATAAACGGCAAACGGGTTATGCTGGAGCGCGGAGACTTTGTCTTCATCCCAATGGGGTCGCATCACCAGAGCTTCTACGAGTTTGGTGCAACGCGAATCCTTAACGTCGGGATCAGCAAAGATTTCTTCGATACCCACTATCAGTCGCTGGTTCCGTTTGCGCTGGTTGCATCACAAGTCTATTCGATTAAAAGCACGTTTCTTAGCTACATTGAGTCGGTTATTTCATCGCTGCATTTTCGCGAAACGGAATTTGACGAGTTTATTGAGCTGGTTTCCTTCTACGTGATTAATCGCTTACGCCATTATCGCGAAGAACAGGCGCAGGACGTTACGCCACCGTGGTTAAAATCCACCGTCGAAGCTATGCACGATAAATTAAAATTTGGTGAAGGTGCGCTGGAAAATATGGTCGAGTTATCCGGGAAGACCCAGGAGTATTTAACCCGAGCAACCCAGCGCTACTATGGAAAAACGCCGATGCAGATTATTAATGATATCCGTATCAACTTTGCCAAAAAACAGCTGGAAATAACCAACTACTCGGTAACCGATATTGCTTATGAGTCTGGATATAGCAGCCCAAGTTTGTTTATTAAAACGTTCAAAAAGCTGACTTCATTCACGCCAAGCAATTATCGCAAGCAGCTGACGTTTATCAAATAACGCGCTGTGGAATAATTTCCGCAGCTCTGAATTAAAGACTTTAACTATCCACGCATAATGTGGAGGGTAACCCACGTTTAACTTGTGGATCACGAGGGAGAAAGAGATGAGCCAGAAATTAAAAGTCGTCACAATTGGTGGTGGTAGCAGCTATACGCCGGAATTGCTGGAAGGTTTTCTCAAACGTTATCACGAACTGCCGGTCACTGAACTGTGGCTGGTGGATGTGGAAGATGGCCAGGAGAAGCTGGATATTATTCATGCGCTGTGCCAGCGTATGGTGGAAAAAGCCGGCGTGCCGATGAAGGTCTATAAGACGCTGAATCGCCGCGAAGCGCTCCAGGGTGCCGACTTTGTGACCACGCAGCTGCGCGTAGGTCAGCTCAAAGCCCGTGAGAAAGATGAACGTATCCCGTTGAGCCACGGTTACCTGGGCCAGGAAACCAACGGCGCTGGCGGCCTGTTTAAAGGCCTGCGCACCAGTCCGGTGATTTTCGACATCATTAAAGATGTGGAAGAAGTGTGCCCGAACGCGTGGGTGATCAACTTTACCAACCCGGCAGGGATGGTGACCGAAGCGGTTTACCGCCATACCAACTTCAAACGCTTTATCGGCGTGTGCAACATTCCAATCGGCATGAAGATGTTCTTCACCGACGTGCTGCGCCTGAGCGAGAAAGACGATCTTTCCATCGACCTGTTCGGCCTCAACCACATGGTGTTCGTGCGCGACGTGCTGGTCAACGGTGAGTCCCGCTTTGCGGAACTGCTGGACGGCGTTGCCTCCGGTACGCTGTCGGCCAACACTGTGAAAAACATCTTCGATATGCCGTTTAGCGAAGGCCTGCTGCGTTCCCTGAACCTGCTGCCGTGCTCTTACCTGCTGTACTATTTCAAGCAGAAAGAGATGCTGGCTATCGAAATGGGCGAGTACTACAAAGGCGGCGCGCGTGCGCAGGTGGTGCAGAAGGTCGAGAAACAGCTGTTCGAGCTGTACAAAAACCCTGACCTGAACGTGAAGCCGAAAGAGCTGGAGCAGCGCGGCGGGGCGTATTACTCCGACGCGGCCTGTGAAGTGATCAACGCTATCTACAACGATAAGCAGACTGAACACTACGTGAATATTCCGCATCACGGCCATATCGACAACATTCCGGCGGATTGGGCGATTGAAGTCACCTCCATTCTGGGCCGCGACGGTGCGAAACCGCATCCGCGCGTCACCCATTTCGATGAAAAAATGCTGGGCCTGATCCACACCATCAAAGGCTTTGAAATCGCGGCCAGCAAGGCGGCAATCAGCGGTGATTTTAACGACGTGCTGCTGGCACTGAACTTAAGCCCGCTGATCCACTCTGATAAAGATGCAGAGATTCTGGCGCGCGAACTGATTCTGGCCCATGAAAAATGGCTGCCGAACTTCGCTGCCACCGTGGAGAAACTGAAACAGTGACAGGAGGCATGATGGAACGTTTGTTAATCGTGAACGCCGACGATTTTGGCCTGAGTAAAGGGCAGAACTACGGCATCCTCGACGCCTGTAAGAACGGACTGGTCACGTCTACCACCGCGCTGGTTAACGGCGCGGCTATCGACCACGCGGCTCAGCTGAGCCGCCGTACGCCTGAGCTGGCGGTGGGCATGCACTTTGTGCTGACGCTGGGTGAACCGCTGACGCCGATGCCGGGACTGGCCCGTGAGGGCAAGCTCGGTAAGTGGATCTGGCAGGTGGCCGAGGAAGATGCGCTGCCGCTGGACGAAATTGCGCGCGAGCTGGCGTACCAGTATCAGCGGTTTGTCGACCTGTTTGACGCTGAGCCGACGCATTTTGACAGTCACCACCATGTGCATATGATCCCGCAGATCTTCCCGCTGATGGCGGAGTTTGCGCAATCTAAGGGCATCGCGCTGCGTATTGACCGCACTATCCCGTACCCGTTTGCCATCCCGGAAGGGCTGCGCAGCAGCGAAGGGTTTAGCAGCGAGTTTTATGGTGACGCTGTTTCTGAAGCCCTGTTCCTGCAGGCGCTTGATGCCTCGACCGCCCGCGGCGAAGCCTCGCTGGAAATGATGTGTCACCCGGCATTTGTCGACAACACCATTATGGGCAGCGCCTATTGCTACCCACGGCTGGCGGAGCTGGATGTCCTGACCTCCGCCTCGCTGAAATACGCCATTGCGGAACGAGGCTATCGTCTCGGCACATACCGCGACGTGTAATCGATTGTTTTTACCCCTCAACCCTTTGCCCGGCAGCGATCCTGCCGGGCTTTTTTGTGTATGACGATCGCCCGGGAATCCTGCTATCATAAGGGTTTCCTGCTTTTGTCATTATTGATTGTGAATTGAACTGCTTATGAAACCGCTTCGCCAACAAAATCGGCAGATAATCAGCTATGTACCGCGCACCGAACCCGCTCCACCCGACCATGCCGTGAAGGTTGAAGGCTTTCGCGACGTCTGGCTGTTGCGCGGTAAGTATGTGGCGTTTGTGCTGATGGGCAACGCGTTTCGTCGTTCGCAGGCGTTCAGTATCCCGGAATCGGCCCAGCGTTGGGCGGTGCAGATGCGCCAGGAAGGGGAGCTTGACGCATAAAAGAAAGCCGCTGATTTTACTCAGCGGCTTTTTGTCGCCCGGAGGGCAGTAAGGCTCCCGGCGTCGCTTTCGCTCGGCCGGGCTACTTTTAGCGATGCGCCAGTTCGGCATCCTCTTCGCTGTTTAACACGTCTTTATCGGTCTGACGCAACCACTGGCTGGTCAGGGTACCGGCGGTCATTGAACCGCTCACGTTCAGCGCGGTACGGCCCATATCAATCAGCGGTTCCACGGAAATCAGCAGCGCCACCAGCGTGACCGGCAGACCCATCGCTGGCAGCACGATCAGCGCGGCAAAGGTCGCGCCGCCGCCCACGCCCGCAACACCTGCGGAGCTGATGGTCACCATACCAACCAGAGTGGCAATCCACAGCGGATCCAGCGGGTTAATGCCCACGGTCGGCGCTACCATCACTGCCAGCATTGCCGGGTAAAGGCCCGCACAGCCGTTCTGCCCGATGGTCGCACCAAAGGACGCGGAGAAGCTGGCAATGGATTCCGGTACGCCCAGACGGCGAGTCTGCGCTTCAACGTTCAGCGGGATAGACGCGGCGCTGGAGCGGCTGGTAAAGGCAAAGGTCAGCACCGGCCAGACTTTGCGGAAGTACTTCAGCGGGCTGACGCCGTTAACGCCCAGCAGAATGCCGTGCACCACAAACATAATCAGCAGGCCAAGGTAGGACGCAACCACAAAGCTACCCAGCTTGATAATGTCCTGCAGGTTAGAACCGGCGACCACTTTGGTCATCAGCGCCAGTACGCCGTACGGCGTCAGCTGCATCACCAGACGCACCAGCTTCATCACCCAGCCCTGCAGCGTGTCGATAGCGGTCAGCACGCGCTGGCCTTTCGGCTCGTCATCTTTCAGCAGCTTCAGCGCAGCCACACCCAGGAACGCGGCGAAGATAACAACGCTGATGATCGAGGTTGGGTTAGCGCCCGTGAGGTCCGCAAACGGTTTTTTCGGCACAAACGACAGCAGCAGCTGCGGCACGCTCAGGTCGGCGACCTTGCCCGCATAGTTGCTCTGGATGGCGTTGAGACGCGCGGTTTCGGCGGTACCCTGAACCAGACCTTCTGCGGTCAGGCCAAACAGGTTGGTCACCAGCACGCCGACCAGTGCGGCAATCAGCGTGGTGAACAGCAGGGTGCCGATGGTCAGCACGCTGATTTTACCCAACTGAGAGGCGTTATGCAGACGGGCTACCGCGCTCAGAATGGAGGCGAAGACCAGCGGCATGACGATCATTTGCAGCAGCTGTACATAGCCGTTACCGACCACGTTAAACCACTGGATAGAGTCCTTCAGCACTTTGCTGTCAGAGCCATAGATCAGCTGCAGCGCCAGGCCAAAGACCACACCGATAACCAGGCCGACCAGCACTTTTTTGGCCAGGCTCCACTGCTTGTGGCGCGTTTGCGCCAGCGCCAGCAGCAATACGGCGAACACAATTACGTTCGCGACTAATGGAAAGTTCATCCCCGTTCTCCTGAAGTATTTTTCACGCCGTCCGCGGCGATGTTTTGGCTGCCGCGGCGGGTGTCTTTTTAGGACAAACCCGTAAAGATTTGTCTGGATGTGAGAAGGTTAACAGAACTGAAATGGTACGCTTATATCCAAATGGAATTGATTATGCCAAAAATGCGATCTTCGCCGAATTATTGCTCAGTGCGGCGATGAATAAAGCGATTGAAGTCGGTTTGCAGCAGATTGATCATCGATGATGACCAGCGCACGGCGCTGTTTTCCGGCAGCGACTGCGGCATAAACACCGCGTAGGCGAACAGCGCCATGCACAGCACGCGCTCAAGCTGATTGCCTTTGCGCGGCGCAAGGATCGGCAAACGGAAGCGCCAGCGGCACGGCCACAGCAACGGCACGCCCGCGGGCGTAAGCATGTCGGCGAGAATATGGCTCAGATAGCCCAGCACCATCCCCTGTACGGCGTCGGCGGGGACGATCCAGCTGTCCGGCACTTTCAGATAGAAAAGGGTGAGCGCAGCAAAGACGGCGAGCAGGCTGTGGGTAAAACCCCGGTGGCCAAACATGCGGGCAATGGGTTTCGACAGCCAGCTCAGCCGCTGCCCAAGAAAAGAGCGCGGGTGGTCGATGTCCGGAAGCAGACAGGTCAGTATCGCCGACGGCACAATGTGCCACCAGTCTCCTTGCGCCAGGACCGGCGTCAGTTCGGCATTTTTCGCAAATACCGCGCAGGCGATAGAAAAAAGGAGATGTCCTTCCGCCGTCATGATAAAACCCATTAATCTGTGAATTCATACAGTATAGGGTTTTTATACAGTAGGCGGAAGAGGTTACAGTGTAACTCTTTGTCAAAAATTAACGCGCCAGCCAGCCGCCGTCCACGGCTACCGTGTAGCCATTAATATAGTCAGAGGCCGGGGAGGCGAGGAACACCACCGGGCCTTTGAGATCGTCCGGCGTACCCCAGCGGCCAGCGGGAATACGGTCGAGAATTTCTTTGCTGCGATCGGCATCGTCGCGCAGCTGCTGGGTGTTGTTGGTGGCCATATAGCCTGGGGCAATGGCGTTCACGTTGATGCCGTGCTGGGCCCATTCGTTGGCCAGCAGGCGGGTGATGCCTAATACGCCGCTTTTTGAGGCGGTGTAGGATGGCACACGAATACCTCCCTGGAAAGAGAGCATCGATGCAATATTGATAATTTTCCCGCCGCTACCCTGTTGCAGGAACTGTTTCGCCACTGCCTGGGAGAGGAAGAAGACCGACTTCAGGTTGAGGTTCATCACGTCGTCCCAGTTTTTTTCGCTGAAGGTCAGCGCATCTTCGCGACGAATGGTGCCGGCGTTGTTAACCAGGATATCAATGCGCCCTGCGGCGGCAACGGCGGCAGGGACGATATCGGCGATGGCGTCAGGCTGGCTCAGGTCGGCCTGAATAGCGAACATCCGACGGCCGAGCGCCGCCACTTTTTCTGCGGTTTCCTGCGGAATGCTGCGGCTAACGCTGACGATATCGCATCCGGCTTCCGCCAGCCCCAGCGCCATACCCTGACCGAGACCTTTATCGCAGCCGGTGACGAGTGCGACTTTACCTTGCAGATTGAAAGCATGAAGAATCATTTCGACCCCTGTATACGGTTTTTATCGTTATGAGATGACCTACAGGGCTAAAGCATAGAAGGGCGCGAGGGAAAATTCAAATAAAAATAAAACAGCGTTTCATTTTTATGATTGGGTTGGCATTTGCGGGCACAATAGCTGCCCGCATCATGATTAGCCGCACAAATTTTCGCGAGTGAGCAACGCCAGTGACGGCAGCTTCACGTCGGCGAGGGCAAAACGCGGGTCGAGCTGGCTTTCCGCCGCCGGGACAACGATCGAGCGCATCCGCGCGGCCTTGCTGGCGATCATCCCGTTCACCGAATCCTCCAGCGCCACGCAGCACAGCGGGTCGACGCCCAGCGCGCTCGCGCAGTTCAGGTACACCAGCGGATGCGGTTTGCTGTAGGCCAGTTTTTCGGCGGAGGCCAGCGCGTCAAACTGCTCGCGCAGACCGAACATGGCCAGCACTTTTTCCAGCATGTACAGCGGAGAGGCCGAGGCGAGGCCCACTTTCAGTCCCTGCGCTTTACACAGGGCGATGGCTTCAGGCACCCCAGGCAGCAGCGGGCGCGTCTGCTCAACCAGCGAAATCACGCGGGCAATCATCATCTCGACCACGGCGGCGCGATCCGGGCCGCTCCACGGCTGCTGGCCGAACCACAGATCGACCACCAGATCGATACGGAGACCGCGGGTATCGGGAAGTTCGTGACGACGGGTAAAATCGACGCCCAGTTCGCTCAGCACTTCGTGCTCGGCACGGTCCCACAGCGGCTCGGAATCGATCAGTAATCCATCCATATCGAAAATAGCGGCGCGTATTTGACGCTCGGTGGACATAACTACCTCTCCTTAAGGGTAACGAATGCCGGTTAATGGTATATCATATCGCGCGTAAAGTCGGGCGAAAGTCACCTTCAGCAGGTAGACTTAATAAGCACTTAGCCCGAGAGTAAGCGTCTTAACAAGGGGAACCCATGACGTATCAACAAGCTGGACGCATTGCCATCCTCAAGCGTATTGCCGGGTGGGTCATTTTTATACCTGCGCTTATCTCTACGCTGATTTCCGTGCTGAAATTCATGTACGAACACAGCGCTAAGCAGCCGGGAATCGATGCCGTGATGATGGATTTTGTCCACGTGATGGTCGAGATGATGCGCTTCAATACGCCATTCCTGAATCTGTTCTGGTACAACTCGCCGCAGCTGGACTTCCATAACGGCCTGAACATCCTGTTCTGGATTATCTTCGCGCTCATTTTCGTGGCGCTGGCGCTGCAGGACTCCGGCGCGCGGATGGCGCGTCAGGCGAAGTATCTGCGCGAAGGGGTGAACGATCAGCTGATTCTGGAGAAGGCGAAAGGGGCGGAGGGGCTGAGCCGTGAAGCGCTGGAAGCGCGCGTCGAGGTGCCGCGTCATACCATTTTCGTGCAGTTTTTCCCGCTCTATATTCTGCCGATTATCGTGATTGTGATCGGCTACTTCGTTTTGAAGGTGCTGGGTTTCCTCTGAATGCAGCAGGCCCGGCGAATGCCGGGCCTGTGATTATGCAGCTGGAATGGCGCGCGGTTTCCCCGACGGGTCGACCGCGACGTAGATAAACAGCGCCTCGGTCGCTTTATAGCGCTGACCAATCGGCTCTGATGACACCTTCTTCACCCACACTTCGATATTGATCGTCACCGACGTATTGCCGCGCTTAACGCAGCGCGCGTAGCAGCACACCACGTCGCCAACCGCAACCGGACGCAGAAACGTCATGCCGTCTACCCGCACGGTGACCACGCGGCCGTGAGCGACTTCCTTCGCCATAATGGCGCCACCAATATCCATTTGCGACATCAACCAGCCGCCGAAAATATCGCCGTTGGCATTGGTATCCGCAGGCATGGCTAACGTGCGTAATACCAGCTCTCCCTGTGGAGCGTCATTCTGTAGTGTCATTATTATTCTCTGTACTTACTTAGAATCATCTTGTGGCATATGACGATAGATGTACACGCCGCTCAGCACGGTGAATACCAGCGTCAACGCCGTCAGGCCAAACACCTTAAAGTTTACCCAGATGTTTTGCGGTAACCAGAAGGCGATATAAATATTTGCCAGCCCGCAGAGGATGAAGAACAGCGCCCAAGCGAGGTTCAGCTTCGACCAGACCGCTTCCGGCAGGGTGATCTCTTTGCCCAGCATGCGCTGAATCAGCGGCTTTTTCATCACCCACTGGCTGACCAGCAGCGCGCCGGCGAACAGGGCGTAAATCACCGTGACCTTCCACTTAATAAACTCATCGTTGTGGAAGAAGATGGTCAGACCGCCAAAAAACGCCACCACGATAAAGGTGACCAGCGCCATTTTTTCGACTTTGCGATAGCGCACCCAGCTATAAATCAGCACCACCGCGGTGGCGACGATCAGCGCGGCGGTGGCGGCATAGATGTCGTAAATTTTATAGAAAGCAAAAAAGACAACCAGCGGTAAGAAATCAAGAAACTGCTTCATACTTCGATTCCGTAGTTCAGCGCCGCCCATTACGGGCGGCATCAGATTATTGACGAATAAGCATATACACGCGGAATAAATAGATCAGCAACAGCGCGGAAATCAGGTTGCTGAGCGTGTTGGCCACCACGGCGCCGAGATACGGCGTCAGGAAGGCAAAGCTTGAGGCAAACAGCAGCAGCAGCGTTTTTGCCAGCATCCAGCCGACAACCGCAGGGGCAATCAGGCGGATATTGGCCCAGCCCAGGCGGGTGCTGTGGCGAATGGCGGCAAAGATGCCCAGCTTATCCTGCACCATTATCACCGGCGCGAACGCCAGCACGATTGCCAGCAGAATGCCGGGAACCACGATCAGCATAACGCCCATCTGGATCAGGAAGGTACTGATAAAGATCAGCACCAGCAGCTTCGGCAACACCGGCGCGCTGGCGCCGATCGCCCGCAGCGCACTGACCGGCTGCCCGGCGGAGATCAGCTGAATCATCAGCAAAATACCGCCCGCCAGAATCGCGTTGCCGATAAGCCCGGCAAAGGTGGATGCCGCAGAGGATTGCAGCAAAATTTGCTGCTGTTCCGGCGTCATGTTTTGCACCAAATCAAACAGCCCGGTGCTGCCCGCCAGATGGTCCCCGGTGGTCAGCGTCGCAAGCTGTTCATCGCTGGGGGAAAAGGCATGGCCAAGCACCACCGTGATAAATGAACAGAGCAAGGCAATCAGTAAAATGGTGACGAACTGATTACGGAAAAAATTACCCGTGTCACGGTATACAGACTGCGCCGTGATAGACATGCACTCTCCTTGAGTATTGCAGGTGTTAATTAGCCGGCAATTGTACCGCAAATCGCGTCTGCGTAGCAGCCTCTGCGCTATCCCTGCTAAGTATATCTTTGTAAAGAGGATTCAGCGGCGGCGGGCCGTACTGCGCGTGGTCTTCATGTTCCGTCCGGCAGGGGGGGAACAACGAACCTTGTGTCGCCCAGCGGCGATAAAGCATCTTTTCCTATTAAATTCATAAAATTGACATGGGTGATTATTTCCATTCTGACGCAAGTGACAAAAATTGATCTGGATTAATAAATGTTAAATCTAATGAATTAGTGTGATCCGTGATGGATCAAAAGTAACTCGTTATGGGTATATTTGCCGCGCTTGAAAAACCATAATGAGGAAGTGGATATGAAGAAGTTAGCAGCGGTTGCATTAATGTTGAGTACTGTTTCTGGCGGTGCCTGGGCGCATGAAGCAGGGGAGTTTTTCATTCGCGCCGGTTCCGCGACCGTGCGGCCTACCGAAGGTTCAGATAGCGTTCTCGGCAGCCTGGGGAGCTTTAACGTCAGCAATAACACGCAGCTTGGCTTAACCTTTACTTACATGGCCACCGACAATATCGGCATCGAGCTGCTGGCCGCCACGCCGTTCCGCCACAAAGTGGGCACCGGACCAACCGGCAATATCGCCACCGTTCATCAGCTACCGCCAACATTAATGGCTCAGTGGTACTTTGGTGATGCGCAGAGCAAATTGCGCCCATACATTGGCGCAGGGATTAACTACACCACCTTCTTTGATAACGATTTCAACAATACCGGTAAAGAGGCGGGGCTTTCAGACCTGAGCCTGGACGACTCGTGGGGCGCGGCAGGGCAGGTGGGGATGGATTATCTGATCAACCGCGACTGGCTGATTAACATGTCGGTGTGGTACATGGATATCGATACCAACGTGAAGTTTAAAGCTAACGGTGTGAACCAGAGCGTGAGTACCCGTCTGGATCCGTGGGTGTTTATGTTCTCTGCTGGCTACCGCTTCTGATTTCTTCTGCAAAACTCCTGCAAAACCTTTCTGCAAAACTGGTCATCAAATGACCAGTTTTTTCCATTATTTTCCCCGTGAATCGTTGTAACGATCAGTCATTGTTTTGCTCGAATGGCCGAGCAGAATCTGGGTATCAATTCCTTGCGTTCTGTACAGTCGTTCTGAGAGTGATCTCTGTTCGTGGAAACTTGGCGGCGTGCCGTTTTCTCCCCAGTTATAATCCACCTCATCTCTTGCCTTACTAAAGGCTACAGTTAGCGTTGCCGGCATGACTTTCCCTCCGCGCTTTGCCTTTCCTTTCGCGTGGTGGTGATGCAGAAGAAAAGGACTCAATACCTTATCTCTGCACATCGATACTATCTCCCCGAGGCTAATATTTAACTGCTGATTCCTGAGAGCCAGTGGTATTGCGATCTTTGCGCCTGTTTTACCCTGTTCAACAAGCAAATAATTGTCCTCGATGTCGCTGAATTTCATGTTGCATATATCAGCAAGTCGCTGGCCGGTCACAAGCGCCAACAGCATCGCGCGCTGTAAAAAATAATTATCCTTTTCTGCTGCTTTGTAGATCAACTCCCACTCGGCAAAGGTTAATCGTTGGCGAGATATTTTTACATGCGGTTTTTTCGCAACTTCCGCCGGATTAAATCCCACGGGAACTTCCCCCACTTGCTGAGCCTCTTTGAACACATCAATCACAATCTTCCTGAATATTTGCCCCATTCTGTTATGCCCCTTATCTTTGTATTCATCGAGGATGGCAACGATATCTTTAACTGTTATTTGATCCATCTGAGACATGCCGAGATGTTGTTCAAGAACCTTTAGGGGGGAATCTTTCTGCTTCAGGGTGGACATTTTTATCTCTCCCCGAACCAGTCTTTCCTCCTGAATTTTCTTATATCTCGGTATGAAATCAGAAATAGTCGATGAGCCGCCGAGGCGCGAATTAACTTCGTTTTTTATTTTGAGTATATGCCTCATTTTTTGCTCAGCTAACCGGCTGTTAGCTTCGACTGCAATTTCTTTGGCAATCTTTTCGTCGGTACCCAGTCCGTGAAATTTCCCTGTAACAGGGTGTTTGTAACGCCAATACACTTTATTTGTTCTTGAGTCTAAATAGGGGGAAAGGCCCGGGATCGTGACATTATGTTTCCGTGGTCTGCCCATCTTCTAAGATTCTCCTCAATAGCGGATGATCCTGCTTTTTCATTTCTGGTTGGGATGAGAAGCCAACGAACCGAGCTGTCATCTCAACGCGCCAGCTCTTTCCGACCTTACAGGCTGGTGGTGAGATCATCCCATTCTTTGCGTATTTATTTAATGTTGAGGGGCCGGGAATCGGATTACCAAATTCATGCTCAGCCCATTCCGAGAGCAGTACAAGTCTCGCCATTTTTCCTCCAGAGTATGGCCCATCGCTGGGCCACATGCTGATAATGAAAAATCAGTTCTTAATCAATTTCTGCCAGATAGCGGAAACGTATTTGACCTGATGACGGGCATCAGAAAGGGCATTGTGCATATCCCCTTCAAATGGAATGTCGTAGCGAGGTTTGATCCCAACTGCCTCGCCCATTTCGGTAATGGTT
This sequence comes from Kluyvera sp., assembly GCF_047971185.1. Lineage (GTDB taxonomy): Bacteria > Pseudomonadota > Gammaproteobacteria > Enterobacterales > Enterobacteriaceae > Kluyvera. Next base: position 51,081 of record NZ_JBKDZH010000034.1, read on the forward strand.
CGCACGTCACGATCATTCCAGAACTTCCACGGGCATTCGATATTTGCTCGCTCATACGATGAACGCAGGATGACATTGTCAAATGATGCGCCATTACCCCAGACCTGTACGTTAGAACCAGCGTCGGAATTTTCACTGATAAAGTCAGAAAATAACTCCAGTGCATCCCCGAGCGGCATTGCGTCACTCATTGTGATTTCAGAACGCGCTTCTGGAGACTGCTTTAACCACCATAAAACAGTCCCAGCATCTGGCAACCGACGAAGAACTCGACCAGATGATATGGAAGTTAGAGCGTGACGGAGGCATGACTCCCAAGGTGCTGTCGTTGATGAGAGAGCTGCGGGAAGTGCGGAAGGCGAATCCTCTGGTTGATGCTGACTTGCTTCATACGGCAGCGTCAGCGATTGAGGATTTGCTCACGACGAAAGACAGAAGCGGCGCCCATGCATGGCATGACATGCCGGCGAAACTCCGGAAGGCTGCGCAGCTAAACCTATAAGTGAGACTTACAAGCTGCCAGCTAGCGTCGCAGACGCACTTGAAAAGGCTATCCAGGCGATGTCGTTCATGGGCGATACGCCTATGCTGGCGCGTATGTGTTGACGTATGCAGCGCCAGTTGTGAAGAAGCAGTTTAATGCCCCTGGTATGCAGGGGCAGGCGATAACAGAGTACGAACCGTATGCTTAATTATTAAGGTTTAGTATTGCGAATGAACTGCAATCTTTCTAATTCTTCTCTTTCTTTTTCTCTTTCCAAAATATTATTTGCGTCGATAAGTAAAGGCTGTGCCTTTCTATTAATTAAAAAGCCCAGCCTCCCTTTCGCATTATATTTTTTTATTATATTTGGATATTTCTCTATAAATCCATCAATGGTTGCAATCAGGTAACCCAAGGAGCTTTGTAATATTTTGCTGGTTTCATCTGCGTTTTTTAGATTTTCCTGTAAAGAAGTCAGTGCCTCCTTTGATTTATTCATGGACGCAGTCACGCCAATTAACTTATCACTCATCGCTCGGTTACTTTCTTTCTCAATAGTTAACTCATTTTGTATTTGTGCTCTGGCTTCCTTCTCAACATTAAGCTGGCTTTCAGATTTGGCAAGCTTGCCTTCTAACTCTGTTCTTGTATTAAGTAAAAATTTAACATCTTTGTCTCTTTCAGATAGTTGTTCTTTTGCCTGTTCAAGTTCAATTTTGATTGCATGAATGCCGTCTTCAATAAATCGCTCTTCTTTTTTTTCTGCAAGTTTTTTTCTTGCTTCGCTTTCAGCAAGTGCTTGCTGTAATTCTGCAATTTCAATTTTTGAATTTAAGCTTAGAGTAATTGTTTCAATGTTAGGCTTGTCCTGCACCTTTGTTATTAATTTATTTATCTGTGGAAGAATTATTACTATCAATCCTGCGGTGATTATTGGTCCTAGCAAGTAGTCACCAATATCAAAGTTTTTATTTATAAGCTCAAGGCGTTCCTCAACCCCTTTTTTGCTTAGCAATAATATTGCTACCATCTGCCAATTGAAGCCAATCCATGAGAATACGAATGAACCGAGGTACGGGCTTTTAACCCTCTCAATGGAAGTTTGGCGGAATGAGGTATAAATGTCGCGAATGAAGTCAAGCATGTCACAACCTTGTGTTAATTGTTTCATGCATATTACCCATAAGGTAATCAGTAGTCACTAGGCAAAAAAATGCCCACCGAAGTGGGCGAACTGTTAACAAGGGATGGTACAGGCACTACTGGTATCACGGTCCCAAGGTGTGATTGGGTTGTGGTACTGAGCGTCAGCGTTTCCTTCGTCGTCTTGGTATCCGCCGCAACCGCACCAACTGTTCCGAGAACTGGGCTTCCCGGAGTGGTACATCCTTGACCGGGCTATACGGGTAAGAAGTGCCCGAAGGACAAGCAGGTTGCGCGCTGCGGCAACGCTGTGCCGCCACCGTTTGCTGAGGAGCTGGTGTGGGCTAATCTACCAGAGCTTTATAAGGTGTCCCTTGTGGCTTAAACCAGCAGTTGATGGCTTATAACGGAGGATATATGGTGACAAGGTCTATGCAGGGCTGTATCTAATTTCAGTGTATTTATAATGTTATTCAATAAGCCTGATAGATTGATAGATCTTCTTAAGTTAATGAAAGTTAAGTGTTTTTTGTGCGGGCGAGACAAGTTTCTAGGAAGCTGGTAATGCTTTTTTTTAGTGTGGGATTTGTTAGATTCAAAAAAAGATTGATCGATCGATAAAAAAACATTGATCGGTAAAACCTCTAAATCTACACTACGCATATGGACACTTATGAGAGATGCTTATGAACGATAATTACTCAACACAAGCATTCTTCGATTTTTTGATGAAGTTGCCTAATTTGGGGCTTATCAACGAAGCAACTGCTCGCAACTTAAAGAATTCGGCGTTGCTGCTGTTATCTGTTGTTGATACCAGTGATAGTGACGACGTTCGTGATTTGAATGTTGAAGAGCTTATTACTCGTTATGCTGAAACTCAGGCAAACAAACCCAGCGAATCCACCATTCATAACTATCGAAGTCGATTCAAAAGTGCTGTCAATAAATTTGAGGAGTACACGCGAGTGGGGACTTTAATCAATACGGCAGACACCGAAGGCAATTTAGACGGCTTTGATGCGGTAGAACAGAAGATGGAAAAAGCTAAAGCAGCAAGACATGAGAAAGTGCAAACCTTTAACTTGCCGATCGTTGTTCGACCAGAAACAGGGACGATGATTACAGTTCAGGGCTTACCTACAGATATTACGATGGAGGAGGCTGAGCGTGTGCTGTCAATTTTGAAGGCATATGTGCGGTCGTAAAATGAATTTGAGCCCTTCCTCGCCAAAGGAAGGGCTCGGATTGGGGATGTTAGAGCACCCGCAATCTGTACTGCGTCAACAACAGTACATTAGCGGATCCCCATATTTTTATCAAGTTTCAGGGAAGTGCTCGCCTGAGGCAGGGTTTATTTATGGCGTTAAAAGAAATTGCAACAAAGCCGCTCCCACCCGGTTTCCGCTGGGTAAAATGTCGTTTTCGTAAAGCGCGAGCTAAAGCTGGTACTCCTGACTCGGAGCGCCGAGTTTTGGATGCGCATGCATACGGCTATAAATGCTGGTCTTTCCCTGTGAGGACCAAGCATTAATAAAATCAAACCCGCTACGGCGGGTTTTTTGTTACTGGTATAAAAACACAATGGAAACAATGGGGTAACTTTCACAAAAAATGCTTTTTCGGGATTGATAAATCTCCCGCATGGGTATGCTGTTTATTTACACAGTACTTCTAGCGGGAGGAATTATGAAAGTTGAAGTGACGATCGACAAAACCAAAAAACTGCCCACAGACGCAGAAAATGCGCTGCAAACTGAACTACTTCACCGCCTTAATCAGAGCTTTGAAGATTGCAGGTTGATTGTGCGCGGCGCGGGTTCTGATGGCCTCTGCGTTATGGGTGGTGCAGATGGCGACAAAAAGCGAGTAGAGGAAATCCTGCAGGATACGTGGGAAAGCGCAGACGACTGGTTTTATTAATTCGACGCTGACACATTGCCGTAGCGAGGGTTTTTTAGTGGAACAAAAACAGAATATGCCTGATCGTGGGTATGTTGTAATCAGGTGTGATGACGGCGTCATAGTCGCCAGGCTGGCATCATTCCCCGTAACAGAACGTGCTTTGATGTACCGCCGTGGCGATATGGTTTCTTTCATGCCATTACAGCCTGATGAAATTATTGGCACTCCGTCGTTATTCGCACAAATGATTGAAATGGCGAAGTCCAGGCCCGGTTACCTCATTCCGTCTGGTTCTGCTAAACTCCCGTCATAGGCCTGAACAACCTATACCTGCTGCGCCACGGAGACACCATGGCGCAAAAAATACACACCACGAATTACTCCCTGATGTGCAGCCACGTCAGCGGTTTCTTTTTGTCTTTTTTCTGCCGGGGTACGGTATGAAAAGAGACTGGTTTTACCAGGACAACCTGACCGAAGAACAGGCCGAAGAGCTGGTGGCCCGTTATCGCGCGAATAACATCACCGTAGAAAAAAGCCTCGATGTTGATCACCGCTTTTGGGTTGTATCAGCGTTCCTGCCTGTATCAAATGGCCACCAGCGTACACAGCGCTCTATGTGCTCGCGAGGGTGGAAATGAACGAGAAGGTTTTCAATATTACCCCGCTTGGCAAACCACGAATGACCCGCGCCGACAAATGGAAGAAGCGTCCGGAGGTTCTCCGGTACCGCGCTTTCTGTGATGAGGTGAGGCTGAACAATGTCTCGCTCCCGGAAAGCGGGTATCACGTTATTTTTGTGCTGCCCATGCCACCGAGTTGGAGCAAAAAGAAACGGTCCCTGATGGACGGGAAGCCCCACCAGCAAAAGCCCGATAAAGATAATTTAGAGAAGGCGCTGCTGGATGCCATTTTTGGCGAGGATAGCCATATCTGGGATGGCCGTGTAACCAAAATCTGGGGCGAAACCGGAAAGATGATCATCCGGGAGGGGGAACCGTGCGCGCTCTCCTGATGCCTGAAATTGCCCGTCATATGGGAATTGTTCTGCTGAAGCCTGGCAAGGAGCTGATGGGCTTGTTCAGCGCTGGCCGCGTTCTGATTGAACAGCAACCGGACTCCATGCGGGATTTGCCGTCGGGAAAAGTTGCTGATGCCCGTCAGTTGCTGGCGGAGGATCCGACATTAACCCCTTTCTTCCTGGATGCGCGTGTTGTTCGCGCTGCTGGTGGCGTTTCGGCGCTTGAAGACTGGCTGGGGCGGAATTTTTCAAAGTGTCAGTGGCCACACAGCAACTACCACCACAGCGAGCTGGTTATGTTCCGGCATGAACCGGGAGCGATAGTTGCCTGCTGGCATTGTGACAACGAATTACGCAACCAGAGCGACAAATTTCTGGATGATTTGATCGCCAGAAACCTCACTGATTGGGTGATTGAATGTGTGCGGATCAAAACCGGCTGCGCGGCGGACAGAATGCTTTCGCTGGCTGAGTTGTGCTGGTGGGCTGTATCTGAGGGGATAGGCGATGCAATAACCGAAAATATGGCGAGCCGCTCCCTTGGCCTCAAAGATGACCCTATCCAGTCAGTCTACAAAGAAAGCGAGATAGTACCGTCACGTCCTGCAGCGGACATACTCGCCGAACGAGTTAGTCTTGTTCCCGTTCGGCCAGCCGCTGCTGAACCACAAACGCAAACTAAAGCCGTAAAACCCGTTGTTCAGGTTCAGGTAGACGCCGAAGCCCCGGCCACATTATTCGCGCGGCCCAAGCGTATTCGCTGGATCTCTCCGCGCTTTATTGAGTGGGTTAAAACCCAGCCGTGTGTGTGCTGCGGGCAGCGGTCCGGTGATGCCCACCACCTTATCGGCTGGGGACAGGGCGGCATGGCAACCAAAGCCCACGATATTTTCACCATACCGCTATGCCGGGTTCACCACCGTCGACTGCATGACAATCCCGCCGCATTCGAGCGCGAGTATGCGCCGCAGCCAGTATTAATCATTCAATTGCTGGACCGGGCCTATGCGCTCGGCGTTCTGGCGTAAAGGAGAATCATCATGACACCACGTCAACGCCGTAATCACGTAGAAGCGCTTGGGAAAGCAGCTTCAGCACCACGCAAAAGCTGGCTGGGTAAAAGCATGCTTCTAACCTGCATTCAGTCCGCATGGATCAAATCGCTGCTTTCAACGTGGGGTGAGGGGGTTAGAGGGGGAGCCGCCCCGCGTATGCCGCGCGAGCATGCGTGCTGGAACGTAATCAGACGAGGTCGATGGTCAGAAAAAGCTCTTGAGCGATTTACAGTTGCTCTTGATCAGGCAAGGCGCGAGGGTTTTAAGGGGGAGCAGGCTTTAAAGAGAGCGCATTGCATACTCTGGCCGCAGGCCCCACACAGCATCATTGATGAGGCAATGACGAATGACGACGTTGATTTTATAGAGGAGTCGGTATTGTCGGCCTTTGATATCAACGATCCCGTCTACATTATCGGCCTTCAGTATTACACCACGCGAAAAAAAATAGCGGATATTACCAGGGAACTACAGTCGATCGCCCCATGGTTGACTGATGGAGAGGCCCGGAGGCGGGTTCGCTGGTGCCTTGAGATTTTCCGGGCAAAGGTGTTTCTCTCATCCCGTAAGCTGATGGAAAAGTAAAGGTGTTTTAGCTATTCGTGCTCTAAGTTCGTTTTTTTGTTGAAAGCTGACCAGAAAATCAGATAATCCATTCATGCTTGGCAGAGCTGCGCCACGATGGCAGCGACGTTAAGCGACAATTTGAATATAGCGAAAGCCCCGCCAGTCGGGGTTTTTGTTTTTCGGCGATACGACAGGGGTATTCGCGAAGGTGCATTGCATCAGTACCCCTGTCATATCGCCGGCCATCCGTACTACCTCACAATATTTCCATTTCCTGTTAAGGCTGCCATCTGGTGGCCTTTTTAATTTTCAGGCTCCGGGAATCACTCATTAATGACCTTTTACCTAAGAGCCCGCGAGCCTGACCTTTACTCCCCTCATTAATTTTTCTGAGAGGATTCACAGCAATATCAATGGGGGGATTATGTCCGATCCTGTTTCTGGCACCGGAGTAGCTGGTGGAGTCCTGACGGGGGCCAGTGTCTATGGAATGCTAACCGGCACCGATTACGGTGTGGTGTTTGGCGCGTTTGCTGGTGCTGTGTTCTATATAGCAACGGCTTCCGACCTGAGCTCACTCCGCCGGCTGGCGTATTTTGTCGTTTCTTACATCGCTGGAATTATCTGTTCCGGGCTGGTGGGGGCGAAACTTGCAGCCTGGACGGGGTATAGCGATAAACCTCTGGATGCTATTGGTGCCGTAATCATTTCTGCATTAGCCGTCAAAATCCTGACGTTCCTGAACAATCAGGATGTCGGCTCGCTGGTGGCGCTGATAACGCGCCGGGGAGGTTCAGGTGGTACTAAATGATCCATCAGCGACCATCAACGCGCTGCTTTGCGCCGGGGTCGTGGTAACCCTGATGTTTTATCGCCGGGGTGATTCCCGACACCGTCCATGGATTTCGCGCCTGGCATGGTTGCTCACTGTTATCTACAGCGCCGTACCGTTTGCCTACCTGTGCGGGATTTACCCGCATTCATCATTGGCAACCATCGGGGCAAACATCATTTTTCTTTCTGTGCTGGTTGCCGTCAGAGGCAACGTAGCGCGCCTTGTTGATCACCTGAGGCACTAATGACTAAAGACGATATTTTCAATGCCATCCTCGGGAAGGAGGGCGGCTACGTTAATCATCCGGACGACAAAGGCGGACCGACTAACTGGGGGATCACTCAGACAACGGCGCGCGCTCATGGATATACCGAAGATATGCGCCAACTTACCCGGCAGCGGGCATTGGAAATTTACGAGGCTGATTACTGGTATGGCCCACGATTTGACCAGGTGTCAGTTGTTTCCCCGGGCATCGCAGCCGAACTCTGCGACACCGGCGTGAACATGGGGCCATCGGTCCAGGTTAAATGGTTCCAGCGCTGGCTGAACGTTTTCAATATTCAGCAGCAGTTATATCCAGACTTACTGGCTGACGGGCAGATAGGCCCGCGCACCATCAGCGCACTAAAGTCATTCCTTGCACGCCGTGGAGCTGAGGGGGAGACAGTGCTTTTGCGCGCGCTGAACTGTAGTCAGGGGCAGCGTTATCTGGAATTAGCTGAACAGCGCCCGGCTAACGAGTCATTCGTGTATGGATGGGTAAAAGATCGGGTGACGCTATGACTCTTGAAATGTTTGTTGGTCTGGCGGTGGCGGTGATAGCTGCTATCGCTGGCGCATTTGGCTTTGGTCATATTCGCGGTACCAGCAAGGCAGAAGCAAAAGCCGAACAGCAGCGCACTGAAGATAAAGCAGCGGCAACGGTTGCAGCAGCCGAACGCTGGGTTGAAGTGACCAAAGAGGCCAGCAATGTACAGCAGAGTGTTAGTCACATGCATGATGACGATGTTGATCGCGAGCTGCGTGAATCGTGGAAGCGTCCCGGTAGTCATTGATACGGCATGCGAATGGGTTAAACCTATCTACCTGACCGACCACGATATTGCCGCGATGAACAAGCAGACGAAGAGGGACATACTGATGCATAACAGAACGTGGCAGGCTAATTGCCAGGATCAAACTGAGAAGAGAGCCCCAAGAGCGAAGCAAAACTCCAAGACGGTAGTTCCGTAACGGGATATCGATTCTGGCGTTAAACAGTTGCGTGTTGCTGCAGCCTGTGATCGTGTGTATGAATCTACCTCGACGACCAACATGGATGATGCTACCAGTCTCTGATTTATTGACTCCGCCCAACTAAATTATTTCACCCTCGGGGAGTAAATTGAAAAAGCCCGACAGCAAATTTCCGGGCTAAAAGAATATATCTCAAATCAACGCATTAAATAATAGTATTTAAAAGCATCATGTTTAGTGTTTAGGCTCATTTTATTGTGGATTTTAATTGTGGAGAGCGTTTTGCAAAGATAGATGCTGATGAATTTCGTAGTTCTTTCGAAATTTCACTCCAGACAGGATTGGTTTTTACTGGGTTGAATGTATCGTTAGCTAAATCTTTTTCATAAGCAGATAGCTCTTTGATTCCATTTTGATATCCAGATAGGTTTTTGATTATCTCAAAAGCAGAGGCGATGACCACCCCAACATCATCTTTTTCAGATTCAGATATGGAGGCATAAACCTCGTCTTTATGCTCTTCAATCCACTGAAAAGCAATAGGTAATACAACTTCACACACCCAGAGATTGTAAGCGTCAAGCGACTCAATTGCGCTGACATATGAGGGATGCATCTCCCAATCGGGGTGAACTCCTTTTAGCCGAAAACTAGCTGGCTGACTTGGTATGTAATGACAGTTCTGTTTAACAGTGCCCATAACTCCTCCAGATGAAGTGTAATTTGCTATTTAAATATTGCAGGGAGGGTTTGGAGTTAAAGATAAATAAGATAATTTAATGGCAAGTCTGTTTTGCTTTGAACTTTTAATTAAATGTTCCAATGATTAGCCTAGTATTGAATTTGTTTTTTCTATCAGTGGATAATTTTGATTAAAGTTTCATTTGGATTCTTATCGTCATTCTCATGGATGGGTACCCTCGTAATGGCCAAAGCGGATAAATTTTAACTATGCCTCTAAGGTAATAAAAATGCAGGTAAGTATAGATGGTGTCCAGTATGTACCAGTTTGTGGTACTTCAGCGTGGAGGCAGGCGTGAACAAAGAGCCACGCATTTATGGAAGCAAATGGGACAGAGAACGCCTTGTCTACCTCCGTGCGTATCCACTCTGTGTGATGTGTCAGGAGCAGGGCAAGGTGGCAGCAGCAACAGTCGTTGACCATATTACCCCCCATGAACTGAAAGAAGCGCTCCGCTCTGGGGATACCACAGCCATAAGCAAAGCGCAGAAGCTCTTCTGGAGCCGCAGCAACTGGCAGGGACTATGCAAGCCACACCATGATTCAACCAAGCAGAGAATGGAGAAAAGAGGCTTCATCATCGGCTGTGATGAGAGCGGTGTCCCCCTTGACCCAGCATCACATTGGTTCAAACGATAATATTCCTCATGTGTGCCGCTTCCCAGAGGGGAGGGGGGGGGACGAAGTTCAACACCCCTAGCGCAAATGACCGCCGCTCGTGCTTTTTACACACAACCGCGAAATGAAAAGTTTTTTTTCGGGAGGTTCTGATGGCAGGAAGACGTCCGAAACCGACCCACCTCAAAGTGGTAACCGGTAAGTTGCGCAGCAATGCCGCCCTGGTTGAAGCGGTTAGCGTGATCACCCGGCACAGCTGGGGCACCCTGGAGGATGCGAAAAAAAACTGATTGACTCCCCCTGGTTGATGGCGATGTATAACCTGGCCGATCGCCTCGGGGAGCCTGACCCGCGAAAAATTGCCAGTCTGCCCGCAGATATTCTTCTCCACTGGCAGGCGTGGTTATCTCTGACTATGCCGGGTACCGGCAGTCACCCGCCAGCCCCGCCGGAATCCAGCCGACCGCCACAGACGGAACAGTCTCAGCAGTGCGCTGATGTTATGAGGATCCTCGGAAAATGAGTGATGTTGCAAGTTTATCGGTTGCCCTGCACCTGAACTCTGCGGCGTTTAAGTCGCAAATTACTGATGCTTACCAAAAGGCAGGGCAGGCCAGCAAAAAATTCAATTCACAGGCCACCACTCAAGCAAATGAGCTGGCATCTGCCATATCCCGGACGGTCGATGCGGCAAAAGGGATTGGTTTTAAGGCGGCGAATGCCGATCAGTTTTCCGGGGTTACGCGTGGAGCGGGCCAGCTCAACTATGTTCTTCATGAAGTCGCGGCCGGCAGCAACGTTGCCAGTAGCAGCATCATTAATGCGTTGATCCCCGTGGTTCATTCCCTTAAAGGGCAACTGGATGGATCCGCTGGTGGCTGGAAAGCACAGCAGGAGGCAGCGCGCAACGCGGCAGCAGAGCTGGCGACGGCCGCACAAAACCAAATCTCAGCCGCTCAGGCGGAAAAGCAGGCGGCTCTCGGAAAAGTCGCCATTGCCGAAAAGACCATTGCTGCTGCCCAGGCCCAGCGTGAGCAGGCGATTGCACTTGATGAGTATTACGCCAAGCAGGCTGCGGTAAATAAGCAGTATGGGCTTAGTGTCAGCTAGGGGATATTGCACTACGTGGCGGGTACTCAAGTGGTGATGGTACTACTACTTTCAGACTTCCTGACTGGAACGGTGTGCAGTCTGGATCAGTTCCAAACTTGTATTTCCGTGGCACTAAGGATTCATCTAAAGATAAAGGCATAGAGAGATCGGCAGCCCCAAACCTTAGAGGAAACTTCTATTCGCGTGGGATTTCCGCGTTACCTGGAGTATTACCTAGCGCTGACGGTGTTTTGTTTAAATACCTAAACCGTGGCGCGCCAACCACTGGCGAACAAGTTAACGCTACTTCAACGTCTGCAAGTAACGATTCTATTTTGTTTGATGCAAACGCATACAGTGCTGTATATGGTCGCTACAGCACCAGTACCATTCAGACGGATGTTGTGAACGGCGTATGGCTTGTCCGCGCATCAGGTGGTTTCGTAGCGGCTAATACGTCGTGGTCCGTGATTAATGGCGATGCCACGCGCCCGGCTGATGGGGGGGTTGCGAACGCCGGGGATGTTAAATCGCAGTATAAAATTGCTGGGTCGGTTGAGGCCGAAGCGTCACTTAAAGCGGTGGCGACGATGGGCGGCACCTATTCAGCTGCCCTGAAAGTTACTAACGCAACTGCGGGCAGCGGCTATACATACGTGTTTGACACTAGCGGTCAGTTCGAGGCTGATAAAGTATTGTTAGCGCGGACGTCTTACCCGTCCTACCGCTATGACCCACTATATACAGACGGCACACCGATCCCTGACAACGTTGTGGGCGGTAGGGCAATCCTGGAATACACAATGTCAACGGCGGCAAGCGGAGCTACGTCTCTGGCGTATTCCAGACGACGCAAGGATGGGGTCAGCACCGGGCAGCTTATCGTTTTGTTCCCGTCAAGCAGTGGTACGCTAGCCCTACAAGGCACCTCCGGACTCGAATATAAACACAGCATCACCGATGCTGATAGCTCTGAGGTAATGGCGCGCATTGACAGCCTGCGCATGGTCAACTTCATCTATAACGATGACGAACAGAATCGCGTGCGCTATGGCATCATTGCTGAAGAGGCTGAACAGACGTGTCCGCAGTACATCAAGCACAACCAGGAGCAGGTCGAAGATATCCTGGACGATGAAGGCAACAAGATCGGCGCAAAGTATCGCGACCGGCCGAGCGTGGACGTTAATCCGATCGTTATGGACCTGCTGGGATACGTTAAAGCGTTGAGAGCTGAAATCGACGAACTCAAGGCGGCGCTGAAAAGCTAGTGGGAAAGATGCCAGGTAACCGCGGCCCGTGGTATGCAAGCACGGACCGCGGCTTTAGGCCAGGTGTTCATGCCGTGGCGCTGGCGCAAGTATAGGAGAAATCATTCATTCAGCAACAAGCCAGCGCAGATTTTCGTTCTGCAAAACTAAATTTAATTTCACTAATATCAGTCAGTTAACAAAGCTTGTTTTGGTGCTATTTTTCGTTCTCAAAAGTTGATTTTTATTAATAAAAACAGACTGATATTTTAATTTCAGGGGTGTGCCGGTGTGGTACATGGATATCGATACCAACGTGAAGTTTAAAGCTAACGGTGTGAACCAGAGCGTGAGTACCCGTCTGGATCCGTGGGTGTTTATGTTCTCGGCCGGCTATCGCTTCTGATTCTTTTCCGCAAGCATCATTCTACATCATCGTCAGCGTTTTTACGGCCCCCCATGGGGCCGTCTTCACCCCTATTCTGAACATAAATCGATGCTCACTATAAGAGAGTTGTGACACATCCTGTTCGAGATATTAATGATTTACTTATAGATTCCAGCAACGCCGTGTAGTCTGCTGCCCCCCGTTGTCGACAGGATTTTAAATGACGTTGCTCCTTGCTCATCAGCCTTACGAGAAAGAGCATACGATAAATCATCAAGCGTATAGGCATTGCTGGCTGAGACGACACCGACCTTTTCTTTGCCATATGCATGATTAATTTCCTGAGCAGCAGAGGATGAAGGTCGGCTTTGTGCCAGATGCGGACGTTGCTCTATTCATGTAAGATTAATAGAATGTCTTTCGATAAATTTTTGACTTAATCTTAAATAAGAATGACTTTTTTGCATGTCAGCGTTTTACTTTACATTCAGAAATAAATAGGATTATTGAAAAAATAAGAGAGGAACTATGTCACATCCCCCTAAAAAACTTAAAAAATCATTAATTACTGTTTTTTTGAGTGGTATTCTTGCTGTTCTTGGATATTTTGTTACATTGAACGGAGTATTTGATTTATATCAACATATCGCAGATAATTTTTTGCAAAAAAAAAGCAGAGGATAATCTTCATGTGATTTACACCGGAGCGTCAATAAAGTACATTGAGTCAATTTTTGGCCCTCCCGTGAAGGAAGAACATTCTGAGGATGGGAGGGTTCATGAGTATATTTACTCTTTCAAAAAGTTCTATCTGCAAGTGGTTTATGATAATAATAACACAGTGATACTCTATTCCGTAACCAGCAAGGATGAGAATTTTCATCC
>NZ_JBKDZH010000035.1:0-155126 GCF_047971185.1 Kluyvera sp.
AACCCTCGATGCAGTATATACTAATATATACTATAGTCTGTTGATTTTATGAGCATTTTAAACCCATAGACGCCAGCAAACGAGCAAAAGCAAGTTTTACTCGTTTCTGTCGCCGCCGATCAAACCCCATTCCTTTGCATTTGGTGAAATCTGGCAAAGTTCGTGACCTCTTGGTAGTCAGATTTCACGTAGCAGCGGCATTTTTTACGCAAAGCTACCTATTACGCACAGCTACCCATCAAGACAATATATTATTTACCCTATTTTTTATTTGCATTTTATTTGTTGTGCAGGGTATTTATTTATGTAGCCGCTATATTGACAAACTTTTTAGATCGGTTATTTATTTAAATATAGGTTGAGTTCAGCTTTATTTTTGTTTTTCCGAAACTGAGGCAAGGTGTAATCCCGTAGCCGGTATTATACCCAATCCTTCGGATTGCCCTATCTCGCTTTGCTCGTAGGGTTGAAAAAGAACTACCCTTCCGCCTGATCACCCTATCAAGGGTTGGCGGTAAACAATAATTAGTTTTACATTGGATATTATAAATATAGGAGAAATAAATATGATGATTGTATCGGTGGGGGTTATGCTTCTTTGTATTCTTTTAGGTGCGTTCATGATCCGTAGTTGTATGGGTAAGATAAACTCTTCAAGCGAAGCAAAGCAAGCAATATCAGATGTTAGAAAAATGATAGATAAAAAATCTCTCATAAAATACAAAAGGAGCAATAGAATATGATTGATGATGACATAGAAAAACAAATGAGTTTAAAAATGAAGTTTGAGTTATTAGCACGATTTTTTTACTACATTGAACAAAATAAAGATATACCTTTTCGTGAAATTAATAGTGATGAACAAAGATTATGTTATTTCGTGTCTCATAGGTATATACAAGAAAATAAAGCTGATGACCTTCTAAAATCGTTGATTGATGAAAATGATGAAGACTATATAAAAGCTGTGAAAGATTTCATTTTTATCGATGGCGAGGAATAATACATATATGGATACAGACAGAAAAAGAGGTCGTATAGATTTAAATCACGAGGAACGCAGGGATATATCTATACAGTTTAGAGTAAACAAAGCAGAGTTTGAATATTTAAAATCATTAGTGGAAGCATCTGGACTTGAAAGAGGACATTACATTAGAAAAGAGATTTTAAACTCTGAACCATTGATAAAAAGAAAAATGCCAGAAGTTAATCAAAAAACATATATGCAGCTTTCAGCTATAGGAAATAATATAAATCAGGCTGTTAAAAAGTTAAATGGCAATGAATATTTTGATAAAAATGAAGTTGATAAACTTAACTTTAATATAAAGCAGGTCAGCAGAAGGGTAATAGAAATAAATAAAGACTTGGGGTATATATGAAAGGGAATGTGGCGAAAACGGGAAGATCATTTAAAAATAGAGTTAATTACATATTAAATGATGATCACAGTTTTATTTGTAGCAATATGTCAGCAGATAAAAATAATATTAGTGATTTGACTGATGAGTTCAATGCTGTAAGCAGCTTTAGACAAGATATAAAAAAACCAGTGTTTCATGCGTTTTTATCTCTTCCCAAGAATGAACATTTAACAGATGAAAAATGGCAAGAGATAGCAAAAGACTATTTGAAAGAAATGAATATCGATATAGAAAAACATCAATATATTTGTGTGCGTCATAAAGATACTGATAAAGACCACATCCATATTGTAGCCAACCGCATTGGTATTGATGGTTCTGTATGGCACGGTCAGCACTCAGCATTTAACACAATAGCAGCTTGTAAACGTCTTGAGATAAAGCACGACTTAACTATTACTAAGGGCTTACAAGGCCAAAAATCAGAGGTATCAGCACCAACCAAGAACGAGATCGAGCAAGCCCTCCGCACAGGTGAAAAACCAACTCGTATCGTGCTACAGAACGCATTACAGGCGGCTATGGTAGGAAAACCAGATCTTGAGACATTCATAGACAGACTGCAGGCTGTAGGCATAGAGCCGGCCTTTAACGTTGCTTCTACTGGCAACGTCGCCGGGGTGTCGTTTGGTATCAAAAATAATGAAAAAAATATTTTCTTCAAGGGTTCATCTCTTGGCAAAAAATTTAGTTGGAACACTATTAAAATGAAGGTGAAATATGACAAAATTAGAGATGATGAACTCATTAGGAGCTTCTCAGCAAGAAAAGATGATGAACCAAATAGTGTTGGACGATCATTTGTTGAACCAAATATCAATGACGGTAGAACCTCTGACGGAATCAATGATGATTCTTTCGGAATCAGTCAGCACAGCATTAAATCACACGCAACAGACACTAACAAGAGTGAACAACTCACTAGAAGCAACAACAACTGCTTTAAACTCAGCGAAAAATATAATAGACCAACAAGCCCAAAAGTTAGAAGAACAACACAAAAAGCTGCACAATTGCTCAACAGAGTTAAAGAACAACACAAAAAAAAATCAATCAAGACTTATAATCAAGGTAGCTTCAATAGTTGGCGTGATAAATCTGATAGCGGTTCTATCAGTAGGATACTTGATCACGCAGAAACAGCCACAACAGCCACGAATAAATTTAGACTCAAAGGCCGTAGCAGCTTCAATAGTAGAGCAACTAAGATCGAAGAAATAAGAGAAAAATTAGGTATAACAAAACCTGTTATTCATCCAAGGAACAAAGAAAAAATAGTTAAAGAAGAAATAAAGAAAAAACCATATTATATAGTTGAGCATGAAAATAGATTTAAATCTAGGTTGAGCGAGTATTTTAAAATCAACATACACAAACAAAAATATTTCGGCAGGAAACTAAATGTGAAAATATGAAAAACAATTGGCTTTATCAATAATTAGTATTAAAGCAAGGATGGCTGTTGAGCCTGACCGAAGGCAGGCTGTGCGTTAAAGTCATATTTACTCAATACAGTCTTCTACATTTTTAAAAAAGATGAAAGCCTGTTTTCAAAATTTAATACAGCTTCTTGATTATCTTTTTCTGCAATGTTGAATATCTTCTCCATATCAAATCCGTTCCTCTTTGTTAGTTTGTCAAAATATTTTTTGTTTCTTTTCTCTGGTTTCCCTTTTAATTTTCCAACATAAGGCAGATTGTATTGAGTATTATTGGATTTTTTAAAAATTTCCTTTTCAATTGAGTCGAAAGGTAAAAAGAGCAATTTAGATGCAATGCTTTTATTTTTTCCTAGGATTTCCTCCCTAACATCTCCATCTAAAATAACTAATACCTTCTCATCTCTCTCACATAGGAAAGACTCTTCTTTATTTCTTTTATAAAAATCAATAACGTTCTCACAGCCTCCTATGCTAATAACCTCAATTTTTTCTTTTTTGTTTAGCGTTGACTCTTTAATGATTTTTTGCATTTTCATTTTAATATATTCTTTTAAAACAGAGTCCTCTGTTAGAATATACTTATCACTTCCCTTAAATTCAAACATAACTCCTTTAATATAACTATATCCTCTTTTCTTTAAATCAACATTCCCATTTGAATTTTCTAGGTAATAAATGTCTATGCCAATATCATCAATAGATTTTAACATCGCAAGGGAATGCGTGGTAAATATAAAGAACTTCTCATTTTCTTCACTCGATTTCTTAATAAGCTTCACGAGCCTTATTTGAGCGTATGAGTCTAACGACATATCTATTTCGTCAATTATAATCAATTTTGTATCTGAGTTTATAATCCTAAAAATATTAATTACAAAATACTCTCCAGAGCTGAAATAATCTTCGCGTATATAGTTGCTATTTCCCACCAGTCTGAAATAATATTCCTCTCCATTTATTTCTACTGATTTCAAATCTGAAAAATCTTTATAGGGATATATAAAAGTTAAGAACTGGATTAGTGCTTCAGGAGTTGAATATTCACTGAATGCTATTTTAATCCTTAATTCACCATCTATTTCGTTCAATCTAGAATATGAACCATAGCGTTTCCCATATGGTACGGGAAGTTCAACAACACCTAGGTTTTTTTGGTTAACAATATTTTTACAATCTATTTGGTTTATAGCTGGATTGTATTTATACTCATAATGATCACCATCGATATCTATCGACAATTCACTATTTGGGTTGAATATAAATCGGTTTGATGTTTTTACAAAAATCGTAGGCTGGAATAAAATACCCATTGACTTTATTAACGTTGTTTTCCCTATTCCATTGTGGCTAACAATACAAAATATTTTACTTTCACTAAAGTCAAAGCTAGCGTTTAGATTTGATAGGTGTTGTATTTGGTTTATTGACAGTTCAAGTTTCATTTTACGAGACTCTTCCTAAGAAACATTTCAACTATTGTTGAACCATACTTTCTTTTTAATTTATTTATGTAAGCTTCATCAATCGTACTTATGTAATTAATCATGCCGGATAAATATCTTTTTACTTCCATTAGCTCAGGATCTTGAGAGTTAACGTTATTTAATTTTGATATATAGTGAAGCTTGGTTTCAATATTGTTTTTTATGGCTTTGTCAACAGAGATGTGTCCATCAGGCAAAATGCTGACGCCCATTATTTTACGGACACCACCTTTCTTTAAGAGTTTGGTCTTGTCAAAATTTAAAACAAATGTTTCACATTCTGAATTTATTATTTGTTGAATTGAGGAGAATATTTCATTTTTATGTATTTCTTTCTCGGACGAGATTATTAAATCATCAGAATATCGGGTGTATATGTATTCATTAGATGCGCTAAATTCTTTTAATTTTTTATCAGCATCACTGAAAAGAATATTACTTAGTGAAGGGGATGTGGAAAAACCTACTGGTAAGCAATCATTATAGCTTACAAGGTCAACTATTTTTGGTAAATATTCATTAATGTCAGATATAATAAACTCTTTAAAAATGTTTTCTAACTTACTTTGAATAAAGATTCGGGTGAAAGATGGGAAGAAGCTTTTTATATCTGTTTTGAAAATAAATGGGTTCAATCTATGTGGATAAACACAATCGAATACATTAACCTTTTTTCTATAAGAAAAGACTACATCATCTATGATCTTAACCCTGTTAAAGATAGCTTCATTGAGGAAGCGATGTAGCAATCGGAGTTTATTAAATCCTTCTTTATATGCTACTATTTCTCGTCCTCTGAAAGTTTTTGTCTCCAAATAGTCCATCTTATTTAAACTGAAAAAATCAACAAAATCCATTGTATTATTGAAATAAATATCAAATATTTCTTTTATCTTTATGCTCATGACGCACCACTGTTTATATCATTTTCATATAGATATCATATCGTATCTGCGGTGGAAAGACACTCTGGTGCTGAGGTATGTGAGGTATGTGAGGTATGTGAGGTATGTGAGGTGTGTTATACATACAAAAACCGCCTCGTTACATTGTGAGTTTAAACTGAAAACCATAAGGATTTCAATAAACTACATAGTAAGCGAAGCGGCATTGTAAGTGCATTAAAGCCTGTAGAGGCCGTTTACTGACCGGAGATTCTCGCTAGTCACGGCATGCAAGTAGTATATGCCTAAAAAAAACACATGTAAAGCCCTTGAAGCTTTGCAATCTCCGGTTAGACAAAATCATAATGAAGAAAGAAAATCCATTGGGGGTATCTTTGGGGGTATCACCAAAGATGAATCATGATATTTTTATTATTAATCAAATGAATATGTTACAGGTATTGCTCCTATTATCGCACCATTTCAACAAAATCAAAGGCTTACGTGATTTTCCCCGTCACTTTTGATCTTGCCTTAACACGTCTAAACGCCTGTGTAATGTATGGGCGGTTATCAGTATACATTGCATGGGCAGGTGTGCGAAGCGTCCAACCTGTAGAAGCATGTGAATCTTGCATGACCAGCATCACTTGCTTTGTAAAACTGAATCGTGCTAACAGGGCAGCCAGGCCCACACAACATGATAACGAAACTCTATCTTCTCCCCTTCGTGCGGGGGCTGTGGGCGATCCGTGCTGTGAAGCACCAGAAAGCCGAAAGTTCAGAAGTAACCCATTCGTAAGCCCTTGGGCTTTGTGTGGTGTATGGCTGAATGGATAAACAGGCGAAATGATGGGAAGACTAACCGGATCGGGAAAGAGTCCGGCTCTGCCACGGTAGCGATCACCGGAACACAACGATCACCTGATAACAGGAAGATAGAGAGACAATCTGACAGCCGCAGATCTTCTAACGAAGTCGCTACGCTCCCCGTTTTCTTATGTGCCCATCACGGCACGTAAAGGTGGGGTATTACCCAAAGGTTTTGTATTTGTCATTGCTCCTCAATTTTGGATAGCCTCCAGTATCCTGATCCGTATAGAAAAATTAACAAATCGAGGTGAGAACATGGCAAACGCTACCAAAAGCGCCGCGACAAAGCGCAACAACCGTAAGATTCATGCCCGTAAATTTCTGGCAACTCCAGAAGGTAAAGCCTGGCTTGCTAAGAAGCAGGAAGAAGAAGCAGAGATCAAATTAGCGCGAGCGGCTAACGCAATGTTTTAGCGGACATGTGATAAACCCCAGATGACCAGCCCAACCAATACGATAGCGCCGACGATGTTGATCGCGTTAACTGCGTTCTTCGTAGTCTGGGTGTAGCCTTTCCCTTTGCCAACATTGGCATGACACCAATCATTAAACGCCTGGTGGTGTTTTAGCTGTGTCTCTGAACCCGTTCTGGTGAGTTGACCGTTACGAGGCTTATAAAGCAATACCATGTCTTCCACGATTACTGTCGCATCTGGGGGGAAGTCTTGCGGAATGTCATTTACCTTTTCAGGGTATAGCTTACGGAACTCTTCGGCTAACAGCTTCCTTTCCCCATAAGCGTAGATTTCGTGTTGGCTTCCATACCTTAGCTCAATGTCGCTGAACCCACGGCGCACCATGTCATTAAGTTTCGGGGCTATTTTTTCGTAGGTTTTCGTGATGGTTGCCATCAAATGCACCTGCTTTACGTTAGTATAAGTATTGCGAAACTGGTTTTAAAGATGCGGTGTTATTAAAAAAGAGGGGATTCCCCTCTTTGTATTTTATTATTGATTTTGAGCGTGCTGTTCCACTGCATTTATATGCTTTTCAAGAAACTTTGTGAATAGCTCTGTTGAGCCAAAGTAATTGGGGTATGCGCGTTTGAGGGATTTACCATCTTCCGCAGATAATAACACGGAGATTATTATTTCCTCATTAGCTTCGCTTTCTGCTAAGGCATCCAATGCAGCTGCCGCAGAAGCCATTTTAAAGGGCTTGACTCTAACTGGGAATTTATTATCTGTAAATTTTCTGATCTCAATCAAATAATGACCCTTGAAGTATTTAGGTATTTTTATTCCAGGCATACCATTGTTTGTAATGTGCAGAGCCAATGTATAACGCGCTAACCTGGGAATTAATTGTAATTCAGCATGTAGTTCAGATAGTTCTTGCCTGTATGCCAATAAAGTGGCCGCAGGAAGTATGCTGGCTCCTTCATCATGAGCAACTAAGCATCCTGCCAAGTAAAATAATCTACGCCAGTCTTCATGCCCTTCCTGCGATGTTTTCAGCTTATAACCTTCAAGTGTATCAATGATCTCCAGACTTGTTGCCCAGGCATGTTGTAGTTCAGTACGAAGTTGAACCTCTATCTTCGTTTTTTTCCACGCGTTATTATCGTCACCTTCATGGAAACAACTGTAAATTAGATGAACTCCACCGTATCCGCTTGCTTTGGGTGTAAGATAATTTGCAGTATGAACAATGGTATGTATTGAACGACTCTTTTCGAGACGGCTTTGTAATAATTTTAGATGTTCAAGATTTTTTACGATTGCTCTACAGCCGCCAATGTCCTGCATCCGTGTTAATTTTATTGAGTTTTCGTGTATTCCATCAAGGGTTGGACGTTCAAGTTTATCTATAATAGTCGGAAGACGTTTTAAACGACGAGCAACAATTATTTTTTTATTCACCTTGGCGGATGTTCTCGCTAAGTGATTTTTCATTAACATTAACGGGTAAAGGTGTAATTCCCTAAAATTTTGGATCATCTCAATAGCAGCCTGACGTTCTTCATTAACACAACCATGTCTGATTGCTTGAGCAGATCTGTCGATAGCTTTTTTGGAGAAGCGCAAAGTGCATTTCTGGCTTTGATAAACGTCGTTAGCCATAGAGAAGTCCATTGTGAGTGTGAATAATAGTCAAGCATTATAACTGCATAACTGCTTGGTCTGAAATCATTTTCTCTGGTTGAAACTGTGATCTTAACGCACTTATTTAAGTTATCGACTTTGCTCTTTCTTCACTCGTCACTCCTCCTCAAATGTGCGGGTGTATTTGCACTGTTCGGACGGTCTGATCGTCACAGTCTCTGTAAAGTTGGCGTTGCTGTAGATGCAAATCTTCGCATTGTCTGTCTCCTGTTCGTCAGTCAACGGTAATGTGATGCGCCCAGCGTGAGCGGCGAGGGCTGGAAGTAGTGCCAGCGTCAGCACAAGTAAGCGTTTCATGTTGATCACCATTCTAAAGAAAACTCCTCTGTTAAATCGTCCTGCACGTCCTGACCGTACCCGATGTAATACATGGTTGAGCGCGGATCTGTCTGCCCCAGGAAATGGGCGATTGTCTCTATAGCCACCCCATTTTCGAATAAAATTCGGCCCCGACTTTTTCGCGGTGTATGGCAGCCCACGTTAGAGAATCCCGCTCTACGGCCCATCTTGCCGAACTCTGCAAACACTGTGTTACGAGTGACGGCATGGCCTTTGCTACGGAGATCGCCCTTGCTAAAGATGAAATCCGTTGTCACTGGCATAGTGGCTTGTTCTGCCTTGCGTTGTGCCACCACTGACAGCATGGACGCTGTAACCTTTGGCCTTACCACGTTTCCGGTTTTCTCCTGCTTCACCTTGAGGTGAGATTGTCCCTCTACGTCTTCATACTTGAGCTTTAGCACGTCAGAGATCCTCAACCCCGATTCATACATGAACACCCACAAGCAATAGAACAGGTTGCTTCTGGCGTTGCGTTGTAGTTCTGCTGCCACTGCCTTAATTTCGTCTGCGCTCTTTAGCGCCTGGCTAATACCTTTCATCTTTATCTCTCCTCTTGTTCGTTCCGGTGAAATCATCATTGATCAGAAATTGATCATTTTCAACATGTTGCACGATACGTTTATTTAAGAAGAGCACGAAATGATCAAAATGTGTGCGCGGTTGCCTGAGTTGCTGAACGGCTTGATCGAGGCCGCCCCGATTCTGCACAGCGTCCCTCTCGAATATCGGCAACTCATTGAAAAATAACAATAAATGTAATTTCATGAATGATTCATGAAACGGTGGTTATGTCAAGAAATTTATTTTCGATGACGGAGAGTTACCCCTGTTTGCACTGTGAAGTGATGGAAAAGTGTTCTGATTGAATGGAATCAACAAGTTAAAGAATACACTTTACGAAAGTGTATCGAATCGGGACGATATTGTACGGTAAATGAGAGTCTTTCTCATTTGTGACGGTGTGATCTGAGATGATGAGAATCATTCTCAATAATGGCGATTTTGGCATGAAAATAAACCGATGTTTCATTTTTAGAAAAAGTCTTTAAGCAAATCTGGCAAATTGCACCTGTCTGGAAAGTGCTCATTGTCCACAATGACGCTGTAAGCCGCACGGCGTAAGGATTTCGCATAAGTGGGGTAAAGTGTATTGATAGTTAGAAAGAGATTCAGAGAGCGTTACAGGCGGGTTATTTAGGATGGCTTAACCCTGAATTAAGTAGCGCTTTAATTACGGTTTGGCATGTATTTAACGTGGTATTTTTCCGGCTCTATGGAGTGTTGTTTCATGCGAGCACTGCGAACATGAAAAGATTATTGCATGTGTAGCATGTAATGCGGAGCATGGAAGAGTAGTACAGGAGAAGACTACTGTATAAAAGTAATGTTGATAGATGATCTCTCCTGTAATGGTGATTTGTCATGCTCGCTACGCTCACCGACAATTAAAACCTAACTACAACCCTTAATTAAATTAAGGTTATTAATTATCTCTCTTATGTTCTCGTACTCCTCGAACATACATCATTGTGCAAGATGTTTATGTGCAGATACTTTTTCATGCAACATTCACCTGCTGATCGCTGGTTCATCGTGAGCCTACACTTTCCGAAGGTATCAAAATAAATGTAAAAGGACTTATCATTTAAAATGATACCTCCTCTTACTTGATACCCTCGTAATCAGGTTACTTGTGCAAATGGCGCAGCCATAAGATCGGCTCCCTTGCATGAAGAGCCGGAAATGATACCATTAATGCATGTCTATGCACTGTTTCCTTCTTTTATGCATTTTAATGCATAAAGTGCTTGACAAACGTTAGTGAAATAGTGTACTATGGTAAGTATGAAGGGGAGAAAACCTTCTGAAACTTTCGGCCCTGGGCGGGGTAATCTGCCTGGGGCTTTTTGCATCCAAAATCCAAAGGAGGCCATTATTGAAGTATTTCAGCAGTGACCAGGTTTTTAATGATCTGGTGAGTGGCAAGGTGAAACGCCACGTTATTTACGCATCCATGCAAGCAGCAAAATCGAGGGAGTATACAGACCGAATGGAAATGTTCGCTGATGCTCTCGCCCGTTATGACCAACACCGAAAGGAAATTAACCAATGATGAACATTCGTTTTAGTCCAGAAGTTTACGAGGCTCTCCGTGAAGCCGCCACAATTAAAGGCGTAAGTATTCCGGCCTTGGTCAACTCCATTGTCAAAAATAACATCCTACAACAAGAGGAACCCAATGAAAGAAAAGAAGCAAGTAGTAAAATTCGTTGATGCAATTTGCGGATCTGGAAAATCCACCACATTACAGCACTACATCAAGTCAAATTTATTAACTAATTCTGATGCAATTCCCCCTCGTTATCTTCTGGTGATGCCAACACATGAATTATGTGGACAGGTGAAAGAAGAACTCAATGAAAGACGGGTGAAAAGTTATCACGTAGACACTGAAACAGAAGCAGTAAATCTATTAATTTCCACTCTGGAATACGATTTCCAGCATTCGGTGATAATCTGCACACATCAATGTTTCATTCATTATTGTTATCGCGCAGCGCTTGAAACGGAACTACAAAACCTTCTCCGTAGTTTCAGCATCTTTGTTGATGAAATCCCTGATGCTATGTTTGGCGCTTACATCAAAGTGCAGCATACAAATCGGACGGAACAAAATTTCCCATTCCTGGATTGGCTGGAAGAGCGCGACGGATTGTTATTCCTGAGTGAGGATAAGCGTGAAGATTTCTACGCATACTGGCATGAAAAACAGGCAAGCGGTCAGGATTTAAAGCGCCTACTCTGGGCGATAATGCAAGGTGCTGGACTTCTCTACGAAGAAAATAAACATCTGTTTGCTTTCACTGCGTCACCAATTATCAGATCTGTAGAATGGGCTGAGAAATTTACCCTCTTAGGTGCTGGCTCTTCTCGAAGTTTGTTTGTCTGGGCTTCTGAACATCTGTCTAATTACGAAGTAGAGGAAGCAGGTGAGAATTTACAGCCGCCACTTGAAAGACGTAAACATAAGCGTGTGCCGATCTCTCTGGTCGCCGTATGTGAGAACAGATGCACTCTGACAGCATTACAGAAAGTGTTTCAGGAGCATTTGCAGGAAATTATCCAGCGTGTACCAGGTGAATTTATCTTTGCCACCAATAGAGATAAATCCTTGTGTCAGTTTACAACGATAGGTGATGACATTCTTTTAAATTCTGCTCGTGGTGAACGTGTTTCAATGGCTTCCTACGGACTAAACCATTACCAGCACATGCACAATGCTGTGTTTCTTGGATGCAGTAATCTTGATCGCGATTTCCAGGGCAAATGGCGGCAGTATGCAGAGCTTAACGGATGGGATGTTGAAGAATTTGAACAAAAGCAACGCGCCGCGATGAATTATGAACGGTGCTACCAGTTTATTAGCCGCACATCTGTACGTAATGCTGATACTGATCATCCTCTGGTGTTCGTAGTGCCGGATCTGGCAACTGCTGAATACGTCAAAGTGCATTATTTCCCAGGTGCAAAGGTTGAATGTCTGAACTTTGGAAAAGTAAGAAAGAAACGCGATACAACAAAAGGCGATAACACCCGCGCAGAAGTGCAGAAACATAAAGCCAGTGGGTTAACTCAAAAACAAACTCAAGAAATTATGAATGTTGGAATAGCAACAATCAAACGAAATTGGAACTAAGGAGTAACATGAACAAATTATACCTATTGAACGAGTGTTCAAACCATCAAATCGAATGTAACACCGTCTGCCAACGTCTTTATTATCACCTCGCATCTCTCAAGCGTGAAAGCGGAGCAATAAAAGCCACCGTGAAACACATTGCTGATGGTGTCGGAATAAGTGAAAGCGGGGCGCGGTATTGGATGCTATTAATGCACGATGCCGCTGTGATTACAATGGAACGCCACGGCAAGTATTACGACATTACCGTAAACGATGCGGTGAGTTTTATCACGACAACCAACTAAGAATACAATTTGGGAAACACTCTGATGATTATAATGATGTACTGGACATTTTTTATCTATGCAATGGTTTATTATTTTCGGAAGTTTCCCTACCTAACGAGGGAAAATGAGCAAG
Source organism: Kluyvera sp. (assembly GCF_047971185.1). Classification (GTDB taxonomy): domain Bacteria; phylum Pseudomonadota; class Gammaproteobacteria; order Enterobacterales; family Enterobacteriaceae; genus Kluyvera. The sequence goes on from NZ_JBKDZH010000035.1 coordinate 12,660, forward strand.
AAAGAGCGAAATAACATTCTACGTATTGGTAAAGCCGCACGTAGACAACGAGAAAGATTATTAATAACTTCACTTGAAGAAATCCCAGGAACTTTAATCGAGCACGTCGAAGAAGTGCATTCACAACCGCCCTCTGTGGAAGAGTGGGCCGCTTTGAATGACATTCTTTCTTCGTGTCCTGGTGCGTATTACCGCCCACGTAAGCAGAAACGTTATTCTTGGGATGACAGCCAGTTAAAGAAATGGCAGATGTTGGGATTCACCTCTTTACGCCATTACCTTACATACAACTCGATGAATAACACCGTGGCGGGAGCCAGGGACTTTGACGAACTATTTCACATTGGAGACAGTTACACAGAATAATGCACACACAGACAACTCAAACTAAACGATTCGCGCAGCACGTTAAATGCTGTGAATGGTATTTCAGTGAGATCGAAACAATCAACAATGATGCTTATCTGACAGACGAAGAGAAAATAACCGCGCTTGACGATCTTGAAAATAAGATTCTCACATTAGCCGCGCCATTTTTGGCAGTGGCAACCACAATTAAAACGAATAAGGAAAAATTGACCAAATGACTAAAAACGAGATTGATGATTCACTTCAAGAATTACACGATAGCCTGATTATTCCGATGCTGGACGCAGCTACAGACGCATACCGCGAGGAAACGCCTGAGAGCCTCGCAGAGGCTGTTAAAACGCTTCACCTGTCAACGGTGGCATTGCAGGGGATTATTGCCACAGTGGAGGCTACAGAAGCCTTACACACCGATCAGGACGTGCTCTGGGAAGTGTCACGAGTGGCAAGGCTGATTGTCGATTGTCAGCAGGATTTAGAAGCGCTGGTGCAGGACATAGCGGAAGAATGCGCCATAACATAAAAGTTACTAAATGACTTGACAAATTGTGCTATTTATGTCATAATGAGTTATAGGGTAAGTATTCGAATCACTTCGCCCTCCTATGTCAATACACTATCCCATAGTGTGAGCACTCCGAAAATGCCGTTTCCCATAGCGGCACTTTCCCTTGAGTGTGCTTTCTGAAAGCGGTTGTTTTCCTTTGTTGTGTCGGTTCCAAAGGGGCGCGGACGCTACTGCTTTTTGTCGGGCAGTGGCGACCAATCCCCGCGCTATCCTCTTTCAGAGAGCACATTCCGTGTTCTAAGCCTTATAACCCCGTTAGGATTATAAGCAGTCAGACAAACTAAAACGTCGATGATGTTTCTTTGTTACGTCTGGCATTCTCTTATTACTATTCCAGTGGTGATAAAGAGATTCCATAGCCTATTATTGCCAGCGTGAAGGGCTTCACGTTTAATAGGCCGCAAAGCACCCCCGATCTTTTTTAATCTCCTTAGATAATAAAACGGGGGTTCTTTTTTAGATTGTATTCTTAACTTCATTCCTCCTTAATAATGACGTTAACAATGCTTTCTAACAAGGGCATTCTCTCCTGGCGACTTCGGTCGCCATTTTTAGAAGCTGTGTGCAGCATTTAAGTTGTACGCAGACACAACGCGAAGGAACAACACAATGTTTCTACTTAATAACAAATCGCGTGTACTCAAGTATAAAAACGATGTTCTCACCGTCAATTCTCAGATGATTGAATTGGTGGCGCAGTATGCAGGTTGTGAAGTGTCCGACGTGATCAAGGCAATGGAAACGTATTTCCCTGACGACTCACCAGAACAGAAGCCAACCATTGATGATTTGATTGCACGTAAAGTAAAGGACTCAACCAAATGATTATTGATCTTGATACGCTGTTTCCACAGCGCCTTTCATTAACAGATCTGGTTAGTTATTCAACTGACCATTTTGCCTCTATCGAGAGCAAGATTTTTGCCTCTCTTCCTGCTGATGTTGAATGCGGCGATGTTATTGGGGTCGATGGCGCTCTTTACACCTCCGGCGCTGATGCCTTTGTGGTGGTATCCGACTTCGTCAGTGCTGGCTCTAATAAGGCCGTCAACGTCCTACGCTCTCCGGCGCGTGGCTCCCTTGTCTGCATCAAATCGGACAACCTCACCACTGCTGATGGCGCACACGATGCCGCTGTAGCTGCTCTGGCTGCTCAAGGCTTCCAGATGCGTGAATTCTTCACCAGTTAATCAAGGAAGGAAATAATAACATGGCTATTTTAGGTCAAAACTACGTGGATCTTTCTCCACTGTTCAATCTGAACCCAACACGTAACTATCTGCTGGCCTCGCTGGGGCTGTTCGACGGCGTGGGCGTTTCTTCTCATAAAGTGGCGGTGAGCCGTCTTGTTGAAGATAACCGTTCTCTGTTCAATGAGCCTACCGCGCGTTTCTCAAGTGAGCATAACGTGACAGCACGGCAGAACGGGAAAGAATGGCTGATCGAGCTTCCGTACTTCCTGCGTGAAGACCAGATCACTCCGGCAGACATCCAGGGCAAGCGCAAGCCTGGCACGGACACCCAAGAAACCCTCACCGATTTATTCACTGATTACACTCACAAGCATAGTGTGGCGTTTATGCGTACTCGTGAGAGCTATCTTGCACGTTCTCTGTTCTCCGGTACGGTGAACACACCAAAAACTGATGATGTGCTGATCGACTTTGGCGACCTGTTCGGTGTGGCTCCGATGAATACCACGCTTGATCTCACTGCTACAGACAGCAGCACCCTACGCGCAATTGATGACATGGTGAGCCAGATCACCGAAGCGGCTCAAGGTATGTCGGCACAGGTAGAGAGGATCATTGTTTTCGCTAAGGGTGGATTCTATAGCGACCTGCGTTTCAGCCCTGCGATGGAAGCGGCTTTCCGCTACGTGTCTCCACTGGATGAAAGCAACGTTGTTTATCAGCGTCGTGACCTTCTGCCAGGCGTGAGCACTTTCAGTATTCCAGGCTCAAACGTCGATGTGATCAAAGTGACTGATCCACTGTTACTTGCACAGATGGGTGATGCTGATGCTATCGCTATCCCGCAATTTGCGGCTGGCTCGAACGTTTACCAGAACATCTACGGCGCTCCGTCGAGCAACTTTGAACTTCTGGACGCTACCCCAGCAGAAACCTATAGCTGGAGTTATGAAAGCGAACGTGGCGACGTGGTAAACGTGATTTCAGAGAACAGTTCTCTGCCTGTGAATAACGGGTTGGGCTTCTCCGTTCACATCAAAGCCTCAGAATAATGAGCAAAGCGGCAGCCTGGGCCGCTGGAAATAATCAGGCGTTTTAATGAGGGATGCAAACTAACCCACAGCGCAATTGTGGCTCTGGTGGCATCCCTTTTTTGTTTCCCCCAGAACAAGAGGAAAAATACAGGTGGAACTTATCCTTAAATCAAATCTTGGGCTATGCGTTCGCCTGAGTGCAGACGATGCGAAAGGGCTTCTCAAGGTGAGCCAGCTTTGCGAACTATTAGAGATTTCGTATACGGGCGTTAGAGCACGTATTTTCCGTGGTGAAACCGTGGAACAGGCCATTCATCACTTCTTGGATCAGAAAGGCGGTGCTGATGCTTGATATCAACGTCGCTTCAATTAAGACGACCGTTTCCTTTGTGGTCGATAAACAAAGCATTGCAGAAGCGAAGAAAGCCGCCACTGACCTACAGAAATACTTCCAGAAAATAGCCGATCCGAAGATTCGTTTTCAGGCTCAAAAGCAACGTAGACAGAAAGCGCGTGAACAGGTGGCAGATGCAAAAGCGGCTTCTCCTAAAACGTCAAATGACGTGAAGCAACAGCGCCAGGCAGAGAAAGCGGCAAAAGTTCAGGCGCGAGAAGCGGCGAAAATTGCCAAACGTAACGAAACGGCAGACCTGAAACGCCGCTCGTCCATCCTTCAAATGAAAGGCATTGCTGGGAAGTACGGCATTGATCCGGCTAAACAATACCAATTTGCAAAGTTTGCTCACGAGCAGACAGAGCTTTTCCGTAACGGACAGATCAGCAGCCAGAAGATGAATTATGAACTTCGTGAGCGCATAGCCCTGATGCGTCGTGAGGCTGCATTGCAGAATCGTATCACTACCAGTACACAACAACAAGCGGCAGCACTGAAACACGCTAAACGCACGGACTATGCAGGGGCGGCAAAGGGTATCAAGGAGAAGGGACTGAATCTGATCGGCGGTGGTGCTGGCTTTATCGGGGCTACGGCGGCTTTTGCTGGCGGCGCTGGTATCCTGTCCCGTATACGTGACCAAGGGAACGAGAATCTTGATCTTGTCCGTATGTCGGAGCGTACCAAACTGAATCCCAATGCTGTTAAGGCGATTGTTGCATGGGGCCAACAGCACGGCGTGCAATCTGCAAATGTGGACAAAATCACCGATGGTTTCGGGAAAGATACCCGCGAGAGAATCAGCGAAACGGTATTAAACAGCCAGTTTAAAGGCGGTAAATGGTCTGGTGGAAATAGTGCCGTTGACGAAGTGTTAAATAAATTTGGATGGGGCAAAGGTGATGTTGCCAAATTCGCAGACAACCCACTGGATTACCTACAAGCAGTAGTAAACGAAGGCCAACGCCGTGGGATGAAAGACGGTGAGATCGGGCATCTTCTCGAAAATACTTTTGATGATGGTATGCACTATCTTGATCTCTTCAAGAATAACGGCGAGCAGTTTATTTCTACTCTTAAACAGCTTGTGGACTCCGGTCAGACGCTGAACGACGAGCAGATCAAGCAAACTTACGCTTACGGCGATCTGTCTGTGGCTATGTCTTCCTTGATGAACGGATTAGACAACAGTTTATTCACTGGCTTTATGAAAGGCTTTGCTGACGGCGGTGATGATCTCGTGAACAATACCAAAGTTATCACCGAAGCGGCGGGAAGCCTCGGAGAGGGCTTAGGCAATCTCTCGAAAGAAATCACCGGATTTGTGGGCGAAATCTCCAGTGTGGTGTCCGATCTGAATACAGGGCTTCGTTCTCGTTTCCCTGATTGGTTTAGCGATGCTAACAAGCCAGCGGCCCAGGCTCTTTACGATGGCGCTGTGGGAGATTCAGCAAATGCTACAGCGGGTTGGATTCAGGATAAGACGGGATTTGATACTCGAAGTGTTGGCCCTGCTATCATGGATTGGTTGGGCGTTGGTGATGGTAATGCTGGCACAGCAGCCAGCCAATACAGCCTGTCTGGTGATTCTCTGCGTGATAGTGCGATGTCTCTTGGTGGTGGTGCGCCAGCGTACACGCTGAATCCTACATTCAACCTCACCGTAGCGCCGGAAGTGCCGCTCACCATCCAGAGTGACACCTCACGTCTTGCGGATTATGTCGATTTCCAGGCTAAATCCTCACAGGCGGCGTTTATGCAGAGTCTGACGCTCTCGATTAGCAGCGGTCAAAGCAGCACAGGCGGGTGATGATACAAGGGGCGCAATGCCCCTTTTTTCATTTGTAGCTTATTAGCTCAACATAGCCCTGCAATTCTTTCACGATCCGCTCAGGCACAGATTTAGAATACGTGGTGAAACTTTCCGTAGTTCCAGAAGAGTGACCAACCAGCAAGGCTACGCGTCCTTCGTCAACTCCGGCGGCGTTCAGCTTACTGATCACAGCATGTCTGAAACTGTGAAACACCTTGTTTTCTGCATCTGGCAGAATGTCACGTTTAAGCCGTCCAAAGCGGTTTACATGCCAGCTTGAACGCTTGCCGTCCTCACGTTTGGTGATGCTGGCACGGTAGAATAAAAAGCCGTTGTAGGGCTTCTTACAGCGTTCTGACACCATGTTGATTAAGCTACTGTGTATGGGGCAAATCCTTGCGGCATTAGCTGTCTTCCCTTCCATCACCTGAAAGCAGGGAACACCGTTTACTTCCTTGATGTTATGCGGTTGTAAGTTGCAGATTTCCCCGATCCTCATTCCACTGTAAGCGGCAATGCTTGCAACGTCGAATAACTCCACCTCTCCGGCTTCCTGTAAGCCCCGTAACAGTGTTACAACTTCCTGATCGGTGAATGCCTCATAGCTCGTGCGGCTCTTCGCTGTGTGGAGCTTATGCAGCCTGAAAGGGTTAGCCTGAATTGGCGGCGCGTCGTGGTAACGTGCAGACGCGAGGTCAAGCACACATGCCAGTGCTGAAAGGTAGTTAGCCTGTGTTTGTACGGCTTTGACACCGTTCATTGCATCAAGCCAGCCTGTAACAGTAGTTCGGCTTATGTCGCTTAGTTGAACGTCTGATCGCTTGAGATGGTCAAGGAATAGCTCAACGGCTTTCTTCGTTTTTGACAGCGTTCCGAGCTTCAAAACGTTGGCATTTTGCAGGAGATAAACATCCAGCATTTTCACCAGTGAAGGGCAGGACGGCGCGAGCTTGTTAGCCTTGTTAACCCTGGGTGCTGTGGCAGGTGACGGCCTGTTATCTCTTGTTCCTGCACTTTGCGCCACTGGTGACGCTTTGGCATACTTCGCCACGCTCTGGAGATAGCTGATCGTGTCTTGGATACTGTCAGGCTTCGGTGGTGCGGCGATCTCTCTCACTCGTTCGTATTCAATCACAATTGCATCCCGTTTGCGTCGTGCCACACGTAGATCGCTTGTCTTGAGGCTTCGAACAAGAGTCTTCTTTCCTCCGAAAGCGTCATGCAAATACGCCGGAAGTACTATCCGGCAGTAATACACGCCGTAACTGTCTACCGTTAGATACCTATCATCTTTGTTTACTTTCATGATTTCCCCGTCTAAAGTGTCGGGGCGTTTATTCTGTTAAGAATGAATGGCCTTTAAGAAAGTGTTAAATAGCTCAAAAATCATTCGGTTGCGAAGGTCGGTAGGTGATGACCAGACACGAAATTTATTGAGTGTTCGACTCCTATTATCGCACCATTTAAATCAAGCGCTTATCTGAATTTTAAGTAAACTACTTTCTCCTCTTGTGCCGTATTTGGCATCCGCCGGCCTTTGTGCTGATGATCGATACGCTTTGGTACTCGAAATAACGGGGTCCGCCATTCGCTGTGGAACCCGCAAGATATCAATGACCTATGCGTGCCTGATGCTCGGGAGAGCAATATTCGCCGACGATTTTAATCGTTTCAAGCGCCAGCGCTATCTGCCGCCGGGCCGTAGCCGTAGCTTAAGCCCATACAATCGAGCCCAAGCGCGGACACTTCGAGTTCTGATTGACCCAGATAACGTTCTTGCATTGATTAATTGTCTCTTTTATCGCGTCTTAAACGTCCAGTTTTCGACCAGTCAACCATTCAATTCTGGCGGGATCGCGGTGGGAGAAGAAAGCACTTGTTGCGGTATCGATAGCGGTAATCTGCAGCATATCTTCATCACTCAGTTCAAAATCGAGAATGTTAAGGTTCTCTTCCATGCGTTCTTTTCGCACCGTTTTTGCCAGCGAAACAATGCCTCGTTGGAAGATCCACCGCAGCACAACCTGTCCAACGCTTTTACCGTACTTCTGGCCAATCGCTGTTAACATGGGATGCTCAAACAGACCATTTTTACCTTCTGCAAACGGTGCCCAAGCTTCCGGCTGAATGCCATGGCTTTGATTCCATGGAACCGCATGCAACTGCTGGTTGAAGGGGTTAACTTCAATCTGGTTCACCGCAGGGCAAACCTTGTTGAAGGCAATGAGATCGGCCAGTCGGTCAGGATGGAAATTGCTGACACCAATGGCGCGAATTTTGCCTGCCTGCTGAAGTTCTTCCATAGCACGCCATGCCCCATGGACATCGCCGTAAGGCTGGTGAATTAGATACAGATCGACGTAATCAAGTTGCAGCCGATTCAGGGAGCGTTCGAACTGTGCTTTAGCGCCTTCGTAGTTAGTATCCTGCAGCCATAGTTTGGTCGTTACAAAGAGCTCGTTACGGGTGATACCGCTTTGTTTCAGCGCATTCCCGACCTGGGTTTCATTCTGATAAGACGCGGCGGTATCAATCAGACGGTATCCCGTATCGATGGCATCAATAACGGCTCTTTCGCATTCAGCGGCATCAGACATCTGAAACACACCAAAGCCCAACAGGGGCATTTCAATACCGTTGTTCAGTTTTACAGTTTGCATGACGTTATCCTTTGGTCGTTGAGTAGGAAAAGGATAGCGCAAAGTGATTTATTCAATTAGATGGGGTAATTAGCTAGGGTTTATTAGATTTGTTCATTAATAAGGGGCTCAAGGTCGGCTTTGTGCCAGGTGCGGACGTTTCAGAAGCTAGCTCTTTTTATCAAAAGCCTTTTTCGGCGGCTACGCCTGGGGGGGCTCGCACTGGTGAAAAGATGTTGGAGTGAGCTGGCAATCAGGCGTGTCATTCCCGCCTGAGGCTGTAAACTGTAGTACAGATATCTCGAGAGAAGGAACACCATGGAGCAATTAGCAAGCGGCTATCGTCTGCGGTACGCCTCAGCAGAGGACTTCGCGGCGCTCAACGCCATTGAACAGGCGGCAGCGCGCATTTTCCCGGCTGGATTCCTGCCGGATAAGGTGCTCGACGAGAAGCTGCCCTTTAGTGTGCTGGAACAGGCACGCCAACAGGACATGCTGTGGCTGGTGCAATGCGCTGATGGCACGCCGGTGGGCTATGTGATGATGGAAAGCCTGGATGGGCTGACGCTGCTTGCGCAGATTGATGTACAACCGGCACACGGCCGCCAGGGGCTGGGGGCCGCACTTATCCGGCACGCGCTCAGCCAGGTGCCGGGCAGCGAGGTCTGGCTCACCACCTTTACCAACGTACCGTGGAACGCGCCATTTTATCAGAAACTAGGGTTTGTTGTTGTCGATGAGGCCTGCGCGCCTGATGCCATTGTCAAGACTCTGGCCGCAGAGCGCGCTTGCGGCTTGCAACATCGCGTGGCGATGCGGCTCACCCGGCCCGAAAGCGACGGGTAAAAAGCGCACAGGCTCGTGCTATGAAGCAGCGTTAACCCCACATCACCGTCGGGAAGTACAGCCAGCAGTTGCGTCAGGTGTAGAAAGTGGCGTCTGAAATAGCATGCTTGCGGCAGAGTTCTCGGGCCGTCCCCTGGCTTCGGCCCCGCGGAGAATACTGATGATCTGTTCGTCGGAAAATCGTTTCTTCATAGGGATGTCCTCATGTCACTGATGAAGGCATTACTAACATCGCGGTGTAGTAATAAATGGGGGCAGGTCAATTTTAGTTACTCACCTTCATTGAATATGTTTTAACACTCTGGCGGGTATCCCACCGGCTATAACCCTGTCAGGGATATCACGGGTCACGACGCTACCTGCGGCAATAACAACATCATTGCCAATCTTTACTCCTGGAAGAATGACCGATTTACCTCCAACCCAGACGCGGTCACCGATGATCACCGGCTGTACATACTCAATTCCGGTGCTTCGGTGCCCGGGGTTGATGGGATGATTGACGGTATAAATATTCACCTGAGGACCCAACTGGACATCATTCCCGATAATAACGTCAGTGAGATCAAGGATGACACAGTCAAAATTACAGTAAAAATTGTTTCCCGCCCGGATGTTATACCCTCTGCTACAGTGGAAAGGCGCGGTGACAGAGGCACCTTCCCCACATTCAGGTAGCAGCTTTTTCATCAGTTGCAGGCGGGAAACTGTATCAGCGGGATCTGTATGGTTAAAACGATGAAGGAGCGATTTTGTTCGCAGAGAATCTGCTTTTATGGCGGGTTCAGAAGGGAAAAAATAATCCCCGTCTTTAAGATAGACACGTTCCATCTCGACGTCAGCGGAGGGAGAAGATTTTTCGGTCATTAACTCTGTTTCCTCTGTATTCAACGTATAATCGGCGGGAAAAATTTCGTGAACATATGAGTTCAACCGCTTTGTGTCAGAAGCTGCATTACTGAGCCCGCGCTTCATTAATTACTAAGGTCAGGTCAATATGTTCTCAATAATGTCCTGCATCTCATGACTTTCCGGAAGATTGTCTTTTTTGCCAGTGTGAGCCTGTATTAACCAGTATATTATTAAACTTAATGCGGGTCGTAGTCTGTACTGCGGTACCTGCCGGACGCGCATGATGGAATTGGCCAGGCCGTTGACAACCTGAGGAAGAACGCTTACCAGGCATTCCAGTGAATCATCCAGGAAGTAGGCATAATTTTTTTTAAAAACTCCGGATTGCGCTTCTTTGAGATAGAGAACAAGCATTGCTGATAATGCGTTATGTTTATGAGCGTCAAACCACACAGAACTGAGTTTTTCCAGATTGACAGCGTCTTGCTCAAGTCTTTTCATACATACTTGCCCACACATTTTTCCCGCTCTCCTGATCAACATTGTCAAAAGATACCTGCCCGGTACATCGCACGTGTATTATATTTACAGATCTACTATGCTTCATTGTGTACACTTATGCAACATTACGTTTATTTCTTGAGAGTGTGAAATGATTGATTATGACGCCCTGCCTGAACAAAGGCAGGAAGTGATTTACCAGATGCTGCAGCAGACTGGTCGGGTGATTGGCGCTGATATTGCCCGCCAATTGGGCGTGTCTGAACACACGATACGCAGAGATTTACAGGCGATGGTTCGCAAAGGGATGTGTAAAAAGGTCTACGGGGGGGCTGTCAGCCAGTTCAAACAATCCGCAAGTTTTGAAACGCGGGTTATGCACAGCATTGAAGAAAAATCAGGGGTGGCCAGGCGTTGTGCGGAACTTATTAGAACCGGAACCTGTATCTTTATAGACGGGGGGTCAACGTATCTTGCTATGGTCAGCTTCATTCCTGAGGACTACGTTCTCACTATCGTGACAAATTCCCCACAAATAGCAGCAGCACTGAGCGGACGCAAGCAGGGGGAAGTTATTATGCTGGGCGGTAAACTCGATCCACAGACTGGAAGCATTCTGGGATCAGAGCCGATTAATCACGTCAGGGAGATGTTGTTTGACCAGATGTTTATCGGCGTCTGCGGATTAGACCTGCAGGCAGGACTGACTGCGGTTTACTATGAGGATGCCTGCTTCAAAAAAGAAGTAATGCGCCAGAGCAATGAGGTTATCGCTGCGGTCATTGCGGATAAAATGCCCCAGGTCGCCCGGTATAAAGTTGCTTCATGCGAGGATCTTGATGTCGTCGTGGCAAGCAGTCTGACGGATACAGGCTCTCTTAAGCATACAAATATACGGCTGGAAATTGCAGGCTGATATGCACCCTATCTTCGGGAAGGCATGTATTAAGCCTTCCCTTTCATTCCCGTCAGGATTGTAGCGCAAGCAGTTGGTTGATGGTTTCCATTACCGCACTGTCATCGTTGGTTCCAGTGACAAAACGAGCCGCGTTCTTCACTTCTTCAAAAGCATTTCGCATGGCAAAGCTATATTCTGCCTGGGCCAGAAGTTCCAGATCATTGTACCCGTCACCAAAGGCCATTGTTTCTTCCGGACTGACATTCAGGATTTCCTGAAGTTTTTGTACGGTGCTCCCCTTGTGCACGCCATAACCGGCAATGTCGATCCATGAGGCTTCAGACACCACAATGTACACATCATCCTCAAATGGACTCAGGTGCGGGCGAGTTTGCGGGCAGTTTCCTGCCTCATCAAAAACAGTGATTTTGACAAAATCACTGTCGACCCTGTCAAAGTCCACGGTCTCTATCATTCGGGCATAGGAGCGTCTTACTTTATCCTTTAGATGCTGCGGAACATCAGAACGTACAATTGCGCCTTCCGGAGTACAGGCAATAATGACATGCGTGGAGCTAACTTCCTCAAGCGTGTTAATGATTGTCAGGCCTGTAGCATTATCAATTAGTGACTGAAAGGCAAAATGACCCTTATGTTTGATGCGTGTAGCGCTATCGCCCACTATCCAGATATCTTTGCTTAATTCCCCGAAAAGCTCTTCCACCCGCTCGCATTGCTTACCGGTACATGCAGCAAAATGCACCCCGTGGGACAACATATTCGCCCACGTTTTGGCAAATAAATCACGGTCATAGTCCCCACGGCTGTTTAAAAATGTGCCATCAAGATCCGTAATAATCAGCTTTATCATGCTTCCTCCTTACTACCTAGTCATCAATAGTCGTTTTGAACAAATAAATCTGAGCGCTTACACGTTACGTAACTCAAAGTATCACCTCATGATAGATCATGCAAAGTTACGTTTATTTATGTTCATTTTATTAATGAATAAGCAAGAGATAATGGCCGCTTCTCGCTCAAAGCGGACCTTGGAATTGAAAGCTTAGGGACACCTGACACAATTTTGCATAGTGAAGAAGCGGCCATCGCTAACGATCAGATCTTCAACGTATCAATGACCATCCGCAGGGCAGGGGAGACGTTTCGATGCGGATAATAGAGAAACAATCCTTCCATTCGCAGGCTGTAACGCTGCAACACCCTGATAAGCTTACCGTGTTCTAAATCATCCGCGACCAGTTCAACAGGGACATAGGCTAACCCGAGGCTCAGCCGGGCGGCGGCTGCTTCCATATAGCTGTCAGATAAGGCCCATTGTCCTTCTGGTCGATGGGTTATTTTTTTATCATCCTGATTGAGTTCCCACTGGTATACGCTGGCGTCGGCAAACTGATAGGCGATACAGGGATGCGCTTTTAAATCCGCCGGGGTTTGCGGAAAACCGTCGCGACGACAATGTTCCTGAGTACCCACAATCGCCATCTCCATATCGGGCGTGATGCGCACTGCTACCATGCCCTGGTCAACTTCAGGCCCCAGACGGACGCCGGCATCAGATCTTTCCTCGATGATACCGCCATGGAGATCATGACATTCACACCGTGAAATACGATCTGCATGGCATCCAGATTACTGTGAGTGTCTATGCGTTGACCCGGGAGGTGACCTTCTCATTTTCCGACCTATGTACTCTCACTGCTGATGATGTTTTGTTTTTGTTAAATGTATTTAACGATATTTTGTAATTACGAAATGAAATATTTAAAAACAGCCATTCCTCTAAAAGAAAAATCGCCATATGACGATTTTTAAGTTTTTTTAAATAGCGATTCCCTTCTCCCTTCTCTTTCATTTTTATCATTAAAAAGAATATAAACCTATAATCAAATTAAAAACCAGTGTTTTAGGTTTAAAAAAATGATTTAACCGATATTTACGTTTACTGATGATGTTCGTGATGGTTTTATATTCCAACCAAAAGCGACGGTGCAATACGATGTTCTACCATCCATCGGATCACTGCGCATAGGCACCACTGATATTGAAAATTGGGATATAAAAGAATGTTCAAGAAAACTTTAATCGCAGCGGCAATCGTATTTTCTGGCGCAGCAATGGCAGCGGAAAGCACCGGCGTAGCAGGGGGAACCATCACGTTTAATGGTTCTGTCTCCGACACCACCTGTGATGTGACAACCAATAATGGTTCCGATTTCACCGTAAATCTGGCACCGATCACACTTACCGATGTGACTAGTTCCACGGGTATCGTTACCGCCAACAGCAAAAATTTCACTATGAACCTGAAAAACTGCTCCGCAGCGGATGCAGATACTCAGACTCTGAAAATCACCTTCACCAGCAGCAACCTGTCTGATGATGGCAAATACCTGAAAAACTACAGCGCCAACGGTGCAGAAGGCGTGGGTATTGCTCTGACCTCTGACGGCTCCACCGCTGTACCGTTTGAAACGGCATTCAATACCGGCCTGACCTCCGCAGACGCATCTAGTGCTGACGGCGTTACGCTGACTATGCACGCTAACTACTACAACTTCGGCGGCGCTGCAGCGACCACCGGTAAAGTGGTTACCGATGCAACCTATTCTTTTAGCTACGATTAATAACATCAGCCGGGGTATCAACCCCGGCCCTTAAGATCATGAAAAAATTAATAGTGTTTCTCTTCGCCGCCCTCGTTTCACAAACGGTCGCCGCCAGCGTCGTCATTAATCAGACCCGCGTGATCTATCCTGCCGAAACAAAATTTGTTTCGGTACAACTCGTTAATGACAGTGATAAAACCCACCTGGTACAGTCCTGGCTGGATAACGGTGATGCATCCGCTGCACCTGAAAAGATCAAGGTGCCGTTTTCTCTGATGCCTCCGGTGGTCAAAATGAGTGCTCATAGCGGACAAACGTTGAAAATTGCCGCGACAAATACCCAGACACTGCCTGCTGATAGAGAAAGCGTATTCTGGCTTAACGTATTGGACGTTCCGCCAACGCCGGAAGATGCCAATGAAAACTACCTCCAGGTGGCGATTCGTAACCGCATTAAAGTCTTTTATCGTCCGACCTCACTGGAACCACTGGATAGTAAAACGATCGAAAAAGTCTTGATTTCTACATCGGGCGGTCGAACCTGCCTGAAAAATGATTCGCCGTACTATCTAACCATCCCTCAGGTTGTCAGCTGGCAGGGCGGTCAGTTAAAGCAGGTCAGAAAAGACAATTTACTCTCCGATACCGTGTTTATTCAGCCGTTCGGCTGTGTACTCGTATCCGACAAAGTCCACTCCGGTGGACAGTATCGTATAACTTGGCTTGATGATTACGGTACTAAACGCTTCAGCCTACTTAATAAATCGTAATTACTGCTGATACCAGGTTCTATTCTGATGAAGAACAGTTTTCTGTTTTGTAAAAGCCTGTTAGTTCATTCCGTCAGCCTCGCTTTATGTTCTTCTTTTGGGGCGTACGGCGAAACGTTCAACAGTAGCCTGCTGGTCGGTAATTCCGCGGATATGGATTGGAGTAATACAAAACTGGTGATGACCCCAGGTACGTACGATCTTGATATCTATGTGAACAATGCATGGCGCGGCAAATTCGCGATGACGATTGCCAACGATGATAAAACGACGGTACAGATCTCACGAGATGATGTGTCATTGCTGGGAATTAGCGACCTGGACGCCGCGGTTGAAGCTGCGCCAGTGCGTCTGATCGATATCAATGCGTTACTGCACGGCGGGAAAAGCAAACTGACGCCGGGCGAGCTGCGTCTGGATCTGGAAGTGCCGCAGGCCTACGTGATCACCGAGAACCGTAACTGGGTTTCCCCGCAGAAATGGGACCAGGGTATCAACGGCATTTATACCAATTACAACGTAAACTACTACAACTTTCACGGCCTGAGCGAAGGATATACCAACAGCGATAACGTTTATCTGTCACTGAACAGCGGCTTGAACCTATCCAGCTGGCACTTCATCGACAATTCAACGTGGATGCGTTACAGCTGCCTCGGTAAAAGCTATTGGGTCAATACAACCCGTTATCTGGAGAAGCCGATTGCGCCGATTGGCGCACTAATGCGCGTTGGCCGTGCTTATACCACCTCAGACTACTTTGATACCGTGCGCTTTCGTGGCCTGACGCTCAACAAAAGTCGCCAGATGTTGCCCGACAGCGAACGAGTCTATATGCCTGTGATTAACGGCATTGCCACCAGTTCTGCGGTCGTGAGCGTATATCAGGACGGGCATATTATTCATCAGCTCACGGTTCCTGCTGGTCCGTTTTCAATCAGAGATTTAATGCCAACCGGTTCGCGAGGCGATCTCTCTGTGGAAGTGAAAAACAACGGCGGGAATACCGAGCGTTTTGTGGTGCCTTTTTCTTCTATTCCTGACATGCTTCGTCCGGGGACCAGCGACTATCAGTTCAACATTGGTGAAGTGGATATGCGTGGTATCAACGACCATAGTAGCTTCGCTCAACTCAGCTATTCGCGGGGGATCAACAACTATGTGACCGCCACCGCGGGAAGCATCTGGAATGCCGACTATCGTTCATTTCTGGTTGGCGGCGCGCTGTCTCTTCCCTACGCAGGGTCGCTCTCGGCATCCGCTGAGACATCACAATATAAATTGCCGGGAGAGAGTCAGCGCCATGGTGAAAAATATTCACTCTCGTGGAGTAAATTTTTCCCGACCAAAACTAACCTGACGCTAGCCTCCTATTACTACCGGACACAGGATTACGCCTCGTTCAGCGATTATATTCTGACCCGTGCCAACATCGCGGACTACGGTGGTACGAATACCTCAACGCAGAATAGCAAACAGGCTTTCAGCGCCAATATTAATCAGCCGCTGCCGGATAATTTTGGCCGCCTTATGCTATCGGCGTACTGGCGTGATTACTGGCGCGGTCAAAAAACCAGCCGTCAATATAACCTGACCTGGAGTAACGTCTTTAATAGCGTGAACTACTCCGTTTCACTGCGTCGCTCTGAGGTTTCGCAGTCTTACTACGACTATGAAACGAATAACGAAGGTAACGTAGTCAGTTCGCTGCGTTCGCGGGGGAATACGGAAAATAATCTTTATTTATCGGTTACTATCCCGATGTCTATCTTTGGGACTCCGGGCAGCGTCGCGACACATGCCAGCGTCCAGAAGGGGCAGTATACTTCGTCTGATGTCAGTTTGAGCGGCAGCGCACAAAATGTTGATTATAGCCTGATGCTTGCACACGATCGTGATGGCAATTCACGGTCTGCTGATTTGTATACCTCCTGGAAAAATAGTCTCACCAGCCTTAACACCGGGCTAAGTATGGCCCGCGAATATCGTCAAACCAGCTTCGGCGCGAGTGGCAATATTCTGGCGTGGCAGGGTGGGGTGATAGCCTCGCCGAATACCGGGCGGAACTTTGTCATTCTTGAAGCCCCCGGTGTAGAAAATGCTGTGGTAAACGGTGACCCATCCACACGAACCAATAGCCACGGTATTGCCCTGGTCACCAGCGCTACGCCGTATCGACAAAATAACTTCCATCTCGAACAGGATGGAACTAAAAGCAGCGATGTGGATTTACTGGGCAACCTGCTGAATATTGCCCCATACGAAGGTAGCATCACTTATCTGAAATACAAAACAGATACCCGTAAGGTATTTATGTTGGATGTTCAGGACAGCAACGGCGACCAGTTACCGTTCGGTGCGCTGGTTTCAGATAACCAGAATCAAGAGCTGGGTTATGTATCTCAGGGGAGTCAGATGTTTATTAAATCTGACACGATGCCAGATACGATTCGTATTAATACCAGCAAAGGCAAATTAAAGCGTAGCTGCGTTATTAAACAACCAAAAGAAAATGCCACCAATATCTGCCGATAACCTGACATGAGTAATGATATCAACATGAGAAAAAACTTATTTATTATCGTGGCTATTTTAAGTTTTATATTTATCCCACTGCATGATGCCAATGCGGCGGCAGATGTTCAGGCCCGAGCGGTAACTGGCGATACTTGCCGGAATAGCGGTATTCTTTTTAACAGCGTTGCCGAGGCGGATAAATCGTTAAATCTTTCTTCTGAGTTTATGACCTCAAACGTCGTCGAGAAAACCTACACCACAAGCTGGTCTGGCAGTATGACCTGTGTTTATGGGAATGTTGGTATCGGCGGACTGTTGCAGGATCATCTCTATTATTTCACCGGTTTCAATAGCAACCCGGTGTATCTGAACTTTAATAGCGCAGATGGTGAGAATAGCTATTGGATTAAAGTGACGGCGCAAATCACCGGTGATACCAAAGTTACCGTCAGTGGTATCGTTGGTATTCACTCGATAGCCTACCAGACACAATATACCGTGCGCGCGGAGCTGTTGACCACTCCACCAACGGGGGTGTCTACCTATACTAAAACCACGTATAACGGCGCGCTGAGCGTCATTCCCGCCGTGATGAGCGGTACCGGTTCTGGCAGTGATAGCCCGTTACTGTCCAGTAAGACCTACGCCTATCGTGCGTGGAATAACATGATGTCGGACACCGCTCGCAAAAGCTGGGATACCGATCATTTTATTGCCTACGAGAAACTTACTATTCAGTTTGAACCAAAAGAGACTACCTGCAATATGACGCATAATATGACGGTAAAATTACCGCCAGCATCACTGAATATGCTAAAAATAAACGGCAAAGCCAATGGGGCTGATTTCACTATCCCCTTAAAATGTGGCAACCTTGCAGGTGTTAAAACGGCGACGAGGAACGTTAAAGCTTGGCTGTCCAGCAACGATTTGCTCACAACTGACACCAGCTATCAAGTTATGGTTAATGATGAAACAACCGCTGGTGGCGTTGGTATTGCCATTCGCAGTCGCTATTTTTTGGGCGATTATGAAGAAGTTAAAATATCCAGTAGTAATGATATGGAAAACGCCACGCAAATTCTTGATATCGCCAAGGACGATGACATTCAGGATATTCAATATATTTATCTGCATGCTTATTACAAAGTCTATAAAGCTTCCGCGCTAAGTACCGGCACAGTTGTGGCGACGGCACAAATTATGCTTGGTTACGATTAGGTCATTATTTATCTAAGTTTATCTATTTTTGAATGGCGTGAAAGGTTGTCATGAAGATATCAATTCAGACTGTACTTAATTTATTGCACAATATTATTGCTCCAGTTTCTACGGATCTGGTTAATCACTTACAAAGAACGGCGATTATCACTTATTATTTGAGCCGTCATGCCCGGCTTGATCAACAGTCCGTCAGTACGGCATTTCTGGCCGGTATGCTTCATGATATTGGTGCACTCAGCAAAGATCGCGCCAGGCTCACCGTCGGCAGCGAAGACTTTCTTGATAACCATGAACAACTGGGGAGAACGATGACATCAGGGATCCGTTTCCTCAGCCCGGTCACGCCGATCCTGGAAAACCACCATGTGAAGTGGTCCGATACTAACGACGAAAACCTGCCGCTGGTGAACCATCTTGTGCATATGGCAGACTCGTTCGAACTTTTTCTGCGCACGATTAAAGGCGACTTTATTGCTCAGCGTGAACAGATTATTACGCAGTTTTTCCTCCTTCCCGAGCAGTGGCCCGAAACGCTGAGCAATGCACTAAAGGAATCCAGCAACGAGGACGGCTTCTGGTTCCGGCTTGGCAACCCCATGCTGCCTCAGGTACTGAACGCCATCAGCCCGCTACACGACCAGATGCTCGATCATCATGACTTTCTGGAGGTGTGCCAGCTGATTTCCAGAATTGTGGATACCCACAGCAGCTTTACTCGCACCCATAGCACCAGCGTGGCCCATGTCGCCGCACGCTTAGCTGAGCTGTACGGTTACGATCGCGATATGCAGGAAAAAATATGTATTGCTGGCTACCTTCACGATATCGGCAAGCTTTTTACACCGCTCAGTATTCTGGAAAAAAGAGGTAAACTCGAAAACGATGAGTACGCGATGATGAAACAGCACAGCTATAAAACGCTGGTTATGCTCAACCCGATACCAGAGCTTGGCAACATTGTGCACTGGGCTGCGAACCATCACGAGCGGTTGGACGGCAGCGGCTACCCTTTCAGGCTTACGGCGGCCTCGCTCGATATGCCTTCGCGCATTCTCGCCGTCGCGGATGTTTTTACTGCTATGACAGAGAACCGCCCTTACCGACAAGGCATGCAAAGTGAGAAAGCGCTGGCCATACTCCGTGAAGAGGCGGCGAATTATAGGTTGGATCGGGACATCGTGGTATTACTAGACCATAATATTGCCACTGTGAAGCCACTTGTCGCAATGTATTGAGTCTGTAAGAACAGAAAATGAAATATTTGATTGCCAATAAAGTTGTCTACGATACGGAAAGCGGGGAGCTGAACATTCCTGATGGCGAGCTTACTGAAAGCAAAAAGCTCACGCATACGGCGAACCGGATCCTGTCACTGCTTATCGCCTCACCCGGTGAAGTACTTGAACGCCAGTATCTGCTTGAGCAGGTATGGGAGTCGGTCGGCCACACCAGCTCAAGTTCATCGTTAAATCAGTACATCAGCATTTTGCGCAAAACGCTGACTTCGTTTACTGATATTGAAGAGTCAATTATTGTTGTCCCGAAAGTGGGTTTTTTCTTTTCTGCGGATATCGACATTCAGCGAATTGATGAGGTCGATGAGCTACCGGGCCGGGCCGAACCTAAACCAGTCTATACGGCAAAGAAATCCTTACCGCTAAAATATGTGTTCGCCACCGTCACCGTGATTGTGCTTCTCATCGCTAACCTGTGGGTCTGGTATCCCTCGCAGAAGAATGAGCGCTATTCCAATCTGGCATTCATGGGGAACTTAGAAAAATGCACTATCAGCACCTACGAACATGTTTCAGCAGATACACGGAAAAGAATACTGGAAGTGCTGAGAATCGCCGAACCAAATTTAAATGAGAAATGCCTTAAGCACCCGACACAGTTGATGGTGAATATCCAACCAAGCGTGTTTTACGGTAGCCGCGGACGGATTTTTTATTCTTTGTGTTCTTTGGATTCAGAGGTCGGTGAGCTGACCTATTGTGAAAACCATTACGCATTTAACTGGGAAATGAAATGAAGTTTGCACTAACACTGTCTGCGGTGATAGCCACTTTAACGGCTACATTTTTATGGGGATTGATGGACCATTCTTCGTCCTATTTAGATGACCGTTGCTTTGCGAACTTCACCTACACCGATAGTACCGACAGCAACGCTTTCAGCTTCAAAGGTAATATTGTTTTTGAAATGTCTAAAAATAAAACAGGGCAATTTAATTTATCCGGCGATATGGGATATCACGGGAACAATTATACTTTATCCCGTTACGTAAAATTCACTTATACAAACAGCAAAGACAACTCCTACAGAGTGAAAGTACTTTCTCAGGAAACTATGGCCCACGATAATGTCCCGACCGACTTATCTCCGCTCGCCATTAAAATATTTTTTCTCAGCGGTGAATATTCAATGCATATAACGAAAAATGATAATAACTTTATCACTATCGGTAATGCGCTCTCACCGCTGATGAATTGCGTCATTCAGTCCTGATGTTCGTTCAACATCACAAGGAAGTTTTTGTGCAGCAAGAAATCAAAAAATCAAATTGCGTTAATTGTTCCAAATGCGGCTTTGCGGCCGCTTGCCAGTCGTATCTTTTCGACCGGCAGGAGCCTATGTTTATTAACGATCTGTCGCGTAAAAAAAGAGTGGCAAAAAACGAGTATATTTATCAAAGTGGCACGCCAGTTCGCGCATTGTATGCACTGAGGCGCGGTATTGCGAAGGTTTATGATGCGCAAAATACGCTACAGGGTGTCATCTTTCCCGGCCAGGTTGTGGGCGTGGATGAGCTGTTTGCCAGCCACTATCAGTACAGTGTCCAGGCCGCCACTGAGGTAGAAGTTTGTGAGCTGCAAAACCGTCACTTTTATCAGATTAGTCAGATCACACAAGACTTTACCCATCTGATTATTCATATCCTTTCACGCTCCGCTAAAGAAAAGCAGCGGTTAATTAGCGTGCTGGTAAAACCCGACGGGTTACAGAAGGTAAGCGACTTCATCCAGCTAATGGCAGATACGCGTAAAGAATATGGTTTTGACCACCACGATTTTGAACTTCCGCTGAACAAAAAAGAGTTAGCGCAACTGTTGGGGATTTCACAATCGACGCTGGCGCGGGCGCTTGATACTCTGGTTGAGCAGCAAATCATCGCGGTAAATAAGAAAGAGATTACCTTACTGTAGAAATCATCACGTGGTGGGCAAAGCCTGCTTCTTCCCACCGCACTCCCACCATTTTATAACTGACCCGGCAACGCCCCGCCTTGTCGCATGAGCAAGCTCACCTAAACATGAGGAAGTGGTATTCGGATTGAATTGGGGATTATCATCGGTTCCGAAAAGTCCATCGCTGGCGCACGATGCTATCACCGGCGGTAAAACGTGGGCGTTTTGTCTCGTGGGGAATCGGTAACATACAGTCGGCAGGCATGACTGCCGCTAGCGGATTGGCGCAGTAACAAGGCAGTGATGCGTTCACACCGGCCTGTCATCTCTGATGTTGTCACACTCAAAATACAGCGAGCTTGCCTCCAGACGGTTTCCATCTTTTCTCTGTGCATACATCTACGGAGATGGATATCTCGCTGTAACAGTTGGATTTTTTCTGAATATAAAGTTTAAATTACCAGGTTGATATGGAAATGTTATTTTATTGAAAATATAAACCTCTGGTTTGTTTTTATTGTCGTCATATGAAGTATAAATACCAATTTTTTATTTATTTGAAAACAACCTCTTGAATAAATGAATGTTGTGGGTAGTATGGTATTTGTCCTGTTGAGATTGAGGCGATGATAATGAGGGATATATTAAGCATTGCAGTTGCTATAATTTTTTTAGTTAATGCGCCGGTTTATGCAGGGAAAATTTACCTATCCGGAATGGTGGTCGATAATGCAGCCTCGGCAAGGCACCAATGCGTGGAACAAGCATTGAAGTTCGGTGTTGGACATATCTGTCACAGTAAACAAGGTGCCAGTATTATGGCTACAATTAAACATGTCACCGTCACCTTTCAGAACAAGCTAATTCAAGCTCGGGTTGTGACGTTAAATTATTCATAATTATCTGGCCTTATTAAAAAAGGCGAGACTATAAAATCTGTTATAATTAATATCTCCCTGCTGCAATGTTAACCATCACCTTGTTTTTAGTGACATCGGTATCCGTTTTGCCTATCTAACCAGCTTGCCTCAACGCTCAAATTTGCGGCCAGAGCCATTATCCCGCAGATAGTTGTGACTAAATGGCGGCACAGTTTTCTGGCTGTTCCGCCTGCGCCATGCTATACGCCATTAACGCGATACACCCCAGCCAACGTATTCCCGCGAAATCGTGACGTGGCGTTTGGTCGGGTCGGATTCGGGGTACTGAGGCGAAAGGTAATGATCCTCTGGCATGAAAATCTCCACCTAAGTTGTGGAAGACCCACTTTTCCCCGTCGTTGACATGGTCCCCCGCGACGATGACACAACCATTACTAATAAAAGGTCCTGCTGATGATATTCATCGGTGAAGTCAATTGTACGTTACGGGTAACAACGAGTAGTTTTATTCCTTAGTGAAAGGCAATAGGCCAGATGATCTAAATACAGGAGTAACCGCTATGGCATTCGTAACCACAAAAGACGGCGTTAATATCTATTTTAAAGACTGGGGCGACAAATCAGCGCAGCCTATCGTATTCCATCATGGATGGCCACTCAGTGCAGATGACTGGGATAACCAGATGCTTTTCTTCCTGGCGCAGGGGTTCCGCGTTATTGCCTTCGATCGTCGCGGTCATGGGCGTTCGGACCAGGTGAGCGAAGGGCATGATATGGATCACTATGCTGCTGATGCATCGGCAGTCGTTGAGCATTTGGATCTGAAAAATGCCGTACATGTGGGTCATTCTACGGGCGGCGGTCAGGTTGCACGCTATGTAGCCAGATATGGTCAGCCACAGGGTCGTGTTGCAAAAGCAGTTCTGATTAGCTCAGTACCACCGCTGATGGTTAAAACCGACAGTAATCCAGGCGGTACGCCGGTTTCTGTCTTTGATGGTTTTCGTCAGGCGCTGGCTGCCAATCGCGCACAGTTCTATCTTGATGTGGCATCCGGGCCGTTCTATGGATTCAACCGCGATGGGGCGGACGTTTCTCAGGGAACCATCAATAACTGGTGGCGTCAGGGAATGATGGGGAGTGCGAAAGCTCATTATGAAGGCATCAAAGCCTTCTCTGAAACGGATCAGACCGACGATCTGAAAGCCATTACGGTACCCGTGCTGGTGATGCAGGGTGACGATGACCAGGTTGTACCCTATAAAAACGCCGCTCTGTTGCAGGACAAATTACTGAGCAACAGTACGTTACGTATCTATCCGGGCTATCCTCACGGAATGCATACCTCGCATGCGGACGTCATTAATGCCGATATTCTGGCGTTTATAAAAGCATAAATCCCGCCGATGGAAGAGCGCATCCAGCGCTCTTCCTGTTCCACCCTCAGGCTGCGGAAATATCAGTGTTCAAATTTTCAACGTCTCAATCACCATCCGCAGGGCAGGGGAAACGTTGCGATGCGGATAATAGAGAAACAGCCCCTCCATTCGTACGCTGTTACGCTGTAAAACCCGAATAAGCGCCCCGCGCTCTAAATCATCGGCGACCAGTTCAACGGGAACATAGGCCAGCCCCAGACCCAGCCGGGCGGCTTCCGCTTCCATATAGCTGTCCGATAAGGCCCACTGTCCCTGCGGCCGGTGAGTCACTTTTTTGCCTTCCAGAATGAGCTCCCACTGGTACACACTTCCGTCGCCAAACTGATAAGCAATACACGGATGCGTGGCCAAGTCCGCGGGCGTTTGTGGAAAGCCGTAGCGACGAAAATGTTCAGGAGTACCCACCACCGCCATCTCCATATCGGGCGTGATACGCACCGCGACCATGCCCTGTCCCACTTCCGGCCCCAGGCGAACGCCCGCATCGAAGCGCTCCTCGATAATGTCGACGAACCGGCTCTCGTTCATCAGCTCGAGACGGATATCAGGGTAGCGTTGTTTAAAGACGGCAAGTTTTGGCAGCAGGCATTTATCAATCGCGTGCTGGCTGGCGTTGATGCGGACCGTACCGGAGGGCGTCTCACGATAGTGCGCCAGCGTGGCCAGCCCAAGATCTAAGGCATTAAACCCGGACTCCGTTTTCTGGTACAGCTGTTCTCCGGCCTGCGTCAGCGACAGCTTACGCGTGGTGCGCACCAGCAGCTGGACGCCCAATCGCGCTTCCAGCTCACGAACCGAACGGCTGACCCCTGATTGCGCCAGCCCCAGCCTCTGGGCCGCAGCGGTAAAACTCCCTTCCCGTACCACCTGCATAAACAGGTACAGCTCGTTGTAGTTCTCCCTTTTCGCCACTGGTATTTCCCCATACTCAATGCCAATTCATAACAATATGGTATTAATCTTAGCAGCTATCGCCCGCTAATCAGCACCTATTCTGCTCACTATAATGAGCCCATCAAAACAAAGCACCGCAGCGTTGTCCGTAGGAGACCTGTACCTCTCTGTTGTTTTTTCTGGGGATTTTTATGAAAACCTTCACCCGAACGCTAAAAACCGCGATGCCTGCCATGCTGCTATTCGCGTCATTAAGTGGAGTCACGACCATGAGCTATGCTGATACAACGAATCCAAATGCGCCCGTTTCCATGACCGATAAATGGGATAAAACGTTCGCTGAAAGCCAGAAAGTCGAGCATCGTAAGGTCTCGTTCCCGAATCGCTATGGCATCACCTTAGTGGGCGATCTCTACCTGCCGAAAGATCGCGGCGATCGCAAGCTGGCGGCGATTGCCGTCAGCGGGCCTTTTGGCGCGGTGAAGGAGCAGTCCAGCGGCCTGTACGCGCAGACGCTGGCCGAGCAGGGGTTTGTGACGCTGGCGTTCGATCCGTCTTACACCGGGGAAAGCGGCGGCTATCCGCGTAACGTTGCTTCGCCGGATATCAACACCGAAGACTTCAGCGCGGCGGTCGATTTCTTAGGGCTGCAAAAAGAGGTCGATCGCAACCGTATCGGGCTGCTCGGTATCTGCGGCTGGGGCGGCATGGCGTTAAATGACGCGGCGATGGATACCCGCGTCAAAGCGGTGGCCACCAGCGTGATGTACGACATGAGCCGGGCGATGGGCCATGGCGTGGGTGAGGGCAAAGACCGCTATTCCACCGCCGATCGTCGCGCGGTACTGCAGTATCTGAATGAACAGCGCTGGAAGGATGCGGAAAACGGCACCTTTGCGCACGGCGGCCATGATATTAACGTTGATAGCAACGGTAACGTCAGCGTGGGCGAGCGTATTCTGCCGGAAACGCTGCCGGCAGATCCGCATCCGGTACTGAAAGAATTCTATGACTACTATCGCATGCCGCGCGGCTTCCACGCGCGTTCGGTTAACTCGACCGGAGCGTGGACGGCAACGATGCCGCTGTCGTTTATGAATATGCCGCTGCTGAGCTACGCCGGTGAAATCACCATCCCGACGCTTATCGTGACCGGCGAAAAGGCCCATTCGCGCTACTTTGCCGAAGATGCCTATAAGGCGGTCGGCAGTAAAGAAAAAGAGCTGGTGATCGTCCCGGGTGCCAACCATGTCGATCTGTACGATAACGCAGCCGGAAAAATTCCGTTTGCTAAGTTTGAACAGTTCTTCCAGACCAACCTGAAATAAAACCTGCCCCTGAACCGACGTAAAGCCACCTGCCGATGGTAGGCGGCTTTACGTCTGACCGCGTGAAATCTGAATATGTCTACATTAAGCCCAACGAATCATCCGCACGCTTACTGGGGCGGTATTTTTGCCATGACTCTGTGCGTCTTCGTGCTGATCGCATCGGAATTTATGCCCGTCAGCCTGCTGACGCCGATTGCCGGTGATTTAGGCGTGTCGGAAGGCCTGGCGGGCCAGGGGATTGCCATCTCCGGCGCGCTGGCGGTCCTGACCAGCCTGAGCCTGTCGACCATCGCCGGAAATATAAACCGCAAATATCTGCTGCTGGGGCTGACGATGCTGATGGCGATCTCGGGGCTGGTTATCGCCCTGGCCTCCAGCTATCTGGTGTATATGGCCGGCCGCGCCATGATTGGCGTGGCGATTGGTGGATTCTGGTCGATGTCGGCGGCAACCGCGATGCGGCTGGTGTCTCCGCATCAGGTGGCGCGCGCGCTGGCGATTTTTAACGGCGGTAATGCGCTGGCGACGGTCGTCGCCGCACCGCTGGGGAGCTATCTGGGCGCCACCGTAGGCTGGCGAGGCGCTTTCCTGTGCCTGGTGCCTGTCGCCGCGGTGGCCTTTATCTGGCAGTGTTTGAGTTTGCCCGCGATGCCCGGCAATAGAGGCCCTGCGTCACGCGGGTCCGTTTTCCGTCTGTTCGCGCGTCCGGCGGTCTCCATCGGCATGCTGGCCTGCGGGCTGTTCTTTATGGGGCAGTTTGCGTTATTTACCTACGTGCGCCCGTTCCTTGAGTCGGTGACGCAGGTGGATTCTTCCGGCCTGTCGCTGATTTTGCTGGTCATTGGCGTCGCGGGGTTTATCGGCACGCTGGTGGTCTCGACATGTCTTAACGCCCGCTTCTACCCAACGCTGATGGCCATTCCCGGCCTGATGGCGGCTATCGCCATCGCCCTGATTCTGGTGGGGCACGTGGTGTGGGCGGTTGCTTTACTGCTCGGCCTGTGGGGCATGCTGGCCACCGCCGCGCCAACGGGATGGTGGACGTGGATTGCGCGCACGCTTGCCAAAGAGGCGGAAGCCGGCGGCGGGCTAATGGTCGCGGTGATTCAGCTCGCGATCGCATTAGGCTCAACGGTGGGCGGGATTGTCTTTGACCATCTTGGCTGGCACATGAGTAGCGTGCTGCTCCTGAGCGCCGTGGTGCTGACGTTTATCACTTCAAGAGCCTCTTAATCCGGTGAAGGCCCGCGCTCCAGAAACGTAGAGAGTGCGATGTAGCTTCTCACCGAGCGAACGCCCTCAAGGCTCTGAATCTCCATCAGAAAATTCTCCAGTGATTCGGTATCGGCGGCCCGCACTTTGATAAAAACGCAGCCGTCGCCGGCAACCGTATGCAGTTCTTCAACTTCCTTGCGGCTAGTGAACTGAAGCAGGGCGCGGGTTGCCTGGTAGCTGCTGGTATCGATCACCAGAAACGTTAACAGCGTCCGTCCCAGCTTGCAGCCGTCCAGTACCGCCACGGTGCCTTTGATGACCCCATCGCGCTTTAGCCGCTTTACGCGATCGTGAACCGCAGGTGCCGATAAATTGACGATCTCACTCAGTTCCGTGTAGCTACGGCCTGCGTCTTCTGCCAGGGCTCCTAATATTTTTCGGTCAATGGCATCCAGTTCTGCTGGTTTATGCCTTGTCTGCCGAATACCATCTTTTTCTTTATCAAATGTGCTCAAAGG
Source organism: Kluyvera sp. (assembly GCF_047971185.1). GTDB lineage: Bacteria > Pseudomonadota > Gammaproteobacteria > Enterobacterales > Enterobacteriaceae > Kluyvera. Next base: position 40,371 of record NZ_JBKDZH010000035.1, read on the forward strand.
GCTTCTCATTCTGAATGAAAGTATGAATATACTTAATTCTACCTAATATTATTAAATCATAAAATAAAGGATGGAGTTGCAATGCCTATCGCACTTTTCGCTCTCGCCATCGGCGCATTTGGCATCGGTCTGACTGAGTTTGTCATCGCCGGGATCCTGCCGCAAATTGCCACAGACTTTAGCGTCAGCATCCCGAAGGCGGGCACGATGGCGACCTCCTACGCGCTTGGTGTCTTTGTCGGCGCCCCGCTGTTAACGGTGATTGGCGCAAGGATTCCTCGTAAGGCTATGCTGATTGCGCTGGCAGGCATTTTTACCGTCGGTAATATCATTACGGCAATTGCTCCGACAATGGAGATAGCTATTGCGGGCCGCATTATCACCTCCTTTAATCACGGGGCCTTTTTTGGCATCGGTTCGATTATTGCTGCGTCGCTGGTGGCGCCAGGCCGTCAGGCTAGCGCCATTGCTTTCATGTTTTCGGGACTGACGCTGGCTAATCTGCTTGGCGTTCCAGCGGGCACCTGGCTTGCTCAAACGTTTAGCTGGCGTCTCGTATTCTGGATGATTGCCGGTATTGGCCTACTGACGATGGCTAGCGTAGCCGTACTGGTTCCGCATATTGCGAAGGGCAAGGCCATTGCCTTACGCCATGAGCTTCGTGCCTTTGTTGACCCACAGGTGCTGCTGGTTATGGGTATCACGATTTTCGGCCCCGCTGCCTTTTTCACCTCCATTACCTATATCGCTCCGATGATGGTTCAGGAGGCCGGATTCTCCGCAGGCGGCGTGGCCGGGCTGATGGTGCTGTTTGGCCTGGGGCTTGCGGTGGGCAACTGGATAGGCGGACGCTTTGCCGATCGCTCTCTGTTCGGTACGCTCTTCGTTACTCTCGCGGCTCAGGGGCTGGTGCTGCTGGTTTTCTGGGCCGGAGTCGAAAACCAATGGATTGCCGGTATCTCCGTCTTCCTGATGGCGGCCTTTGGCTTTGCAACGGTCTCACCGATTCAGAAGCTGGTGATGGAACGCGCCAGCCACGCGGGGGCGCCGACGATGGCGGCATCGGTCAATATCGGCATGTTTAATCTGGGAAATGCGCTCGGCGCATGGGCTGGGGGGATCGCCATCGCAGCCGGTTTTGGTCTGGCTTCACCGAACTGGGCGGGGGCGATTCTGTCATTTATTGCACTGGGCCTTGCTTATCTGGCCTGGAAAAGCGCGCGCAAGGGCTACGGTCTGCCGGTATACGAGTAGCTTACCAGGATAACGAACGTTCACCTGGTTTGGTTAACCTTTGAATCTATGGGTGACATTTCGCTTTAACATCACCCACAAAAGAGGCTACCGCATCCTGTATCACGTTGTTGGTGTTTGTCCGATTGAGGGTGACAAACGCTTTAGTTTGATCCGTTGAAATCTGCCATGTCTGGATGGTCAGCCCCAACTCGGTGGCATAGGTTCCCACCATCGCGGTTGGGCTTATCACGGTATAGGCCATCAGACTGTCGCTTACAGACGGTGAATTTCTATCGATATTCACCACAAATACTTTGTCCGCAAAACCATCTTTGCGGATGTCATACTGGTTGAACTGAGAAGCGCTGGAACCCTTTACGTTTTCGACAACCCAGCATCCCGCGTGAGCGGATACGGAAGCGAGAAGCAGTGCCGATCCAATACCATAGGTTTTTAACATGAGTGATTTCCAATAACTCTTCATCCGCAACGTTGATGAATATGCCATATTTCTCACGACTGTGCCTGTTAACAGTACAAGCCTATCAGCGATGACGGGCTTTTCGACTTAACCCTTAGCGCAATCAGGATAACCACAAAATAATTAATGATATTATGCCGGTTATTTTATAAATAATTATTCTGTGCCGCTTTTCTATTATTTGTTTTTCCTATGGAAGTTGCACCTTAATTGCGCGAGAGTGTGCGTTTACGGTGCGCGATAATATTTCATAAAAATCATCGTTTAATTTTAATTCAATACAAAACAACAAATTAAATATCTGACATAGGCCTTGCTAATTGAATTCCATCTTGTATACCAACAGGGATTCAACGATGGCTTTAATGACGGGAAAAACGCTGGCGGGCTGGCGTCAATACATCAGGCAAAATAGTGATGAAGTCTTCGCATTATTACAGGCGCATATTTCCTCGCTGGCAACGGACGATAACGCATGGTTGACGATCGCCAGCGAAGCCCAGCTGCGGGTGCAGCTGGATGTGCTTATTCCTCTCTATCGCAATAATCCTGACGCGCTGCCCTTATTTGGTATTCCTTTTGCGGTCAAAGATAACGTCGACGTGGCAGGCTGGCCGACTACCGCAGCCTGCCCGGCCTTTGCCTACGTGGCCGAGCAGGACGCCACGGCGGTGGCGCGGCTGAAAGCGGCCGGGGCCATTGCGATCGGCAAAACCAACCTTGACCAGTTTGCCACCGGGCTGGTGGGCACCCGCTCGCCGTATGGCGCGGTGGTGAACAGTTTCGACGCCCGCTACGTCAGCGGCGGCTCCAGCTCCGGTTCCGCCTCCGTGGTGGCACGCGGCCTGGTGCCGTTTGCTCTCGGCACCGACACCGCCGGTTCCGGGCGTGTACCTGCCGGGTTTAACAATATTGTCGGGCTGAAGCCGACCAAAGGCTGGCTGTCGGCGAAGGGCGTGGTACCGGCCTGCCGTCTGAACGATACGCTGTCGGTGTTTGCCCTGACGGTGGACGACGCGTTTGCCGTAGCCTCGCTGGCGGGGGGTTACGATCAGCAGGATGCCTATTCCCGCACCCATCCGGCCACCGCGCCCGCGGCGATGTCGGCCAATCCGGTGTTTGCCATTCCCGAAGTGCTGAATTTCTTTGGCGATACCGAGGCGCAAACGGCCTGGGAACGGGCGCTTGACGCTTTGCATGACAGCGGCGCAACGCTCAAACCGATCGACTTCAGCGCCTTTTCACAGCTGGCGGAACAGCTCTATCAGGGGCCGTGGGTGGCCGAGCGTACGGCGGCGGTGGGTGAAATGCTCCAGCACCCCGAACGGATGGACCCGACCGTCCATGCCATTATTGCCGCCGGGCTGAACTACAGCGCGGTTGATGCCTTTAAGGCCGAGTACCTGCGCGCCGAGCTGGCGCAAAAAATCCAGCGCGCGCTGGGCGAGGTCGACGCGCTGGTGGTCCCCACGTCGCCGACGATCCGCACCCTCGAAGAGATGAAGCAGGAGCCGATCCGCTTCAACTCGCAGTTTGGCACCTACACCAATTTCACCAACCTGGCGGATCTCAGCGCGCTGGCGCTGCCGGCGCCATTCCGCGCCGACGGCCTGCCCGCAGGTATTACGCTGATTGCTCCGGCATGGCACGACCGCGCGCTGGCAGACTTTGGCCTGCGCTGGCAGCAGCAGCTGGCGCTGCCGCTAGGGGCGACCGGGCGACCGCTGCCCCAGGAGGTTGGCACGCTGCCGCGCTCCGCTCAACACGTGCGCGTGGCGGTAGTGGGCGCGCACCTGCGCGACATGCCGCTCAACTTCCAGCTCACCACCCGCCGGGCGGCGTTTGTTGAAGCTACCCAGACCGCGCCGTGCTACCGCCTGTACGCGCTGGCCAATACTCAGCCGCCGAAACCCGGCATCGCCCGCGCGGCCAGCGGTGCGGCGATCGACGTGGAGCTGTGGGATATCCCGCTGGCGCGCTTTGGCGAATTTGTCGCGGAAATTCCGGCCCCGCTGGGCATCGGCTCGCTGGAGCTGAGCGACGGCCGCTGGGTGAAAGGCTTTATCTGTGAACCGGCGGCGCTCAACGACGCCACGGACATAACCGACTTTAAGGGCTGGCGCCACTGGATTGCCCGCAAGGAGAACGACCATGTTTAACACCGTCCTGATTGCTAACCGGGGGGAAATTGCCTGCCGCGCCATCCGCACCCTGAAACGCCTGGGGATCACCAGCGTGGCGGTTTACTCCGATGCCGATAAAAACGCCGAACACGTCAAGCAGGCCGATATCGCACTGGCGCTGGGCGGTGAGAAGGCCAGCGACAGCTACCTGAAAATCGACAGCATCATTCAGGCGGCGCGCGACAGCGGCGCGCAGGCGATCTGGCCGGGCTACGGTTTCCTCTCCGAAAGCCTGCCGTTTGCCGACGCCTGTGAAAAAGCGGGCATCGTCTTTATCGGCCCGACCGCGCAGCAGATCGGCGAGTTTGGCCTTAAGCACCGCGCCCGCGAGCTGGCGTCGCAGGCGGGGGTGCCGATGACGCCGGGCACCGGGCTGCTGAACTCGCTCGACGAGGCGCTGGCGGCCGCCGAGCGGGTGGGCTATCCGGTAATGCTTAAAAGCACCGCGGGCGGCGGCGGGATTGGCCTGACGCGCTGCGCCGACGCCGAGGCGCTGACGCAGGGCTGGGAGAGCGTGCGCCGCCTGGGCGAACAGTTCTTCAGCGACGCGGGCGTGTTTGTTGAACGCTGTATCGACTGCGCGCGCCATATCGAAGTGCAGATTTTTGGCGACGGTCACGGCAACGTGGTAGCGCTCGGCGAGCGCGACTGCTCGCTGCAGCGCCGTAACCAGAAGGTGGTGGAGGAGACGCCCGCGCCGAACCTGCCCGCCGCCACCCGCGCGGCGCTGCTGCATGCCGCCGTGCAGCTCGGCAAGCTGGTGAACTACCGCAGCGCCGGGACGGTTGAGTTTATTTATGATGCCGCGCAGGACGCGTTCTACTTCCTCGAGGTCAACACCCGCCTGCAGGTGGAGCATCCGGTGACCGAAAGCGTGACCGGGCTGGATCTGGTGGAGTGCATGCTGCGCGTGGCGGCAGGGGAAGCGATCGACTGGTCGCGGCTGGCGCAGGCACCGCAGGGGGCCGCCATCGAGGTGCGCATCTACGCGGAAAACCCGCTGAAAAACTTCCAGCCCAGCCCCGGCGTGCTGACGGAAGTGGTGTTCCCGGATGACGTGCGCATTGATACCGGCGTGACCACCGGCAGCGAAGTGTCGGCGTTTTATGACCCGATGATCGCCAAACTGATCGTCCACGCCGACACCCGCGAAGCCGCGCTGAGCAAACTGCATGTCGCGCTGAACGCCACGCGTCTGCACGGCATCGCCACCAACCTTGACTACCTGCGGCAGATCACCGCCAGCGAGGCCTTTGTCAGCGGCAGCGCGTGGACGCGGATGCTCGATAGCGTGGTGGTCCGCTCATCGGCGATCGAGGTGATCCAGCCCGGCACCTGGAGCAGCGTGCAGGATTATCCCGGCCGCCAGGGCTACTGGGATATCGGCGTGCCGCCTTCCGGGCCGATGGATGATTTTGCCTTCCGCCTGGCAAACCGTATCGTCGGCAACCATGAATCGGCGGCGGGGCTGGAGTTCACCCTGCAAGGGCCGGTGCTGCAATTTCACAGCGACGCGCTGATTGCCCTCACCGGGGCCGACTGCCAGGCGCAGCTTGACGGCGACGCGGTGGCGCTGTGGCAGCCGGTGGCGGTGAAGGCCGGGCAAACGCTGGCGCTGGGCCGCGCGCAGGCCGGGTGCCGCGGTTATCTGGCGGTGCGTAACGGTCTCGACGTGCCGGAATACCTTGGCAGCCGCTCTACCTTCGCGCTGGGGCAGTTTGGCGGCCACGCCGGGCGCACGCTCAGGGTGGCGGATCAGCTACCTATTTCGCGCCCCGAGCTGGCGGCCTGCACGACGCCCGCGCCGATAAGCGAAGCCCGGGCGCTATCGCCCGCACTGATTCCTACCTACGGTGAAGTCTGGCGTATCGGCGTGCTGTACGGGCCGCACGGCGCGCCGGACTTCTTCACCCAGGAGTCTATTGACGAATTCTTCGCCAGCGACTGGCAGGTGCACTACAACTCCAACCGCCTTGGCGTGCGGCTGGTGGGGCCAAAACCGAGCTGGACGCGGCCGAACGGCGGTGAGGCGGGGCTGCATCCGTCCAACGTCCACGACTGTGAATACGCGATTGGCGCGATTAACTTTACCGGCGACTTCCCGGTGATCCTCACCCGCGATGGCCCCAGCCTCGGCGGCTTTGTCTGCCCGGTGACCATCGCCAAAGCCGAGCTGTGGAAAGTCGGCCAGGTGAAACCGGGTGACCGCATTCGCTTCTACCCGATTAGCGTGGAGGACGCGGTGGCGCGTGAGAAGGCCATGGACCGCAGCATTGAAACGTTGCAGACCAGCGCGCCGCCGACGTTTGCCATGCCGTCGCTGGCCGACCGCGACGGCGTCTCTGCGGCCGGGCTGGTGTCGCTACCGGCGACCTTCACTACCCCCGCCATCGTCTACCGCCAGGCGGGCGATAACTACATTCTGATTGAGTACGGCGAAAACGTGCTGGATCTGGCGCTGCGCCTGCGGGTTCACGTGCTGATGGCGCATCTGCATACCCTGGCCCATCCGGGGATTAAAGAGCTGTCGCCCGGCGTGCGTTCGCTACAGGTGCGCTACGACAGCCGTGAAATCAGCCAGCAGGCGCTGGTGGCGCTGCTGCTGGAGCAGGAGGCGCGCATCGGCGACGTCAGCCAGATGAAGGTGCCGTCGCGTATTGTGCACTTGCCGATGGCGTTTGAAGACAGCGCCACGCTCGACGCCGTCAGCCGCTATGCCGACACCGTCCGCGCCAGCGCGCCGTGGCTGCCGAACAACGTCGACTTTATTCAGCGCATCAACGGTCTGCCGAGCCGTGAAGCGGTTAAAGAGACCCTTTTTGATGCCAGCTACCTGATTCTGGGGCTGGGCGACGTCTACCTCGGCGCGCCGTGCGCGGTGCCGATTGACCCGCGCCATCGTCTGCTGAGCTCCAAGTACAGCCCGGCGCGTACCTTCACCGCCGAAGGCACGGTGGGGATCGGCGGCATGTACATGTGCATCTACGGTATGGACTCCCCCGGCGGCTACCAGCTGGTGGGGCGCACGCTGCCCATCTGGAACAAGTTCCTCAAAAATGATCAGTTCAGCGCGGGCGAGCCCTGGCTGCTGCGCTTCTTCGATCAGGTGCGCTTCTATCCGGTCAGCGAAAGCGAGCTGGACCGTCTGCGCGAGGACTTCCGCGAAGGCCGCGCCACGATTCGCATTGAAGAGACGCAGTTCGACTTCCCGGCGCATCTGCGCTTCCTCGACGAGCATGCCGACGACATTGCGCGCTTCCGTCAGCACCAGTCCACGGCGTTTGACGCCGAGGTGGAGCGCTGGCAGCGCGATGAACAGCAGAGCGCGGCCGATCTCCCGCCCCCGGTTGCCGAGGCGGCCGTTGACGACGATGCGCTGGCGGTCACCGCCGACATGAACGGCAACATCTGGAAGGTGCTGGTGAACCCGGGCGATATGGTGGAAGCGGGGCAGACCTTAATCATCGTCGAGGCCATGAAGATGGAGCTGGCGATTCACGCGCCGCAGGCGGGGGTGGTGAAACGCATCGGCTGCCAGCCTGGCCGTCCGGTGAGCCCCGGCGACGCGCTGCTGTGGCTGGAAGAGGGGAGTGCCCTATGACGGAAACCCACGGTAAAAAGCGCCAGGCCGGGCTGGCGGAGCGCATCTATCTGGCGCTGAAAAACGACATTTTTGATTTCCGCCTGATGCCCGGCGAGCACTTCAGCGAAAACGAAATTTCCGAACGGATGGCGGCCAGCCGGACCCCGGTGCGTCAGGCGCTGTTCTGGCTGGAGCACGAAGGCTATGTGCAGGTTTACTCGCGCAGCGGCTGGCAGGTGAAACCGTTCGACTTCACCTATTTCGAGGCGCTGTACGACTTTCGCATCGTGCTGGAAATGGAGGCCGTAAAGCGCCTGTGCGCTATGCCCGCCGAGGCCCGCCACGAGCATCTGGCACCGCTGCTGGCCTTCTGGTGCGACGCGCCGCGCATGGCGCCGGGTAAGGCGCTGTCGCGACAGGACGAAGCCTTCCACACCGCGCTGGTGCGGGCCACCGGCAACAGCGAGATGGCCCGTGTCCACGTGGATCTGACCGAGAAAATGCGCATCATCCGCCACCTCGATTTTACCCGCGAGGATCGGGTGGAGGCGACCTACAGCGAACACGCGCAGGTACTGCTGGCGATTTCGCAACAACGGACGGAAGAGGCGCAGCGGATCCTCACTGCGCATATCTCCCAGAGTAAAGCCGAGGTCCGAAAAATAACCTTACACCGGCTGCAGCAGGCACGTTTACAACCCGTTTCACCGTAGTGGCGGGCAACATTTATCACTCAATATCATTTAGGGGTTTTGGTCATGAAAAGACGTTCTTTACTGAAAGCATTTGCCCTGTCAGCCACCTTTTTGAGCATCGGCTTCTCGTTACAGGCCTACGCAGCAGACACCATCAAAGTGGGGATTATGCACTCCCTGTCGGGCACCATGGCCATTTCAGAAACGCCGCTGAAAGACGTGGCGCTGATGACCATCGATGAAATCAACGCTAAGGGAGGGGTGCTGGGGAAAAAGCTGGAGCCTGTGGTGGTGGATCCGGCCTCCAACTGGCCGCTGTTCGCCGAAAAGGCGCGCCAGCTGCTGACTCAGGACAAGGCTGCGGTAGTATTCGGCTGCTGGACCTCGGTATCGCGTAAATCGGTGCTGCCGGTGTTTGAAGAGCTGAACGGCCTGCTGTTCTACCCGGTCCAGTATGAAGGCGAAGAGATGTCGCCGAACGTGTTCTATACCGGTGCCGCGCCAAACCAGCAGGCGATCCCGGCGGTGGAATATATGATGAGCGAAGACGGCGGCGGCGCGAAGCGCTTCTTCCTGCTCGGTACCGACTACGTTTACCCGCGCACCACCAACAAGATCCTCCGCGCTTTCCTGCATTCCAAAGGCGTTCAGGATAAGGACATCGAAGAGGTTTACACCCCGTTTGGCTATAGCGACTACCAGACCATCGTCGCCAATATCAAGAAATTCTCCGCGGGCGGTAAAACGGCGGTGATTTCGACCATCAACGGCGACTCCAACGTGCCGTTCTACAAAGAGCTGGCGAACCAGGGCATTAAGGCGACCGACGTGCCGGTGGTGGCCTTCTCGGTCGGGGAAGAGGAGCTGCGCGGTATTGATACCAAGCCGCTGGTGGGCCATCTGGCGGCGTGGAACTACTTCGAGTCCGTCAGTAACCCGGTGAATACGAAGTTTGTCGCCGACTATCGCGCCTACGCCAAAGCGCACAAGCTGCCGAACGCCGATAGCGTGGTGACCAACGATCCAATGGAAGCGACCTACGTCGGCATTCATATGTGGGCGCAGGCGGTTGAGAAAGCGGGCACCACCGACGTGGATAAAGTGCGCGCCGCGATGGCGGGGCAGAGCTTCAACGCGCCGAGCGGCTTTACCCTGACCATGGATGCCACTAACCATCACCTGCACAAACCGGTAATGATTGGCGAAATTGAAGAGAACGGTCAGTTTAACGTGGTGTGGAATACCGATAAGCCGGTGCGCGCTCAGCCGTGGAGTCCGTATATTCCGGGGAATGATAAAAAGCCGGATACGCCGGTGAAAACGGGTGGGAAGTAAGGTTCGTTAGCGGGGAGCGCTGGGGCGTTATTTCATAGGGGAAGTGCATTTGGGTTTATCACTCTGTTGCGCTCCCTTTCCGCTCCAGCCATATAAATTGCACGGGCGCAGGGAGCACGCAGGGGGCGGCCGCCCCCCTTGGCCCGTTCACCGGTGACGGAACGCCATATTCCACTCGACGTAAAGTGAACGGAACCCTTCACCTTACTGACAAATATCCGGTTTTTCGTCCTAACCCGAGCTAACGGCACTGCTTTTCCATCAGAACAGCACCGAATAGTTCAACCCAAACGTCCGTCCACGGCCTTTATAGTCATACAGTGACGCCGGGCCATAGCCAGGGCTGTAGTACATCGGCGCGCGCTGCCCCCACACGGTGGTGTAGTCGCGGTCGAACAGGTTTTCAACGCTGAAGCTTAGCTTGCCCACCGGCAGCGCATAGCTGCCGAGCAGGTCAAAGGTGGTGTAGCCGTCGATCTGGTTGCCGGCATCGTCGCTTAGCTTAAACGAGGTGGTGCTCTGTACGCGCAGGCTCCACGGCTCCGGCGCCCAGCCAATGTAGGCGGTGGCCTTCGACGGGCTGGCGACCTTCACGTCATATTTCTCCCACTTGCCGTCCACCTTTGACTCGGTTTTCAGCACGTTGAAGTTCCCTCCGGCGCTCCAGTCGGTATCCGGAATAAAGTAATCCACCGCGCCTTCGACGCCGTAAATGCGGCGCTTGTCGTCCACCACGCTGATGGTCAGATCGTCATTCACCGTCACGTTCTTGTCGGACAGCGAGTAATAAGCGGCAATCTGTGTGCGCAGGTTGTCGCCGGTGTAGCGCCAGCCAAGCTCATAGGAGTTGACCTTAATTCCTTCCAGCTTGCTGCCGTCCACGCTGACGCTGTTGGTCAGCGCGCGATAGCCGTTGACCGCCGTTGCATAGTCACCGCGACCGTAGTATTTCCCTGGGTCCGGCAGCTCCACGCCCTGCGAGAAGTTAAACCACGTCTGCTGGCGCTCGGTGAGGTGCATCAGTAGCCCGGCGTTAAACAGGAAGTTATCGTAGTCGGTAGAGCCGCCCGGAATGGCGTCCGCAGATTTCACCGTCCCGGCGGCGATCTGCTGCTGCACCGCATAGCCAATAAAATCATCGACTTTGTTCTCGGTATACTGATAGCGCACGCCGCCGCTCAGGGTGAAGATGTCGTTGATGTCGTAGCTGGATTGCAGGAACGCCGCCAGGTTGCTGATGTCGTAACCCGGGTAGCGACCGGTGGTATAAATTTGCTGGTTATTCATCCCGCCGGAAGCGCTGGCTTTAGGCAGGTCGAAGAACATCTGGTTAGAGGTAAAGCGCTCGTGATCGGCGTCGAGGCCGTAGGTCAACTGCCAGCCGTCCAGCGGGGTGCTGTTCAGCGTTAATTTAGCGCCGTACTGATTTGTGTCCTGCTGCGAGGAGGATAAAGCGGTGACTTGCTGCTGCTTGTTCACGGTCGGGAACGGGTAAAACAGCAGCGACTCATCGCGATAGTACACCTGGCCGACCAGCTCCTGACCGAGGAAATCGCTGTTGGAATATTGCAGGCTGATCAGATGGCGCTCGGTGCCCGGAATACGGTCCGAGTTCAGGCCGCTGCTGACGTACGGCTTGCTGGTGCCGGAAATGGCCGAGAAATCTTTCCCCAGATTCAGCCCGTAGTCATCGTCGCCCTGGCTCTTATAGTATTGCGTCACCAGCTGTAGCTGCTGGGTTTCATCGATATTCAGCGTACCGGTCCCCATCACATCGAGGCGGTCGGAGTACTGCAGCCCGGTCTGGGTGTTGTCGAGCAGGGTGGCATCGCCGTTGCCGTCATACCAGCCGCCGAACTTCTGATAGGCCACCGACAGACGCCCGGCGATATGCTCGTTGCCGCCGGAGACGGCGCTGGCAATACGCTCATCGTGATCTTTGCTGCTGTTAAAGCCGCTTTTGGTTCCCGCCTCAAACTCTACCTGGGTTTCCGGCTGGCCTTTTTTGGTCACGATATTGATAAGACCGCCGGTACTGCCGCCGCCGTACAGCGAGGTGGCGCCGGAGATCACTTCAATGTGTTCAATGTTAAACGGATCGATGGAATCGAGCTGGCGGGAGTCGGTGCGCGATGAGTTCAGGCGCACGCCGTCAATCAACACCACTAGCGGGCGGCCGCGTACGTTCATGCCGTAGTTGGTGCGGCTCTGGCTGCTGACGTCGAGGCCGGGGATCAGCTGGGCCAGCGCGTCTTTTAACTCTTTACCGCCCTGAATCTGCTGCTCCAGTTCGGCGTTTTCGATAACCCAGGTGGTCTGCGCCATTTCCGCGACGGTGCGGTTGCTGCGGTTGGCGGAGATCACCATGTTTTCATCATCGGTGGTTTGCGCCACGGCGGGAGCCATCATGGCGAGAAGCAGGGGGTTAAGCGCCCAGAGGGTATGCTTTTTAGTAATCATCATCATTCCTATGCACGGGCTGACAACGGCCAGCCCAAAAAATGCGTTAAGTGAGTTAAAAAGCAGCGCGAGGCCGCGAATGCGAATTGTGAGGATAATGTTTCTTATTATCAATAATTGTTTCTGGTTTTGTTAAAGTATTTTTGAATTGGATGGGGAGGGGTAAACCGCGGTTATGACACTGCACGGCGTAGCCATAAGTTAGCTATCTGGCAGGAAAAGATAGCCATCTCCTTTTGCTGTGACAGATTGCGCTAATAACGTGCGCGAATGTGCCGTTTCGGTGCGCGTGATGGCAATACCGTTACCTGATTTATCTTTAAGCCTTTTATAAACAGACTGTTAAATATTTGGCATATGCCTTGCTAAATGAATTCCATCTTGTATACCAACAGGAATTCAACGATGACATTTAGCATCAGCAGATCGCGGGCGGCGCGATGGCCGGCTCTGGCCTTTCTCCTTCTCTGTGCCGCCCTGCTCAGCTTACCGGCGGCTGCGGGCCCTGCCGCGGACTACGGCCAGGCCAGCCGCAGCGAGCAGGCGGCGTTGCTCCAGCACTGGGCTGCGGCCCCGCAGGCGGAGCGGCTGCCGCTGCTGGAGGCGCTGCGCCATGAATCGGTGGTTAGCGATGCCGACAGACGTTTATTCGACGAGCGCAGCGGCAAGCTCGTTCCGCTGGAAGGCGATGCCGCCCCGGCGGGGAACACCAAAAAAGTATTTATGAACAACCGCATTCGCGGGCTGGTGGCCAGCGCGCTGGCGTCGCATCAGCTGGTGAGTGAGGACGATAACGTGCGCCTCAACGCGGCGCTGACGCTGCAAAACAGCGCCCGGCAGGATCAGCTACCGATGCTGACTCAGCGTCTGGCCGCCGAACAGGATGATCGCGTCCATACCGCGCTGGCGATTGCCGTCGCTAACCTCCAGCTTTCCGACAGCCGCGCCGAACAACGGCTCCAGGCGGTAAAGCTGCTCGGCGAGGCCAGCGATCCGCAGGTGCAGGCCAGTCTGAATCGCCTGACGCAGCCGCAAAATGAACCGGACGCCGCGGTGCGTGCGGCGGCGGCGGAGAGCCTCAAGCAGGTGCAGCAGCGCCTGAAATTGGGCGACTGGTTAGGGCAGGCGTTTAGCGGTATTTCTCTGGGTTCTATCCTGCTGTTAGCCGCGCTGGGGCTGGCGATCACCTACGGCCTGCTGGGGGTGATCAACATGGCCCACGGTGAAATGCTGATGCTGGGTGCCTATTCCACCTGGCTGGTGCAAGACGCTTTCCAGCGCCTGGCGCCGGAGTGGCTGGCGCTCTACCCGCTGGTGGCGCTGCCGGTGGCGTTCTTTATCACCGCCGCGGTGGGAATGGCGCTGGAACGGACCATCATTCGTCACCTTTACGGGCGGCCGCTGGAGACGCTGCTGGCCACCTGGGGCATCAGCCTGATGCTCATCCAGCTGGTGCGCGTGCTGTTTGGCACCCAGAACCTGGAAGTGGCAAACCCGGCCTGGCTGTCGGGTGGCTGGAACGTGCTGCCAAACCTGGTGCTGCCGTATAACCGCATCGCGGTGATCCTGTTTGTCGCAGGCGTGCTGGCGCTCACCTGGCTGCTGCTCAACAAAACCCGTCTTGGCATGAACGTACGTGCGGTAACGCAAAACCGCCGTATGGCCGACTGCTGCGGCGTGCCGACCGGGCGCGTCGATATGCTGGCCTTTGGCCTCGGCTCCGGCATCGCCGGGCTGGGCGGCGTAGCGCTGTCGCAGCTGGGGAACGTCGGCCCGGAGCTGGGGCAGGGGTACATCATCGACTCCTTCCTGGTGGTGGTCACCGGCGGCGTGGGGCAGCTGGCGGGCACCGTGGCGGCCGCGCTGGGGCTTGGCGTACTCAACAAGCTGCTGGAGCCGCAGATTGGCGCGGTGCTGGGCAAAATTGCCATTCTGGTCTTGATCGTGCTGTTTATTCAGAAACGGCCGCAAGGATTGTTCGCATTCAAAGGGCGGGTAATTGACTGATGAGCCAACCTATTACGTTAACCCTTGCGCGTCGCGCGCCACGATTAACCGGCCTGGTGGCGGCGCTGGTGCTGGCGGCGCTACTGATACTGCCGTTCTTCGCGCTGCTGCCCGCGACGCATCCGCTGGCTATCTCAACCTATACGCTGACGCTGATTGGCAAGATCCTCTGCTACGCGGTGGTGGCGGTGGCGCTCGATCTGGTGTGGGGCTACGCCGGGCTGCTGTCTTTGGGCCACGGTCTGTTCTTTGCGCTGGGCGGCTATGCGATGGGGATGTACCTGATGCGCCAGGCGTCGGGCGACGGGCTGCCGGCCTTTATGTCGTTCCTGTCGTGGAGCGAGCTGCCGTGGTTCTGGGCGGGCACCCAGCATTTCGCGTGGGCGCTGTGCCTGATTATTCTCGTGCCGGGCCTGCTGGCGCTGGTGTTTGGCTACTTTGCCTTCCGCTCGCGCATTAAGGACGTCTACTTCTCGATCATGACTCAGGCGCTGACCTACGCCGGGATGCTGCTGTTTTTCCGCAATGAAACCGGCTTTGGCGGCAACAACGGCTTTACCGGCTTTACCACGCTGCTTGGCTTCCCGGTCTCCGCCACCGGCACGCGTATCGCGCTGTTTGTCGCCACCGTGCTGCTGCTGGCCGGTTCGCTGGCGATTGGCCTGATGTTGACCCGCAGCAAGTTTGGCCGCGTGCTGACCGCCGTACGCGACGCGGAAAACCGCCTGATGTTCTGCGGCTACGACCCCAAAGGCTTCAAGCTGTTTGTCTGGACGCTCTCGGCGGTGCTGTGCGGGCTAGCGGGGGCGCTGTACGTGCCGCAGGTAGGCATTATCAACCCCAGCGAAATGTCGCCGACCAACTCCATCGAAGCCGCCATCTGGGTGGCGCTCGGCGGGCGCGGCACGCTGATTGGCCCGATCCTCGGCGCGGGCATCGTTAACGGCGCTAAAAGCTACTTCACCGTCGCCTTCCCGGACTTCTGGCTCTTTTTCCTCGGCCTGATGTTTATCCTCGTCACGCTGTTTCTGCCGCGCGGTGTGATTGGCCTGCTTAAACGGAGGAAGCATGACTGATTCACTGTTTACCCAAACGCTGCCGCAGGACCGCTATCGCCACACCACCGATCCGGTGCTGGAGCTGAATAACATCAACGTCACCTTCGACGCGTTTCGCGCGCTGACCAATCTGTCGCTGAAGATTGGCGTTGGGGAACTGCGCTGCGTGATTGGCCCCAACGGCGCGGGCAAAACCACGCTGATGGACGTCATCACCGGCAAAACGCGGCCCGACAGCGGCACGGTGACCTACGACCAGAATATCGACCTGATGGGGATGTCATCGGTGGAGATTGCCCGGGCGGGGATTGGGCGTAAATTCCAGAAGCCGACGGTGTTTGAAGCGCTGAGCGTCAGCGAAAACCTCGAAATCGCCCTGAAGATGGATAAGTCGGTGTGGACCTGCCTGCGGGCCAGACTCACCGGCGTCCAGCGGGATCGCATTGACGAGGTGCTGGAACTGCTGCGGCTTACCGCACATCGCTATCGCCCGTCCGGGCTCCTTTCTCATGGGCAAAAGCAGTTTTTAGAGATCGGCATGCTGCTGGTACAGGAGCCGCACCTGCTGCTGCTGGACGAACCCGCCGCCGGGCTGACCGACGCGGAAACCGACTACATCGCCGAGCTGTTCCGCACCCTTGCGGGCAAACATTCGCTGATGGTGGTGGAGCACGACATGGGGTTTGTGGAGACCATTGCCGACCATGTCACCGTCCTGCATCAGGGGCAGGTGCTGGCAGAAGGATCGCTGCGCGAGGTGCAGGCCAACGAACAGGTTATCGACGTTTATCTGGGGCGCTAATATGTTACAGGTTAATGATTTAAATCAGTATTACGGTGGTAGCCACATTCTGCGCGGCCTCTCTTTTGACACCACTCCGGGGGAAATCACCTGCCTGCTGGGACGTAACGGAGTGGGTAAAACCACGCTGCTGAAATGCCTGATGGGGCTGATTCCGGCGAAGTCCGGCACCATCCACTGGCAGGGCAAGCTGATTAACGCCAGCAAACCGCACCAGCGCGTGCAGCAGGGCATTGCCTACGTCCCGCAGGGGCGGGAAATTTTTCCGCGCCTGACGGTGGAGGAAAATTTACTGATGGGGCTATCGCGCTTCTCCGGTAGCCAGGCAAAACGCGTACCGGAAGAGATCTACCAGCTGTTCCCGGTGCTGCGTGATATGAAGCAACGACGCGGCGGCGATCTCTCCGGCGGCCAGCAGCAGCAGCTGGCGATCGGCCGGGCGCTGGCCTGTAAACCGCAGCTGCTGATCCTCGATGAACCGACCGAAGGGATCCAACCCTCGGTGATCAAAGAGATCGGCGCGGTGATCCGCAGCCTGGCCAATCGCGGCGACATGGCGATCCTATTGGTGGAGCAGTTTTACGATTTTGCCGCCGAGCTGGCGGATCATTATCTGGTGATGTCGCGCGGCACGATTGTGCAACGCGGGCGCGGGGAGGAGATGGAGGCGCAGGGGGTCAGGCAATTAGTGGCAATATAAAAAAAGGGCCCGCCGCGAGCGGGCCTTTTTTTATCTGAAAAATACTTTCTGAATTATCACCTAACTTGTTTATTCATATTCAGAACTATCTGAAGGAGCATTTTCTTCAATTATTGAAATTATTTGTTGTTAAATCCCCTCATCATTACAGAAATCTTCAAAGACTACCCCCTTTGGTGGTATTAAATCATTTTGCATTGACGTAGCAACCGATGTGTCATCGTCGTAAAAAAAGAACGAACCCGCTGATAGCTTTGCTTAATGAAATATTAAACAAGATCAAATTTGCAAAGTAATGCTTAATAACCTTAAGTGATTTGGAGTAACTTATTGATATTCATGGGTTAATTTCTTAAATAATATGTTAATAAAATGTCATTGGATTTAATGATGACGGCGTTTTATCTTTAAAAAAAAGAAAGTTTCCTTAATGGAGGTCAATAACGACCATCTTTAGGATTTTTACTACAAAGAGTGAGGATTAATCCCAATTGAAAAAGTATGGTTATTTTATTTAAAATTTGTTCATCAATTGTAAGGAATATGGGGTGATGAGTGAGCGAGGATATTAATTAGAATCAATTAGAGAATGGAGCGCCCTATTGAGTTCAATACTGATTTTAAGTGATGATTTTATTTTTAGCGAGGCGATAACGCTTCTCGTAACTGAAGTGAAAACTGACGTTGCTTCGTTGATAAACAAAAACTCGGTGACCAGTACTTTTCATGCGAACTATCAGGAAAATATTAATCACGTGTTGGCCGTTAACAACTGTAGCGCGCTGATTGTAGATATTCATGACGATCTCAGTGCGCAGACGATTAGCATTCTCAGCAGAATAAAAAGAGAGTATCCGAAGATTCGTGTGATGGTTATCGTAAATGAATTCTTTGACTATCAGAACCCTTTTACCAGAGTATTAATGTCATTATGCGACATTCTGGTTAATCGCCATGAAAGCATTTCAGGGATAAAGCGTAACCTGGTACAGTTGGGCGCATTAATGCAGCGCCGTTCAACGTTAATGTTGAATCGTTTTTCACGCTCAAAGCGTTTAATGATCAACTGCTCAGAATCTATGTTTTCAGGGCTGTCGAAACGAGAGCTGGAAGTGATTAACCATCTGGCGCAGGGAAAAACCCCGGCGGAAATTGCCGAAGAATTATATATAAGTACAAAAACGGTTTACACCCATCGACAGAGAATTTATGCCAAGTTGGGTGTGAAAAATATTATTGAGCTACATAAAATAATGCGTATCTCCTCAATAATATAAGCCCCTGGTTATGAATTAACATCATCAACAGCACCTCCATCAGCGGCATAAAAAAGCCGGGGAGGTTTTTATTTAGAAGGATACTTCCATGAAACACATCGCGTCTTTAGCATTTTTATTATGTAGCGCCAGTGCCTTTGCGAGCGATGGCACCATTACTTTTACCGGTAATATTACCGATACCTCCTGCACGATTTCCACGTCTGACGTCACCGTGGATTTCGGTACCATTGCCGCCAGCTCTTTTGCGGCAAAAGGGGATTCGGTTGGTGGACGTTCCTTCCAACTGACCCTGACCAACTGCCCTTATGAAAGCGCTACCGTTCGCTTTGACGGTAATGCCGACCCGGAAGGCAAACTGTTCCTGATCGATAGCGGTACGGGTAAAGCGAGCGATGTCGGGATTGCGCTCTATGATGCGAATAACCAGCTGGTGCTGCCCAATACGCCGTCCAGTGCTTATGTGCTGTCAAAGACTGCGGCAAATACGCTGAATTTCTCGGCCAAACTGCAATCTACCGCGGCCACCGTGACCAGCGGGGATATTTCTGCAACCTCTAACTTTACCATTGTTTATCCATAATTTATTGCGGGCTGGTGCTGAGCCAGCTCTTTTACTCCGGTTAATCTGCTCTGGAGAATAATAATTGAAATTATTAACTTCGCTACTGCTGATTATCTGCGGTATGCACCCGGTATGGGCGGGTATTACATTAAGCGCGACGCGTGTCATTTATAACGAGTCGGAAAAAGAAGCGACAATAACGATTAGCACCTCAGGAGAAAACCGACCTTATCTTGTTCAGTCATGGCTGGAGAATAGCGATCGCGGTACGTCGCCGATACCTTTCGTTATTACACCACCGCTTTTTAAATTAATGCCAGATACGACCTGGAAAATCCGCATGACAAAAATTCGCGAGGGGCTGGCGAGCGATCGTGAATCGTTATTCTGGCTTAACGTGAAAGCGATACCCGCGTCGGATAATCGTGAGCATAACCGCATGCTCATTGCCACCAAGAGCGTGCTGAAATTGATCTGGCGTCCGGCGTCGCTGAATGCAATGGCGGCGAGCTACTCGGTGAAGCAGGTTAGCGCTCAGGGCGATGGAAAAAATATCACGCTGCGCAATCCTACTCCCTACTTTATCAATATCGGTTCGCTGCGGGTGAATGGGCTTCCTGTGAATTCGCCGGGCTATATTGCGCCTTTTGCCACCCATGCCATTCCACACGGTCAGCGGCAGGGGCAGCTTGAGATTCAGGCAATCAACGATTATGGCGGGTTAACACCAGCGGTCACGCTGAATTTCTGAGCATCAGCAGAATACGGACATTGAAGATGAGAGTAAAAAAGCTGGCGCTTTTGCTGACCTGGGGCTGTACGCCCCTGGTTGCGTATGCCGATCTCTATTTTGATACCAACGCCTTAGATCTGTCTGATGAGCAAAAGCAGCAGCTCAATCTTCAGTCATTCAGCGATGCCACGACCGCATCACCGGGTACCTTAAACGTTGATGTGCTGGTAAACGGCATTTCAACGGGGCAGAGTAACATCGCCTTCGACGCCTGCGGGAAGACGCTTTGCGCGGTCTATTCACCAACGCTGCTCGCTGAGCTTGGCGTGCGTACCGAGCAATTCCCATCGCTGGCGGCGCTGGGGGCTGACCAGACGCTGACCGATATTGATAAGTATATTCCGCAGGCAACGAGCCTCTTTGACCCGGCACGGCAGCAGCTGTTGCTCTCGGTACCTCAGGCGGCACTAAAACCGCAGATCCGCGGCGATGTCTCACCGACCCGCTGGGACGACGGGCTGCCGATGCTGTTTACCAGCTACAACCTGAACGGCATGGAGTCGCGCTATGACGAAGGTAAAGAGAGCTCGCAATATCTCAACCTGCGCAGCGGCGCCAATCTGGGGCCGTGGCGGCTGCGCAACTACAGCTATTACAGCCACGATAACCATGACGGCGATCGCTGGCAGAGCATGCAAACCTGGCTTGAGCGCGATATTCACGCGCTGCGCTCCCGCCTGAAAATCGGCGAAAGCGCGACGACGGCGCTGGTGTTCGACAGCTTTAACTTTAGCGGGCTGATGCTGGCTTCCGACGACGGTATGCTGCCGCAGAGCCAGCAGGGCTTTGCGCCAATTATCCGCGGTATCGCCATGAGCCACGCGCAGGTTGAGGTGCGCCAGAAGGGCAACATTATCTATCAGTCCTGGGTTCCGCCGGGGGCGTTTGAGATAACCGATCTCTACCCTACCTCATCAAGCGGTGACCTTGAGGTCATTATTCGTGAAGAAGACGGCAGCGTGCGCTCGTTTGTGCAGCCGTTTTCTTCCGCTCCAGCGATGGTGCGCGAAGGGCAACTGAAATACGCCTTCAGCAGCGGCAAATACCGCAGCGATAACGCCGATGCGACGCAGCAAAAATTTGCCCAGGGTGAGGTGGTTTACGGCCTGCTGAACGCCACCACGCTGTACGGCGGCATGATGGGCGCGGAACACTACGCGGCGGCGGCGATAGGCGTCGGCCAGGGGCTGGGCGAGCTGGGGGCGGTGTCGCTCGACTTTACCCATGCTCAAAGCCGCTTCTCTGACCGGGATGCAGCGCAGGGTAACTCCGTGCAGTTCCGCTACAGCAAAAATATCACCGCTACCGATACCACCATGACGCTGGCGGGCTATCGCTACTCGACCTCGGGTTATTACAGCTTTGAAGAGGCCAGCGAAGCCTGGCGCGCCAACGATTCGCGTCAGTACGGCCAGCCGAAGCAGCGTATGCAGGTGATTCTTAACCAGAGCCTTGGCGAGTGGGGCGGGCTGACTTTCTCCGCGTATCAGCAAAACTACTGGCAGGGCAACGGCGGTAAAACGCGTTCAATGACGCTCGGTTACAACGTGAACATCGCCGGGGTGGGCGTGTCGCTGAGCTACAGCGATAACCAGACCCAGGGGCGCGACGGCAACGACAGAATTGCCTCACTGAACCTCTCCTTGCCGTTGAGCCGCTGGCTGAGCCCGAATAACACGGCGCTGGTGAGCTACAGCCAGACGCATTCGCAAAACGGGCGTAGCCAGAGTC
Source organism: Kluyvera sp. (assembly GCF_047971185.1). GTDB lineage: Bacteria > Pseudomonadota > Gammaproteobacteria > Enterobacterales > Enterobacteriaceae > Kluyvera. The sequence goes on from NZ_JBKDZH010000035.1 coordinate 61,277, forward strand.
AGGCCACGCTGTCGGGGACCGCGTTACGCGACCACAACCTCAACTACGCTCTGTCGCAAAGCTACAGCCGTGATGACCAGTCAGGGCATAGCAACGGCAGCGCCGCCAGCCTTCGCTACACCGGCAGTAAAGGCGTGGCGTCAGCGGGCTATTCCACGGAATACGGTGAAAACCGGCGCTTTAACTACGGCCTACAGGGTTCCGTCGTGCTGCATCCTTACGGCGTGACGTTAGGCCAGGAGCTGCCGGAAGGCGGCGCCAGCGCGCTGGTGCATGCGCCGGGCGGCGGCAACCTCAAAGTGGAAAATACCACCGGCGTTGCCACCGACAGCGCGGGCAACGCCATTGTGCCGTGGCTGACCGTCTATCAGGAGAACATCATTCCGATTGACGCGCAAAGCGCTGATGACGACGTAGAGATTGGCAATACCCAGCAGCGCGTGGTGCCGAGCCGCGGCGCGCTGGTGCTGGCGGAGTTTAAACCGCAGCGTGGCAACCGTCTTTACGCCCGGCTGCGCTGGCAGGGGAAAAACGTGCCTTACGGTGCGGTGGTCAACGCCGGGGACGGCCATAGCGGTATCGTCAATGAACACGGCGAGGTCTATCTGAGCGGGCTGAACGATCGGGCGGTGCTCAGCGTCGCCTGGGGCAGCGGTCAGCGTTGTCTGGCTTCTGTCGATTTAAGCACCGTCAAAAAGGTTAACGGCATCGCCCTGATGGATGTTGAGTGCCGGGCGAATTAAGGAGTGATGATGAGAAAATATGCGGTCTCTGCGGCGCTGGTTGCGCTCTCCATCAGCGCGACAAACGCGCTGGCCACCTGCACGCTGCAAAACGGCGGAAAAGCCGGCAGCGTGTCCGTCTCCTTTAGCGCTGAGACGTTCGATCCGGGCGTCAGCGCCGGCACCCAGAAACAGACGGTGGCGATAAGTAACGGAACGATGGCATCGGCGATGGGTATTAACTCTTCGCTGCGTATCGCCACCTGCACCGCGGGGGAAAGCTTTATGATGACGGACAGTTCCTATGCGCTGAAGGCCGGATATTCGCCGGGAAATACCGGTTATATTGAGACCGGTATTCCCAATCTCTATATGTATATTGTCTATACCCCCGGTACAGCGACGGGTATTAAATATCCGACAACCGCGGGTGGCGATTACACTCGTGCAGTAAGCACGATTAATAGCGGCTCCGGACGCTGGATGGATATTGGCAACGCCACCGTCTATTTGTATCAGGCGGGAAGAATTTCGCAGGGCGGCGTTGTACCGGCGGGAATATTAACCCGCTGGCGTACCTCCGATGGCGTGAATATGGTTGATATCATGCTTAACAGCTTTACCGTCAACGTCAAAAGCTGCCAGTTAATCAATAGCACGCCGTCAGTGTCCTTAGGGGAGGTGCACGTTTCGCATTTTAATGGTGTCGGCAGCAACGCAGGCAGCACGGGCTTCACGCTGGGGATGGACTGTGACTCCAGTATTAAGCCGACGATTACCTTTACCGGGGTATCGACGAGCACCGGCACCGTTTTGCCGCTCAACAACCCTGATGCCACCACCACCGCCAGAGGGGTTGGCCTGGAATTACTCTACGGGCAGAATAAAGTGACGCTGGGCGAGGCGCTGTCGCTAGGCACCACCACCAGCGGCATCAACAACTACGCCTTTACGGCCCGCTACGTGCAAACAGAAAGCAGCATCCAGGCCGGGGAAGCGAACGCTACGGCGAACTTTACGATTAACTATGAGTGATTATGCTGAGAAAAAATCATGGGTTAAGTACCGTTTTGAGCTTTTCTCATGACAATCTTTTGCCGTCTTTTTCGTTAGCCGATAATCATTGCGACCAGAATGAGCGTTAACATCACGTTCATGATAATCAGCGTGTACAGGATCCAGGAGGAAAGCGTCACGCCCGACAGTATTCTTTGCTCAGATGATGAGGCGATGTCGCTCGCCGCTTCATGATTGAACAAATCGACCGGCAATACCGCAACGTTAGGGCAAAGCTGAAACCCTTTACGTGGAACGGTAATAATCAATTCTCGCTCAATGCCGGCTTTTTTCAGGCGATGGCGCAACTGATAAATATGTTGATGGATAGTATTATTACTCATCCATTTTCCGCGCTCACCCCATATCTGGTTGCTGAGATAAGGATAACAACATATTTCTCCCTGCTTACTAATCAGTAATTTTAGACAGTGACTGGCGGGTTTGCTCAGCGCCACTTTACTGGAAAAACAAGGAGACGATGAAAGCTGGCCGCAAACGGGGTCAAAATAAATGTGATTATTGAGTAAGTATAATCCTTTCATATTAATACCTTATAATTATTTTAAGTAGTAAGTTATGAAATTATATACAGTCAGAAAGTTTTAACTGGCCTATTTTAAAAAGTTTACGTTCCCTTATGTTTTATACAGAAGCCGGGAATAGGGCGGTTAATATAATTGGCACAGTGGGTAATGATTATTTGTGATGGCTAATGCGTGGTGCTGAACTTATATGTTTTAAAGATGAAAACCCCTCACCCTGAAAAGGATGAGGGGCTGCCACGGCTATTTTTCACGCTTTAGCGTGGGCCGTTACTTCACGTTCAGCGAATAGACAGCAGGCACCGCCCCCGCCGATTTCACCAGCTCAAGGGTGATTTTTGACACCGTACGCGGTGCTTCCAGCGTGTGCTGGCACACCGAGTGACGGTTGTCGCTCACTTCGGCAATCAGCGTATCGTCGGCCCACAGGCGGTAGTGGGTGGTGCAGTGCGGCGTGACCGATTCCGCGTGGCCCATCTGCACGGTTTCCATTGCGTTATCAAAGTCGTTGTCCAGCAGCAGCGTCAGCGACTTGATGGTCTGCGGCGCTTCCCACTGCCAGGTCAGGCGCGGCGCAGCGTCATCCAGCGCGGGCGCCCAGCCGTTAATCTGCTGTTCCGGGCGCAGGCGGCCGTTCAGTAAATTCTGCACGTCATAGCAGCGCAGCGGCGTGGCGAACTGAATCGCTGGCATAATCTGGTGCGGGCGGCGGCGCGGCACCCAGAAATCAAACGCTTCCACGCCGTAATCACCGTCGACCACCTGGCGCGGGTGCTTGGCCACGCGGGCGTTCTGGCTATTAAACACCGTCATGATCCCCGGTAAGGCGATATCGCTCAGCGCCATCTCCACCTCGCTGTTGCGCTCGAAGGCGATAAACAGATAGCGGTCGGCATCGCTCTGCCAGCCAAATTCCACAAGATATTCCCCGGCTTCCTGCACTGTTAACGTCCGCTCGTCGAGCAGCGTGTCGGCGCAGTAGTTGGCGGCTTTCTGGCTGCTTAACAGGCTGATGTGCACCGGCTGTGCGCTGGCGGCGCGCAGGGTAAAGCGCAGGGCGGGCAGCGATTCGCCCGCTTTCACCGGCAGCAGCAGCGCCATGCGATCGTCCAGCGCCATCCAGCGGCCGCTGGCGGGGAGGGCGGTCAGCGCCAGTTCGCTGCTGGCGGTGACCCGCGCGCCGCGCGCCGGGTCGCGCAGCTGCTGGCGTGGAATGTAGCAGCCGGTTTGCTGGAGATGCTGCTGCAGCTTGTCGATGTGTTTGGCCTCCGCCAGCTGCGGCGCGCTGAGCTGATGCTGCTGGCACAGGGCGGCCGCGCGGCCCACTACTTCACCCAGCAGGCCGCAGGTGCACATCACGCGGGCGCTGCCGAAGGCGACGTGCGAGGCGGAAATCAGACGCCCGGTCAGGAACAGGTTGTCCAGCGAGCGGCTGTAGAGGCTGCGATATGGAATGGTGTAGGTGCCTTTGCTGTGGAACTGACGGCAGCCGTCGTGCTGGCTGTAGACGCCGTCCGCCGGATGCAGGTCGATAGACCAGCCGCCGTAGCCCACTGCGTCGTAGTGGTCGCGCTGCTCGATGATATCCTGCTGGCACAGCAGATGGTCGCCGATAAAGCGGCGGCTCTCGCGCTTGCCGGGAATGGAGCCGACCCACTCGATGGTCAGGTTCTCGGCCTCCGGGAATTCGCCGGAGTTTTTAATGTAGTTCCACACCCCCCAGACGATTTTCCACAGCTCCCATTTGATCTGCTCGCTGTCGTGGATGGTGTCGAGGCGGCCGCCCCATTCCAGCCACCACAGATCGCAGCCGTTGAGCGTCGAGGTCAGGCGCTTGTAGCGCGGGATAGCTTCAATATCCTGCAACGCAAAAGAGGGCGGCACAAACTTCACCGGCCCGTCGCTTTTGCGGGTATAGAAATAGATCGAGTGGCCGAGCTTGTGGCCGAAGTTATCGCCGGGGGCCATTTTTTCGCCCAGCTCTTCCGCGTCTTCCGCGCCGACGCGGTACTCTGCGCCCGCCAGATGGCCCAGCACGCCGTCGCCGGTAGCGTCGCAGAACTGCGTGGCCTGAATGTGATAGAAGGTTTCATTGACGGCGTTAAAGCCGGTGGCTTCGGTAATGCGCTGACCTTCACGCTCAACGGCGTAAATAGCGGTGTTCAGCAGCAGGGTGAGGTTCTTTTCGCGCTGCGCTAAATCCAGCAGCAGCAGGTCGAACATCATCGGGTTGCCTTCTTTATTGCGCCACAGGTTCTCTTCGAGAATCTCGCCCATAATGCCGCCTTCGCGCGACCAGCGGTTATTGTTACCCATGTGCGACGTTGCGCCGTTGGCCCACAGGCGCACTTCGCTGGAGGCATTGCCGCCGAGCACCGGGCGGTCCTGCACCAGCACCACCTGCAAACCGTCGCGGGCGGCGGCGAGCGCGGCGCAAAGACCCGCCAGGCCGCCGCCGGCGACTAATAGATCGGTACGCAGAGTCTGGTGGGGAAAATCACGTTCATGGGTTTGCTGGAAAATTTGCATAAATTGTAATTCCTGCCTTTCTGGCGATAAAATAACAGTCTTTAAAAAAATGGGGTCCTGCTATGTCGTCTCAGCCTAATCAAAGCCTTATCGACGGTATTCGCTGCCTGCAATATCTGGTCTCCAGCGATCGGGCTATCGGTTGTCGCGAACTGGCGCGCCTGATGGGCATTAACCCCACCCGCGTCAACCGCCTGCTAATGACCATGGCGGCCATCGGCCTGACCACCCAGGACGAACAGCGCCGCTACCTGCCTGGGCCCGGTATTCACGCGCTAGCCGCGCAGGCGATCCGCGGTTCAACGCTGTTCTCAAAAGCCCTCCCGTTGCTGGAAACCTACGCCCCGAAAGATATCGTGGTGGCGATGGGCGTCCTGTGGGAGGACCAGGTGATCTACATCTTCCACTCCCGCCCCGGCAGCCATATCAGCCAGGCGCTGGCGGGTTTCCACATGATGCCGGCCTGTCAGTCGGTCATCGGTATTGCGCTGCTCGCCGCCGAAGAGGACGAGGTGCTGGCCCAACGTTTCAGCGCGGAAGAGGTTGCGCGCATTGCGCCGTACCTTCAGCAGCAGCGTCAGCTGGGCCACGTGGTCTGGCCGCATGAGGACGGTGAACTTTCCCTCGCTCAGCCGATTCAGTTCGGCTCGCACAAGGCCGCGCTGGCTTTTGCCGGGATGTATGACCCCACCCCGGAACAGACCGCCGCGCGGCTGGCTGAGCTGATTACGCTTTGCGACCGACTGACGGCGTAGCGTTGTCGCCGTCGAGGTCAATTTTGCCGACCACGAACAGATAAGAGCAGATCCCCAGACAGGCCAGCACGGCGATAAAACCGAGCGCCGGGGCGAAGTTGTGGCCGTCGATCAGCGCGCCGATGGCAATCGGCACCACGATGGAGGAGAGCGCGCCGGTAAAGTTGAACACGCCGCCCGCCAGGCCAATCAGATGGCGCGGCGCCAGCGCGGTCACAAACACCCAGGTAATCGTTGCCAGGCCGTTGCCGAAGAAGGCGATCGACATAAACAGGATGATCAGCGTCGGGTCATCGGTGTAGTTGGCGCCAAGGATAAACAGCGTCAGCGCCATGCCGAGGATCACCGGCGCTTTACGGGCAAAGCTGGCAGACACACCGCGACGAATCAGGCGGTCCGACACAAAGCCCGCCAGCAGCACGCCAACGAAGGCGGCGAGGTATGGGACCGAGGCAACGTAGCCGGACTTAATAAAGTCCATATGGCGATACTGCACCAGATAGGTCGGGAACCAGGTCAGGAAGAACCAGAAGGTGGCCGAGATGGTGAACTGGCCGAAGTAGATGCCAATCAGCTTACGGCTTTTGAACATCAGCCCCAGATCCTGCCAGTTGAACGGGCGCCTGGCGGCGCTCTCGCGGCTCTCCATCACCGCGCCGCCTTCACGCAGGTGATCCAGTTCGGCTTTAGATACTGATTTATGATCCAGCGGATCGCGATACACGCAGTACCACAGCACGCCCCAAATCATCCCCACCACGCCGGTAATTAAGAACAGCCCGCGCCAGCCGAAGAGATCCTGTACGTGGAACAGCACCGGCGTCATCAGCGCCATGCCGACAAACTGGGCGGAAGAGTAAATACCGATCGCCGTGGCGCGCTCCTGTTCCGGGAACCAGCTGGAGATTACGCGGTTGTTCGACGGCATGACCGGCGCTTCAAATGCGCCGACGCCCAGGCGCAGGCCCACCAGCGCGCCAAAACTGCTGGCGATGGCGTGCAGCGCGGTAATTAGCGACCAGATAAACAGCCCCACGCCGTACACCAGACGGGAACCGAGACGGTCAATCAGGAAGCCGCCGGGGATCTGCAGCGCGGCGTAGATCCAGCCGAATGCCGAGAAAATCAGCCCCATTTGTAGCGGGGTAAACTGCAGTTCGCCGGACATCTGCGTGGCGGCGACCGAGAGGTTAGTTCGGTCCATGTAGTTGATAATAATATTAATAAACACCAGGCCTAGCACAAAGAAGCGTACCCGTCCGGTCGAGCGGGCGGTAGATCCTGTTATCGGTTGTTCTGACATAGAGGTGTTCTCATCATTTTAAGGTTTTAAAAGGTACGAGGCGTCATATCATTGTTGTTAGTGTTTCTTTTATAGAAACAGTTGATGAGATGCAAAGTGGGATGTAAAGAAGTGTGATCTCCCTTGGATTTGTGCAGAAATAAAACCGGTTTCTGGTGTTGGGACGGAGTACGCCCCCTCACCCTAACCCTCTCCCCAAAGGGGCGAGGGGACTGTACGGTGCGGTGGGTGGGATTAATGCAGGTTTTTGCCCTCTCCTGAAAGGGGAGGGGGACTGTACGGTAGAGTTGGTGGGCTTAATGCAGGGTTTTCTCCCTCTCCCTTTCAGGGAGAGGGCCGGGGTGAGGGTTCAGCGCGCACGGCCTCCGCACTGGCGGAAGCCGTAACGGTTAAATAAACTCGGCCGCGCGGAATTTCGCCAGCACATCCTGTTTCTGCTCCGCCGTCATGGGCCGCAGTGGACGGCGCGGGTCACCCACGTCAATGCCGTGCAGCTGCATGGCCAGCTTCCCGGCTGCCACGCCGCCGTACTGCACCAGTACGCGAATAATGGCGATCACTTTATCCATGCAGGCGGCAACATCGGCGTGATTGCCCTGATTAAAGCTGTCGATCAGGCGATGATACAGCGGCGCTGCATAGTTATAGGTGCTGCCAACGGCGCCAATTGCCCCGCAGGCCAGCCCCGCCGGTAAAAATTCATCCACGCCGAACGGAATATCAAACCGGCCGTTATTGACCCGCAGGCAGCGCTGGAACTCGTACATGTCGCTGGAGTTAAACTTCATGCCGGACAGGTTCGGAATTTTATCCGCCGCAGCAATCAGGAACTGTTCCATATCAAGGCTCAGCCCGGACATGCCCGAGTGATAGTAGTAGAAACCTTTCGATGGCGCGGCGGCGGCGTTAAGTCGGCAGTACTCCACCAAATCGTCGACGCTGGAAGGTTTGAAGAAACATGGGCCAATGACTGAGGTGGCGAAAATATCTAACGTCTCGGCGTGGCGGCTTAGCTCAAGCGAGTCGGCGATGCTCAGCGCTCCGGTGTGTAGCGTAATGCTGAGCTTACCGTGGCTAGCGGCGACCCAGCGCTCGGCCACCTTTTTACGCTCCGCGACGGAACAGTGGATACCCTCGCCGGTGGTGCCCAGCACGTACACGCCCTTCACGCCCTGGCCAATAAGATGCTCGGCAATCTGGTCAATGACCGGATAGTTAATTTCACCATGGGCGTCGAAAGGGGTATGCGGTGCGGCGATAAGACCTGTTAGCTTTTCCATGTAAACCTCAGTTGGTGTTTTGCTTCTTAAATAAAAGTTAAATGAAGCATGACTCCAATTTGAGGTTAAAGGATACCCACCATGAAAAGCGAGAGTATCAGAGTGTGATCGATAGCACTAAATCAGGTCTGACGAGGAACCGCCAGCGCATCCATAGTGCGCAGTTTATTGGCTTTCGCCCGCTCCGGATCTTTTTGCACCAGCAGGGTGTAGATCAGATCCAGCACGAACAGCTGCGCCGTTTTGGTACCAATGGAGTCGCCCTGAAGCCGCCCCTGTCGATTGCCGTTAATCAGCGTGAAATCAGCCACTTTGCTAAGCGGCGAGCCGAGGTTGTGGGTTAACGCGACCGTCGTCGCGCCCGCTTCTTTCGCCAGATGCAGCGCGTGCGTGGTTTCCGGCGAATGGCCCGAGTGGCTGATGCCGACGGCGACATCACCCGGCTTGAGCAGAGAAGCCTGCATGTACATGAAGTGGTTGTTGGTCAGCGCATCCACGCGCATGCCGATACGCATCAGCTTGTGCTTCATGTCTTCAGCGGTGACGCCGGACGCGCCGACGCCAAAAATATAGGCGCTGTTGCAGGCGTGCAGCGCATCGACTACCTGTTCAACCTGTTGCATATCCAGCAGGTTAAGCGTTTCGGAAAGCACGTTGGCGATGACCCCCTGGAGCTTCAGGCCGATGGTGTGGGCATCATCGTTTTCCACCACCTCGGCGTCCAGCAGCGTACTGCTGTCATCGCTATCGACCATCGCCAGCTCAATAGCCAGCTCCATTTTAAAATTCTGAAAGCCCTTATAGCCAAGCAGGCGGCAGAAGCGGATCACCGAGGCTTCACCGGCGTTGATCTCCTGTGACAGATCGGCGATGGAAAGCTGCGTCACCTTATGCGGGGAAGTCATGATGTAGTGGGCAATACGCTGCCCGACGCGGGTCAGACTGCTCTGCATTGCCCCCAGAGTATCAAGTATTTTTCCGGCTTTGACCGGTGAGTTCGGACTCTCCATTGCTTCCTGCTCTTCACGCTGACTGTGGGGAGTAATGATGGGGCAGCGTCTGCGGCCAGGCAAGAAAATCGGTGTAAAAACCGTGTAATAGCTGCCATTTTGCGCGCGGCAGCGCTGCTGATGGCCATCTGCTGTGACGCAGATCGATTTTTTTACCTCCCTGACGCTGACCGCTATGACACCGTTCACACATTTCACCACGTCCTCTTGTGGTGTTTTGCTTCTTGTAAAATTATTAAATGGAGTTTTACTTCATTTGGGCGTGTCGCATGCACGCTTCAGGCACGTAGGTATAGGAATTTGCTCATCACAGGAGAGCAACATGAGTGGAATAACAAAGGCCATTCCATGGTACAAACACCTTAATAAATCCCAGTGGCGGGCTTTTTCTGCCGCATGGCTTGGCTATTTGCTTGATGGTTTTGATTTTGTCTTAATTGCCCTGGTATTAACCGAAGTACAGAGCGAGTTTCAGCTCACTACCGTTCAGGCGGCGAGTATTATTTCCGCCGCGTTTATCTCTCGCTGGTTCGGCGGCCTGCTGCTGGGGGCGATGGGCGACCGCTATGGTCGTCGCCTGTCGATGGTCACCAGCATCATTCATTTCTCCGTCGGGACGCGGGCCTGCGGCCTGGCGCCGGGCTATACCTCGATGTTTATCGCCCGCATGGTGATCGGTATGGGGATGGCGGGGGAGTATGGCTCCAGCGCCACCTATGTCATTGAAAGCTGGCCAAAACACCTCCGTAATAAAGCCAGCGGCTTTCTGATTTCCGGCTTCTCGGTCGGGGCGGTCGTCGCCGCGCAGGCCTACAGCTTTATCGTTCCGGTCTGGGGCTGGCGCGCGCTGTTTTTCATCGGTATTTTGCCGATCATTTTCGCGCTGTGGCTGCGCAAAAATATCCCGGAAACGGAAGACTGGAAGGAGCGTCAGGCCAACAAAACGCCGGTGCGCACGATGGTCGACATTCTTTATCGCGGCAAGCAGCGGGTGCTGAATATTGCGATGAGCGGCATCGCCGTGGCGGCGCTGTGGTTCTGCTTCGCGGGCAACCTGCATAACCCGGCGATTATCCTGCTGTTAGCGCTGGTGTGTACGGTGATTTTTGTCAGCTTCATGGTGCAGAGCAGCGGCAAACGCTGGCCAACCGGCGTGATGCTGATGGTCGTGGTGCTGTTTGCTTTCCTCTATTCCTGGCCGATTCAGGCGCTGCTGCCGACCTACCTGAAAAGCGAGCTGGGATACAACCCGGCGACCGTGGCGCAGGTGCTGTTCTTTAGCGGCTTTGGCGCGGCGGTGGGCTGCATCGTCGGCGGTTTTCTCGGCGACTGGCTGGGGACGCGTAAAGCCTACGTCTGTAGCCTGCTGGCCTCGCAGGTTCTGATTATCCCCGTTTTCGCCATCGGTGGTTCCAGCATCTGGGGGCTGGGGATCCTGCTGTTCTTCCAGCAGATGCTGGGTCAGGGGATTGCTGGCATTCTGCCGAAGCTGATCGGCGGCTATTTCGATACCGACCAGCGCGCGGCGGGCCTCGGATTTACCTACAACGTCGGGGCGCTGGGCGGCGCGGCGGCACCGGTGATTGGCGCGCTGGTGGCCCAGCATCTCAGCCTGGGTTCGGCGCTCGGTTCGCTCTCCTTTGGTTTAACGTTCGTGGTGATTTTGCTGATTGGCCTGGACATGCCCTCTCGCGTTCAGCGCTGGATCCGTCCGGAAGCACTGCGCACACATGACGCTATCGACGGTAAACCCTTTAGCGGCGCGCTGACGCGCCAGGCAGAAAAATCCGTTCCCGTTTGCGGTAAGCATTAATTACAGGCGCCCGGACGCGCCGGGCGCGTATTGAAGTTAAGGATGTACTTATGTCGTTGTTAGAGAATCTGGATGCAAGCATTAAACAGCAGGGCGGGCTGATCGTCTCCTGCCAGCCGGTCCCCGAAAGCCCGTTAGATAAGCCGGAAATCGTCGCGGCGATGGCGCTGGCGTCGGTCCAGGCGGGCGCGGTGGCGGTTCGCATTGAGGGAATCGAAAACCTGAAGGCCGCGCGTCCGCTGATTAGCGTGCCGATTATCGGCATCGTGAAACGCGATTTATCGGATTCCCCGGTACGTATTACCCCTTACCTTGACGATGTGGACGCGCTGGCGCAGGCCGGGGCCGATATCATTGCTTTTGACGGCACTGACCGCGAACGTCCGACGGCGGTCGCGGAAATTATCGCCAGGATTCATCATCATCAGCGCCTGGCGATGGCCGACTGTTCCTCGCAGCAGGACGCCGCTGACTGTCACCGGCTTGGCGCGGATATTATCGGCACCACGCTCTCCGGTTATACCACCGACGTGGTGCCGCAGGCCCCGGACCTTCCGCTGGTAGCGGCGCTAAGCGCCAAAGGCTACCGCGTGATTGCTGAAGGCCGCTATAACTCACCAGCGCTCGCCGCGCAGGCCATGCGGCACGGAGCCTGGTCGGTGACCGTTGGCTCCGCCATTACCCGGCTTGAGCATATTTGCCAGTGGTACCGTGATGCGATCGCCGAGGAAGCGGTATGAGTACGCTGGCGATAGATATCGGTGGCACCAAGCTTGCCGCCGCGCTGATTGATGTGCAGCGGCAGGTGACGGCGCGTCGGGAGCTGCCGACGCCCGGCAGCCGCACGCCGGCGGCGCTGCGTGAAGCACTCGGCTTGCTGATTGCGCCGTTTGCCGGGCAAGCGCAGCGCGTGGCGGTGGCCTCAACCGGCATTATTCGTCATGGCATCCTCACCGCCCTTAACCCGGATAACCTCGGCGGACTGGCGCAGTTCCCGCTGGTGGATACGCTCACGCAGCTTAGCGGGCTGCCGTGTGTGGCGATAAACGACGCGCAGGCTGCGGCGTGGGCGGAGTATTGCGCGCTGCCGGGGGCGATTCGCGACATGGCGTTTATCACGGTGTCGACCGGCGTCGGCGGCGGCATTATCAGTAACGGTCAGCTGCTCTCCGGCCGGGAGGGGCTGGCGGGGCATATCGGGCATACGCTGGCCGACCCGCTTGGGCCGCCGTGCGGCTGCGGTCGCCGGGGCTGCGTCGAGGCCATCGCATCGGGCCGCGCTCTTGCCGCTCAGGCCGTAGGCGATCTGCGCGGACTGGATGCGAAAACGATCTACGCGCATTCTCTACAGGGGCACCCGCAGGCCAGGCGTCTGATTGAACAGTCGGCCCGCGCCGTGGCGCGGCTGATTGCGGACCTGAAAGCCAGCAGCGACTGTGAATGTGTCGTGCTTGGCGGCAGTGTAGGGTTGGCCGAAAGTTATTTATCGCAGGTTTGCGCGTTTCTGGCGCAAGAGCCCGCGCCGTTTCATACCCCCGTTATTGCCGCCCATTACCAGCACGACGCGGGTTTGCTCGGCGCGGCGTTATGGGCAGAGGAGTATCAATCATGATTATCGGCGATAGCCGCAACCCTGAATGCGCAGGTTTGCCTCCCGCGCTGCTGGCGGCGATAACGCTGGCTTTACAGGCTGAACCCGCGCGCTGTGAACCGGGCTGTCATGTTTTACAGGGCGATGACATCTTTATGAATGTAATGCAGTTTATGACGCAACCCGCGTCAGTAAAGCGGGCCGAGCTGCATGCGGACTATATTGATGTCCAGATCCTGCTGGCGGGTGAGGAGCGTATTGATTTTGGGCTGAGTGACAGCGCCCGGCAGTGCGATGAATGGCACCGTGAGGATGATTATCAGCTGTGTGATGACATTGCCGATCGACAGTCCATTACGCTGCGCCCGGGAATGTTCGCGGTATTTTTCCCCGGCGAACCGCATAAGCCAGGCGTTCAGGTGAATTCGCCCGTTGAGATAAAAAAAGCGGTGGTGAAAGTGCAGCGAAAGCTGCTTGAGAGGTAGGCTTTTGAGCTACCCCGGGGTCGGCTAGCGCCTCGCCCGGGCTACATGAACGGTAGCCCGGCCAGGCGAAGCGCCGCCGGGGTGGTTCGGTCAACTGGCCGGGTTTACTTCCAGCTCGGGCTCTGGCGAACGCAGCAGCGCCCACAGGATAATCGCGCCGATGACGTCAAACGCCGCCAGCACCGCAAACAGTGGGCTGAAGCCTAAGGTGTCGGCCAGCGCGCCAACCACCAGCGCGAACAGCGTGCTGGCGGTCCACGCCGCCATGCCGGTAAAGCCGTTGGCGGTGGCGACTTCGCCTGCATCGAACATATCGGAAGAGAGGGTAATCAGCGCGCCGGACAGCGACTGGTGAGCAAAACCGCCGACGCACAGCAGCGCAATGGCGACGAACGGGCTGCTGAACAGGCCGACCATGCCCGGCAGAATCATCAGCGCCGCGCCCATGGTGACCACCAGCTTGCGCGACACCACAATATTGACGCCAAAGGTACGCTGGAAGATCCCCGGCAGATAGCCGCCGATGACGCAGCCCATATCGGCGAACAGCATCGGGATCCACGCGAACATGGCGATATCCTTCAGGTTAAAGCCGTAGGTGTGCACCATAAACAGTGGGATCCACGCGTTGAAGGTCCCCCATGCCGGTTCCGCGAGGAAGCGCGGCAGGGCGATGCCCCAGAATTTACGCTGTCGCAGCAGCTGGCCGATGTGCACTTTATCGACGGTTGTTTTCTCCGGCTGCCCTTCCGTAATGTAGTTGTACTCTTCTTTGCTCAGGCTTTTACACTGGCCAGGACGGTTATACACCAGGTACCAGCCCAGCGCCCAGACGATACTGGCAATCCCGACGATAACGAACGCCAGACGCCAGCTGTGAATGTAAATCGCCCATGCCACCATCGGCGGCGCAATGATCGCGCCCATTGAGGAGCCGACGTTGAAGTAGCCTACGGCGACGGAGCGCTCGCGATCCGGGAACCATTCGGTGACCGATTTCAGCCCGGCGGGAATCATCGCGCTCTCGGCGAAGCCGCCTAAACCGCGAAACAGCGCCAGCCCCTGCCAGCTATTGGTGAACGCCGCGCCGATGCAGAAGATGCCCCACATCGCGCCGAACAGGGTGTAGCCCACTTTGGTGCCCAGCGTATCCAGCACATAGCCCGCGATCGGCTGGGCAATGGTGTAGCAGGCGGAGAAGGTTGCCACGATCCATGAGTATTGCTGAGTGGTAACGTGAAGATCGCTCTGTAGCGTCGGCGCGGCCGCCGAGATGGTGTTGCGGGTTAAATAGCATAAAATCGTGCCAAGCGTGACAAGAGCCACCATAAACCAGCGCGTATGACCAGTAGTGCGCATAAAACTTTCCTTTACTTCTTAGAATATGAGACGGCCTGCGGGGTAAACAGGCGCAACTGTGGTCATACAGAGAGAAGATAAAACGCCTGCCGTGCGGGAGCATCGGCGGCACACTACGGTCCTTTTATGAGATTTTGTGAATCCGTGTCACATTTTTTCTGAATACTAAACCTATGTTTCAGAAATTTTTGTGATCTAATTCAAAATTATCAGGATGGCATACCACTTAAGTGTATCGGGGTAAGTAATGGCGTAATGAGCCGTTAAGGAAGGTGTCATTGTGCCTGAATCAGGGCGCCATGAAGGGGGCGTCAAAAAGCCCGCGTTGTGGCGCGACCGCGGGCTGCTGACGCCACCGCATCATCGATGACATCATACGCCTGGCAGATCGATCGGCAAATCCGCATGGCGGGTGCTGCGTGCCAGCGCGGTGCGAATGGCGTTTTCGGCCAGTGGAATCATCACCTGATAGCCGTCGGCGTTCGGGTGCAGGCCGTCGTCGGCGTAAGCGGCAATCAGCTTGCCGGAAGCGTCCGTCATTGCCGAGGCGTAGTCCAGCCACACCAGCCCCTGGGCCGCGCACCAGCCTTTTAGCCAGCGGTTCAGCGCCACGATTCGCGCCTGCGGGCGCTGGGCGTAGAGGTCTGACGAATCGGGGTTGGCGTCATGGACCGGGAGCACGGACGAAATCACCACCTGAATCCCGTGCTGCGTGGCCAGCTCGGTCAGCGTCATGATGTTCTCTTCGATATCCAGATTGCTCACCGGCCCTGTATTACCCGCGATGTCGTTGGTGCCGGCGAGGAGCACCACCACCTGTGGTCGCAGATTGAGGACGTCCTGGCGAAAACGCACCAGCATCTGCGCGGTGGTCTGCCCGCCGATGCCGCGGTTGAGGTAGTTTTTCCCCGGAAAGCTCTGCGCCAGATCCCAGCCGTCGGTAATGGAGTCGCCAAAAAAGACCACCTGCGGGCTAACATTCTGCTGAAGCAGCGCTTCATTGTGCTGGCGATAGCGGGCGCGTTGGCCGTAGTCGTCGCTATACAACGCGGCCTGGCGGCTGCGGTAGTCATCAAGGGCGGGAAACCCGGTGCCGGGAATGAAGGCGGTAATCAGTGGCTGTGACACGATGTGCCTCTCCTTGCCGTAGTGAATGGAGAAACCACGTTAGCAAACGGCGTTTTTTTGCGCTATCACTTCCGTGCGCTTGTGGGGACCGGATCCAGACAGAAAAAATAGATTAGCGAATATGAAGGGAAATAAAGAAATAGCGCTACAGGGATGAGTTCTCATCTTTTTCTGGATTAACCGAAAGAATAAAAAATGAGTTATTTATTTCCTTGAGTCGAAGCGTTTTTTAACTGAAATAAGGCTTCGTTAATCATTTCCTCGGCTTTCTGACGGGCAAATTTGATAAGCGCGTCTTTACTGAAGGGCATCCCGCAGCCGTGACAGGTTAACGGATATGTATCTTCCGCATTCTTTATTTTTTCAATGTCAGTTATTTCAGTGATGACGGAACATTTGGGACACAAATATTGAATTGCAATCACAGGCATCGCTCCTTTATCTTTGTTATAAAGTAGTTCAGCCGTCGGAATCGTAAAAGTCTTCACGACGATTAAATAACCGGTCATTTTGTTTTGGTTGATGCAATGGTTAAAAAACAACCATTTCGTCGGGCCGGTCGCGCCACAGGAGAGGGATGAATGACAATGGAGAAGCCGTTCGTACAGCAAAATCAAATGGATTCCGGCAAGCTGGCCGACCTCCTCAACCATAACACCGACTGGGTGTGGGAAGTGGATACTCAGGGGCGCTACGTTTGGGTTTCTGAAGTGGTCATGCGGTTGCTTGGCTACACGTCTGAAGAGGTGCTGGGCCGTACGCCGTTTGATTTTATGGTGCCAGGAGAGGCCGCGCGGCTGGAGAGAACCTTCCGCGACGCGCTGGCGTCGCGTAAACCCTTCTCCGGCGTGATTAACCGTAACCTGCGGGCGGACGGCAGCGCGGTGATCCTGGAAACCAGCGGCATTCCGCTGTTCGATGAAAACGGCCAGTTGACCGGCTATCGCGGCACCGATCGGGATATCTCCCAGCTGGGCGAGCGGGTTTTGCAGCTGGAATCTATCTACCAGAATACGCCGCTGGCGCTGTGCGTGATTGACCGCCACGGCCAGCTCACGAAGGCGAATAAGGCGATGGGCGAGCTGCTTGGCCAGCCGGAAGAAAAGCTGGTGGGACAGTATCTTAAAACGCTGATGCCGGAATGGCACCTGCTGTTCCAGCAGGATTTCATTCTGCTCGATAGCGGCGAAGAAATTGCCAGCAAAGAACTGTTTCTCTACGGACGCTACTTTTACATTAAGCCCATGGCGGTGTACGACGCGGGCGGGAACGTGGCGGGCATCTCTTCGGCGTGGATGGATATCACCGACCGCAAACTGGCGGAGCAGCAGCTGGCCCGCGCTAACCAGACGCTGCTGCAGTACGCCGAGCGCGACCACCTCACCGGCCTGTTCAACCGACGCTATATGGATGAGCGTCTCAGCTATGAAATTACCCGCGCGCAGCGCGAGGGCACGTCGCTGTCGCTGTGCATGGCGGATCTCGACTTCTTTAAGCGCTACAACGACACCTACGGCCACCAGGCGGGCGACCGCGTGCTGCGCGCGGTCGCGGACGCGCTAAAGGGCGGCCTGCGCCCGGACGATAGCGTCAGCCGCTACGGCGGTGAAGAGTTTCTGGTGATGCTGCCAGACACCGATGCGGAAGGGGCGCTGGCGGTGGCCGAGCGCCTGCGGGAACGGGTGATGGAGCTGGCGATTGAGCACGAAACCAACCCCATCGGCGGCGTGCTGACCATCAGCCTGGGCGTCATGACCTGGGATTCCCCGCTGTCGGTGTGCAGTATACAAAGCACCGCGGATATCGCCGCCGAGCTCATCAGCAGCAGCGATGCGGCGCTGTACCGGGCGAAGCAGCAGGGGAGAAACCGTGTTGTCAGCGCTTGATTAGGCGCCGGCCCTGGCGCGTGCCGTCAGGGCGATGGCGGTGCTGGCGAGGGTAAACAGCGCCATAATCCACGCCATCGTCCACGGCGTACCGTCGCTGAGGGTCGCCAGCAACAGGGACGAAATAATTCCGCTGCCGTACTGCAATGCGCCGATCAGCGCAGACGCGGAACCGGCGACATTCGGCGCGGCGTCCAGCGCGGCGGCGGTAGAGGTGGCGGCAATAATCCCATTCATCGAAAACAGCACAAACACCGACACGACGATCAACAGCAGCCCGCCAATCTGCCAGCGTACGCCGGCCGCCAGCACGATAGCCGCCGCGCCGGCCACCAGCAGCGACGCTTTCAGTAGCGTCTCCAGCGGGTAGCGGTGGACGATGCGTCGATTCACCACGCTCATCAGCATCACGCCGACTACGTTCAGCGCGAACAACCAGCCGTAGTGCTGTGGGTCGACGCCGAAGTAGCTGATATAGACGAACGGTGAACCGGCGATAAAGGCGTAAGCGGCGACGTAGAAGCAGGTCAGACACAGGGTGTAGCGCATAAAGGCGATGTTGGTTAACAGCCTGCCGTAGTTTTTAAACACCCCGCCCAGCGACGCTTTCACCCGCTTTTCCTCCGGCAGGGTTTCCGGTAGCCAGAAGAGGGTGATAAACATCAGTACGCCAATCACCGCCAGCAGCCAGAAAATAGCGTGCCAGCTGGCAAAGACGATGATCTGCCCGCCGAGCAGCGGCCCGGCGATAGGGGCGATGGCCATCATCAGGATCAGCGTTGACAGCATCTGCGCGGCGCGGGTGCGGCTGAACAGGTCGCGGATCATTGCGCGCGCCAGCATTGGGCCGGTGCAGGCCCCCAGCGCCTGGAATACGCGCCAGAAAACGATCTGCTCGATATTGCCAGAAAGCGCGCAGCCGACCGAACCGATAATAAACAGCCCAATGCCGATAAACAGCGGCAGGCGACGGCCAAAGCGGTCGCTCAGCGGCCCCCAGATCAGCTGGGCAATGCAGAAGCCGACTAAAAATCCGGTAATCGTCAATTCGACGTTGCCGTGTAAATCCCGTGCCATCACCGGCATGGCGGGAAGGTAAATGTCGGTTGAGAGCGAGGTAAAAGCCATTAAGGCGCTGAGAATGACGACAAAAAGCAGGCCGTGGGTCTGGCTGCTGGCGGGCGTTGTCCGCGCCGGGGTACGAGTCATAGTTATCCGTTTGAGAGCGTTGAAGGCCGATAGGATATATTGATTTCATGAACGGATAATTAGGCAAAATAGTAAGACGTTATGAATGCTATTCATAAGTGTGCATCCGCAATTGATTCATCACAAAGCGGACGCCGGGTTGTGCTCTTTATAATCGAGCCTACCCCTCTACTGATGGTATGAAAATATGGCTTATCAACTCAACCTTAACTGGCCGGAGTTTCTGGAGAAATACTGGCAGAAGCAACCGGTGGTCCTGAAAAACGCGTTCCCGAATTTTGTCGATCCGATTACGCCTGATGAACTGGCCGGCCTGGCGATGGAGATGGAAGTCGACAGCCGTCTGGTGAGCCACGTCGACGGCAAATGGCAGGCCAGCAACGGCCCGTTTGAAGATTTTGACCATCTGGGGGAGAAGAACTGGTCGCTGCTGGCGCAGGCGGTCAACCACTGGCACGAGCCTTCCGCCGAGCTGGTGCGCCCGTTCCGCGTGCTGCCTGACTGGCGGCTGGATGATCTGATGATCTCCTTCTCGGTGCCGGGTGGCGGCGTGGGCCCGCATATTGACCCGTATGACGTGTTTATTATTCAGGGGATGGGCCGCCGCCGCTGGCGCGTGGGCGACGCGCTGCCGTTAAAACAGCACTGCCCGCATCCGGCGCTGCTGCACGTTGAGCCGTTCACGCCGATTATCGACGTTGAGATGGCGCCGGGCGATATTCTCTACATTCCGCCAGGATTCCCGCACGATGGCTACACCTATGAAGATACGCTGAACTACTCCGTCGGCTTCCGTGGGCCGAACGGTCGGGAGCTGATCAGCAGCTTCGCCGACTACGTGCTGGAAAACGATCTGGGCGAGAAGTACTACACTGACCCGGATCTTACCTGCCGGGAACACGCGGGTAAGGTGGAAGAGCACGAGCTGGAGCGCCTGCGGATGATGATGATCGACATGATCCGTCAGCCGAATGATTTCAAACAGTGGTTCGGCAGCTTTGCCAGTACGCCGCGCCACGAGCTGGATATTGCCCCAGCGGAGCCGCCGTTTGAACCGGAAGAGGTGCTTGCTGCACTGGAAGAGGGTGAAACCCTGCGCCGTCTCAACGGGTTGCGGGTACTGAACGTGGGTGAGAGTTTCTTTATCAACAGCGAGAAGCTGGAGACATGCGAACCGCAGGCGGCTGACGCGCTGTGCCGCTATACCGAGCTGGATAAAACCCACTTTGGGGAAGCGCTGCGCAACCCGGCGTTTATTGTGGAACTGACGGCGCTGATTAATCAGGGGTACTGGTTCTTCGACGAGTAAGCGCGTGATGAGGTGAGGGTGCGCGGCATCCTCACCTCAAAAGAGGAAGGTTTAAGGTGAACAGAAAAGAGTCCCCGTTTTTCTATTGAAAGCCGTCGACTTCAGTGAGACAAAGGTATAACGCAACCGGGAATTAATCAGCGGAAGCCGTTCCTGTCAGTTTATCGTTATAGTCAGATGCCAGGGAGTGCAGTATCTGTGTTACGTGCCCAGCGGAGCACTGTGCGCTTTGCACAAACGCCGGTTGTTGATAGAGCCAATGAATATAGCGCCTGCTGGCCGCTAAAGAGAGCTCTTGCGCATGGTTCTTATTCCCTGTCGTTAATAAGCAGACCATCTTACTGTTTTTTTCCTGTTCCCAAAGCTGCCAGCGATTTTTCCACCAGCCATGATGCATTGCTCCCTTAAAATACCACGGGGTATGCGCATCGCTGTCGATTATTTCCTCTTCAACAAACCAAATCTCCCCCAGACGTTGGCGAAACAGTTCTGCCCACGCGGTAATCACCGCTCCTCTGATAAAACTTTCGTGCGAAATGGCATGAATTTTTACTGCAGGGAAACGGATATGTAATGCCCTGAAATGCCCGTGAGCGGTAATTACCGGACGTAAAATCGCGCCCCTGGCGTTACGTTTAAGTTGCGCGCTGCCATATTGAATCTCATCGAACTGACTTCGCCGTAGAAATTGTGCTGAGCGCATGTTGACGCGTTTTAAAATATCGCAATCATGCAGTTCTGGCTCACTATTTCCTTTCCAGCGGTAATGTAAGGTATCTCCGGATT
Source organism: Kluyvera sp. (assembly GCF_047971185.1). Lineage (GTDB taxonomy): Bacteria > Pseudomonadota > Gammaproteobacteria > Enterobacterales > Enterobacteriaceae > Kluyvera. Next base: position 82,043 of record NZ_JBKDZH010000035.1, read on the forward strand.
GAAGCGGGGTAAAATTAGTAGAGAGGTGAAGGATATTACCGTTGAGGGCATCAAAGCTGAGGAGCACATACAGTTTCTGTTTTGCGCAACTCCCCTGAAATGGCACAATCAGCGCAACGGTTTCAATTCGTTCTGGCGGTGCGACGGCTCTTTGTAAGTGCCGTTTTGGCGTCCAGACCTTTTTACACGCGCGGCACTGAATACGCTGTGTTCCCAGCGGGTTATAACCGTAACAAATACTTTTATCGTGAAAACATACAGGGCAGAAATGGCCCTTTTCAAAGGCATCTGCGGATAAATGAGCAGATAACCATTTGCTAAATTGTTGTTCATCAAATAGAGGGGGATAACTACCACAGGCCCGACAGTGCAATGCTGGATATCCCAGTCTGTAGTCTGGCCAACGGTAATCCGCAGAGACTGACACCGGTAACCCTAAATTGCGGCAGCCGAATGTTTTACAGGTATTAATAATAAATAAGGTTGACATGGCCCACCAACGATTTAGAAAGGTTGCTGACTTTACCTTATTGCGCTATGTAGGATGTGTGAACGGCCGCACATAAAAAAGCCTTTCTGAATGTAAATTAGCAAACCTTTATATGACAGAAAGGAATTCGCTATGAAAATAAAGGCCCTTACCGCCGGTATTCTTTTGGCATTGCCACTTTTGGCCAGTGCAAAAGATGTGACTATTTATTATACCAACGATCTCCATGCTCATGTTTCTCCAGGCAAAGTCCCCGCCGTCGACAAAGAACGTGCAGTCGGCGGCTTTGCTAATATCGCGACCATCGTCAATGATGCCAAGAAAAAAAGTAAAGATGTATTTTTCTTTGATGCTGGGGATTACTTTACCGGGCCTTATATAAGCACTCTGACCAAAGGTGAAGCGATCATTGATATCATGAATGCCATGCCTTTCGATGCTGTTTCGGTGGGGAACCACGAATTTGATCATGGCGTTGATAATATGGTTAAGCAGTTATCAAAAGCGAACTTCCCCATTCTGCTGGGTAATGTCTTTTATACCAACAGCGACAAACCGGTCTGGGATAAGCCCTGGACAATTGTCGAAAAAGACGGCATAAAAATTGGCGTAATTGGCGTGCATCAGAAATTTGCCTTTTATGATACGGTGGCGGCTAAGGCTTACGCAGGTTCGGAAGCTCGTGATGAAGGGCCTTATATCCAAAAGGGGCTTGATGCCTTAAAAGGTAACGTTGATATTATTGTACTGCTTATCCACGAAGGTACGCCAGCGCGCCAGTCGAGTTATGGAAATAAAGACGTAGCCAGAATGCTGCAAGTCGATATCGATACCGCAAAGAAATTTAAAGGCATTGATGTGCTTATCACCGGGCATGCTCATGTGGGTACGCCTGAGCCAATTAAAGTCAATAATACCCTGGTTGTATCAACGGATGCGTATGGTACCGATATTGGTAAACTCGTATTGGATTTTAACCCTCAGACGAAAAAAATTGATGGTTATAACGGTAAATTAATCACCGTGTTTGCGGACGAATATAAACCCGATCCAAAAGTGCAAGCGAAGATTGATGAGTGGAACACGAAGCTAAAAAGTATCACCGATCAGGTTATTGGGTCAGCAACTGCACCCTTCACTCGCGCCTATGGTGAATCATCACCTGTTGGTAACGTCGTTCTCGACGCCATGATGGCTAAAGCCCCGGATGCCGTTGCGGGGTTCCAGAACAGCGGTGGCATGCGTGCTGATTTTCCACAGGGTAACTTAAAGTACGGCGATGTTATTACCACCTTCCCATTTAATAATGAACTGGTTGAAATGGATCTCACCGGTAAAGATCTCACTAGTCTAATGATTCATGCCACTAACCTCAGCAATGGGGTTTTGCAGGTGTCAAAAGGTGTCCATGTTGAATATGACAGTAAAAAGCCGTTGGGTGAGCGGGTTATTAAATTTACGATTAATAATCAACCCATCGATCCAACTAAAACATATCGCATTGTGACACATTCATTTTGTGCAACCGGCGGCGATGGTTTTGAAGCATTCTTAAATGGAAAGAATGTAAAAACGATAAGCGGCACCACCTCTGCCGAGTCAATTATTGATTATGTCAAAACTCATAGCCCATTAACCCCCGACCTTGATATGAGGGTGATTGATGTAAGTTCGACTAAATAAAATTAGTTTTTTAATAACGTTTCTATTTCGATACGTCCTGATATGACAGATGGATTCATATTACCTCTGCCATATCAGAACGCCATACTAAAAATACAATTATTATTTTACATTCTTTATTGTATAAATAGTTTTTATAACTTACCTCGATGAAAGGTACCATGCCTATGCCAAAAACAAAATTTATTGTATCAGGAGCCTTGATGCTTTTACCCATGGTAACATTTGCAGACTCTGGGAATGATGAATATCTATCAGGCTGGTGGCATCAAAGCATTAATATAGTAGGCAGCAACTCTACTCGCTTTGGGCCGCTTAAAAGATCAGATCTCTACCCAGAATATCGTGGCTGGGCGCATATAGATTGGTTTGATTTCTATGGTTACGCTGATTTACCTAAATTCTTCGGTTTAGGTAATGATAACGACATCGGCATTTGGGATAATGGCTCTCCTTTTTTTATGGAAATAGAGCCACGTTTTAGTATCGATAAACTAACGGGAATAGATCTCAGTTTCGGCCCATTTAAAGAATGGTACTTTGCTAATAACTATATCTATGATGCGGGTACTAATGAAGGGCAGCGTCAGAGTACCTGGTATATGGGGCTTGGCACCGATATTGATACCGGATTGCCGATGACGTTATCTGCCAATATTTATGCAAAATACCAGGGTAATCTCTTAACCCGTGCCTATGGTGAATCTTCACAGCTCGGCAATCTGTTTACCGATGCGATGCTTGTTGCTGCGCCGAAAGCGCAGATCGCGCTGATTAATTCCGGTAGCTTACGGGCCGATCTCAATGCGGGCCCTATTACCTTTGGTGATATTACCAGCACATTCCCCTTTAAGAATGAGCTTACCGAAATGGATCTCAGCGGCAAGGATTTGCGTAATCTGATGGAACACGGGGCATCGCTCACTAATGGCATATTACAAATGTCAAAGGGGGCTGAAATGCAGTATATGCCGCAGAAACCCGTAGGGCAGCGCATGGTGTCTTTCACTATCAACGGTAAAGCAATTGTGGATACTGAGACTTACCATGTTGCAACAACCACTTTCCTTGCCCTGGGGGGCGATGGTTTTCTGGCATTTAAAGAAGGGAAAAATGTACAAATTCGCGCCGGGCATAATATGTCCGATGTCGTCATTGATTATCTGAAGTCAGGACACAAAATTGTCCCTGAGCAGGTCAATGAAATGCGAGTTGAAGTTAGCAAGTAATCTTCAATCGATTTTATGGATTGCATCATTTCCATGTGCCGGTCATCGCCCCCTTTTTGCAATTCGCCAACAATCGTTGTATAACCTTCTCTTTATTTGGATGTTTAGACGTCCATACGTTTAGAAGGTAATAATGCAAACCACAACACAACAACAAGGTGGGCAGCTAAAGCGCACCATGAAAACCCGCCACCTGATCATGCTGTCGCTGGGTGGCGTTATTGGCACAGGGCTCTTTTTCAATACCGGCTATATCATCTCCACTACCGGCGCGGCGGGCACTTTACTGGCCTATCTTATCGGCGCGCTGGTGGTCTGGCTGGTGATGCAGTGTCTCGGCGAGCTGTCGGTGGCGATGCCGGAAACCGGCGCTTTCCACGTTTATGCCGCCCGTTATCTCGGCCCGGCCACCGGCTACACCGTGGCGTGGCTTTACTGGCTGACGTGGACGGTGGCGCTCGGTTCGAGCTTTACCGCCGCGGGCTTTTGCATGCAGTACTGGTTCCCGCAGGTGCCGGTATGGATTTGGTGCCTGCTGTTCTGCGTGCTGATTTTTGGCCTTAACGTTATCTCGACGCGGTTCTTCGCCGAAGGCGAGTTCTGGTTCTCGCTGGTGAAGGTGATTACCATCATCGCGTTTATTATTCTGGGCGGTGCGGCCATCTTCGGGTTTATCCCGATGCAGGACGGTTCGCCCGCGCCGGGGCTGCGTAATATCACCGCCGAAGGCTGGTTCCCGCACGGCGGGCTGCCGATTCTGATGACCATGGTGGCGGTGAATTTTGCCTTCTCCGGCACCGAGCTTATCGGCATTGCCGCCGGTGAAACCGAGAATCCGCATAAGGTGATTCCGGTCGCCATCCGTACCACCATCGCACGGCTGATCATCTTCTTTATCGGCACCGTCTTCGTGCTGGCCGCGCTGATCCCGATGCAGCAGGCGGGCGTGGAAAAAAGCCCGTTCGTGCTGGTGTTTGAAAAGGTGGGCATTCCCTATGCGGCGGATATTTTTAACTTCGTGATCCTGACGGCGATTCTATCGGCGGCCAACTCCGGGCTGTACGCCTCGGGCCGGATGCTGTGGTCGCTCTCCAACGAGCGCACGCTGCCGCGCTGTTTCTCACAGCTGACCGATAACGGCGTGCCGCTGGTGGCGCTGTCGGTGAGTATGCTGGGCGGCCTGCTGGCGCTGTTTTCCAGCATCGTTGCGCCCGACACCGTGTTTGTCGCGCTGTCGGCCATTTCCGGTTTTGCAGTGGTGGCGGTGTGGATAAGCATCTGCGCCTCGCACTTTGTGTTCCGCCGCCGTCATCTCCAGCAGGGCAAGGCGCTGAGCGAGCTGCACTACCGCGCGCCGTGGTATCCGCTGGTACCGGTGCTGGGCTTCGTGCTGTGCCTGGTGGCCTGCGTGGGGCTGGCCTTTGACCCATCGCAGCGTATCGCGCTGTGGTGCGGGATCCCGTTCGTGGCGCTGTGCTATGGTGCCTACTTCTTAACGCGTTCGCGCCAGACTCAACAGGAGCCGCAGCATGCCGCAGAATAATCCCTTCGACGCTATCCTTAACGACCATCCTTTCGTGCTGCTCGACGGCGCGATGGCTACCGAACTGGAGGCGCGCGGCTGCGACCTGGCGGACAGCCTGTGGTCGGCAAAAATGCTGATGGAAAACCCGCAGCTGATTTACGACGTGCACCTCGACTATTTCCGCGCCGGGGCGCAGGTGGCGATTACCGCCAGCTATCAGGCTACGCCGGACGGTTTTGCCGCGCGCGGGCTGGATGCAGCGCAGTCGCGGGCGCTGATTATCAAAAGCGTCGAGCTGGCGCGTCAGGCGCGCGATGCGTATCGCGCCGAAAGCCCGGCAGCGCAGGGGCTGCTGATTGCCGGTTCCGTGGGGCCGTACGGCGCGTATCTGGCGGATGGCTCGGAGTATCGCGGCGACTACCAGCGCAGCGCGCAGGTATTCCAGGATTTCCACCGCCCGCGCGTGGAGGCGTTGCTGGATGGCGGTGTCGACCTGCTGGCCTGTGAAACTCTGCCGTCGTTTGAGGAAATTCGCGCGCTGGCGCAGCTGCTGAGCGAATATCCGGTGGCGCAGGCGTGGTTCTCGTTTACCCTGCGCGACGCCGAGCACCTGAGTGACGGCACGCCGCTGCGCGACGTACTGGCGCTGCTGGCCGACTACCCGCAGATTCTGGCGGTGGGCATTAACTGTATCGCGCTGGAGAATTCCGTCGAGGCGCTGGAGTATTTGCATAGCCTGACGCCGCTGCCGCTAGTGGTCTATCCAAACTCGGGGGAGCACTACGACGCGGTGAGTAAAACCTGGCATCACCACGGCGAAGCCTGCGCGACGCTGGAAGGCTATCTGCCGCAGTGGCTGGCGGCGGGCGCGAAGCTGATCGGCGGCTGCTGCCGTACTACGCCGAAGGATATTGCGGCGCTGAAGGCGCACTGCTGATTCAGAATCCGCGCGGATCAACCTGTAGGCCGGATAAGCGAAGCGCCATCCGGCAGTTCGGTGCACATTGCCGGATGGCGCTTCGCTTATCCGGCCTACAACGTGCTCTGGGAAATCCCATTTCCAAACTATCCTTTGCCACTTTTTTTCTAAAAACAAATTGGCATTAACCAGCACTTTTAATTCCTTTATCAAACCCCCTCACGCCGGAAATACTGCTCACATAACAAGACATGGGAGCAGGACAATATGGCAATCGCATCGCGTTTCACCTTTATCGCCGCCACGCTGGCGCTGCTGGCTTTCCAGGCGCAGGCCGTGGACGTCACTATCGCGTATCAAACCTCCGCGGAACCCGCCAAAGTGGCGCAGGCGGATAACACCTTCGAAAAACTGAGCGGCGCGAAGCCGGACTGGCGCAAGTTTGACAGCGGCGCGGCTATCGTGCGGGCGCTGGCTTCCGGCGACGTACAGATTGGCAACCTCGGTTCCAGCCCGCTGGCGGTGGCCGCCAGTCAGCAGGTGCCGATTGAAGTCTTCCTGCTGGCTTCACAGCTCGGCAACTCTGAAGCGCTGGTGGTGAAAAAGGCCATTACCAAACCGGAAGATTTGATTGGCAAACGCATTGCCGTGCCGTTTATCTCCACCACCCACTACAGCCTGCTGGCGGCGCTCAAGCACTGGGGCATCAAGCCGGGTCAGGTACAGATTATTAACCTGCAGCCGCCGGCGATTATTGCCGCCTGGCAGCGTGGCGACATTGACGGTGCCTACGTGTGGGCGCCGGCGGTGAACGCGCTGGAAAAAGACGGCACCGTGCTGACCGACTCGTCGAAAGTGGGCGAGTGGGGCGCGCCGACGCTCGACGTCTGGGTGGTGCGGAAAGATTTTGCCGAGCAGCATCCTGAGGTGGTGAAGGCTTTCGCCAAAAGCGCGATTGACGCTCAGCGTGGCTACATCGATAACCCAGATAAATGGCTGGCGCAGCCGGACAACATCAGCAAGCTGGCGCGCCTGAGCGGCGTACCGGAAGCCGACGTCCCGGGGCTGGTGAAGGGCAATACCTACCTCACCGCTGAACAGCAGGCTCAGGCGCTGAATGGCCCGGTCAATAAGGCCATTGGCGACACCGCCCAGTTCCTCAAAGAGCAGGGCAAAGTGCCGGCAGTGGCGACCGACTACAGCCAGTACGTTACCGACCGTTTTGTGAAGTAAGGAGGCCATGATGCTGCAAATCTCGCATCTTTCCGCCGACTACGGCGGTAAACCGGCGCTGGCGGATATCAATCTCACGCTGGACAGCGGCGAACTGCTGGTGGTGCTGGGGCCGTCCGGCTGCGGCAAAACTACGCTGCTGAACCTGATTGCCGGATTCGTGCCGTATCAGCACGGCAGCATCATCCTCGACGATAAACGCGTTGACGGGCCGGGCGCCGACCGCGGCGTGGTGTTTCAGAATGAAGGGCTGCTGCCGTGGCGCAACGTGCAAGATAACGTGGCGCTGGGGCTACAGCTGGCGGGCGTCAGCAAGGCCGAGCGTCGCGAAACGGCGGCGCAAATGCTGAAGAAAGTAGGGCTTGAGGGCGCGGAAAAGCGCTTTATCTGGCAGCTTTCCGGCGGCCAGCGCCAGCGGGTCGGCATTGCCCGCGCGCTGGCGGCTAACCCGCAGCTGTTGCTGCTGGATGACCCGTTCGGCGCGCTCGACGCGTTTACCCGTGAGCAAATGCAGACGCTGCTGCTGAAACTGTGGCATGAAACCGGCAAAAAGGTGCTGCTGATTACCCACGATATTGAAGAGGCGGTGTTTATGGCTACCGAGCTGATCCTGCTGTCGCCGGGGCCGGGCCGCGTGCTGGAGCGCCTGCCGCTGGATTTCGCCCGTCGTTTTGTCGCCGGGGAATCCTGCCGCAGCATCAAGTCCGATCCCCGTTTTATTGCCCAGCGCGAATATGTGCTGAGCCGGGTGTTCGAGCAGCGGGAGGCCTTCTCATGAGCGTGGTGATTAACGATAAACCGCGCCAGCGCACATCGAAGCTGCGCTGGCCATTCTCGCGCCATCTGACGCTGAGCCTGACCACGCTGGCGGTGCTGCTGGTTATCTGGTGGGCGGTGGCGGCGTTAGCGCTGATTAGCCCGCTGTTCCTGCCGTCGCCGGGCCAGGTGCTGAGCAAGCTGCTGACCATCGCCAGCCCGCAGGGCTTTATGGATGCCACGCTGTGGCAGCATCTGGCGGCGAGCCTCGGGCGCATTCTGGTGGCGCTGCTGGCGGCGACGATCGTCGGGATCCCGGTGGGGATTGCCATGGGCTTAAGCCCGACGGTGCGCGGGATCCTTGACCCGATTATCGAACTGTATCGACCGGTGCCGCCGCTGGCCTATCTGCCGCTGATGGTGATTTGGTTTGGTATTGGCGAAACCTCGAAGATCCTATTGATTTACCTGGCGATTTTTGCCCCGGTCGCCATGTCGGCGCTGGCGGGGGTGAAAAGCGCGCAGCAGGTGCGCATCCGCGCCGCCCAGTCGCTGGGGGCCAGCCGCCTTCAGGTGCTGTGGCTGGTGATTTTACCCGGTGCGCTGCCGGAGATTTTAACCGGCCTGCGCATTGGTTTAGGCGTCGGCTGGTCGACGCTGGTGGCCGCCGAACTTATCGCCGCCACCCGTGGTTTAGGTTTTATGGTGCAATCCGCCGGGGAGTTTTTAGCTACCGACGTGGTGCTGGCGGGCATTGCGGTCATCGCAATCATCGCTTTTGGTCTGGAACTGGGCTTGCGCGCGTTGCAGCGTCGCCTGACCCCCTGGCATGGAGAAGTACAATGAGTGAACGTCTGGCCATTACCCCGCTGGGGCCGTACATCGGCGCGCAGGTGTCCGGCGCGGATCTGACCCGCCCGCTGAGCGATAACCAGTTTGAACAGCTGTACCACGCGGTGCTGCGCCATCAGGTGGTGTTTCTGCGCGAACAGTTGATTACCCCCGAGCAGCAGCGCGCGCTGGCCCAGCGCTTTGGCGACCTGCATATTCACCCGGTGTATCCGCATGCGCCGGGCGTGGAAGAGATTATTGTTCTGGACACCCACGACAATAATCCGCCGGATAACGACAACTGGCACACCGACGTGACCTTTATCGACACGCCGCCCGCCGGGGCGATTCTGGCGGCGAAAGAGCTGCCGTCGACCGGCGGCGACACGCTGTGGACCAGCGGGATTGCCGCCTATGAGGCGCTCTCCGCGCCGTTTAAAGCGCTGCTGAGCGGCCTGCATGCCGAGCACGATTTCCGTAAATCGTTCCAGGAATACAAGTATCGTAAAAACGAGGAAGAGCACCAGCGCTGGCAAGAAGCGGTGGCGAAGCACCCGCCGCTGCTGCATCCGGTGGTGCGTACCCATCCGGTGACCGGTAAACAGGCGCTGTTCGTCAACGAAGGGTTTACCACGCGGATTGTCGACGTGACCGAGAAAGAGAGCGAAGCGCTGTTGAGCTACCTGTTTGCCCATGTCACCAAACCGGAGTTTCAGGTGCGCTGGCGCTGGCAGCCGAACGACGTGGCGATCTGGGATAACCGGGTGACGCAGCACTACGCCAACGCCGATTATCTGCCGCAGCGGCGGATTATGCACCGGGCGACGATTCTGGGGGATAAGCCGTTTTATCGCGCGTCGTAGCGCGCAATAGCATTGGCCGGGCTGCCCGGCCGATGCTTTATCCGCCCATCACCACCCGATAGCCCGCGCGTTCCACCCTCGCCTGAATCGGGGCTAGCGCCTCGGCCCGTGGGGCGTTGATACCCGCCATCGCCCATTCGCGATCCAGCAGCGAATACTTCGGTTCGCCGTACGGATGAAACGGCAATAAATGCACCTCATCGATCGGCAGCGGCGCCAGAAATGCCAGAATTTGCGTCACGTTCTCTTCGTTCAGCGTGAAGCCGGGGATCAGCGGCAGACGCGGAATCACCGTAATACCTTCGGCGACCAGCAAACGGAAGTTCTCCAGCACCCGCGGCTGGTTCATGTTCAGTACGGTGCGGGCCTGTTCCGGGTCCATGATTTTCAGGTCAAACAGCACTTCGTCGCACGCCCTTGCCAGCCGCAGCAGGCGGCGAGGGGAGGTATCGCCCGCCGTTTCGACGGCGGTACGGATGCCCCACCGTTGTAGCCGCTGTAGCAGGCGAGCGGCGAATTCGGCCTGCATCAGCACTTCGCCGCCGGAGAGCGTGACGCCGCCGCCGGACGCGCGGAAGAACACTTCATCTTTTAATACCTCGCGCTCCAGCGCCTCCAGCGTGACGTCGCGGCCAATGTTCTCCCACGCGCCGGAAGGGCACTCTTCAGCGTCCCGCATACAGGTGGCGCAGTGCAGGCACTTGCTTTCCCGGCGCACGGTCTCAATTCTGGCCGACATCGACTCCGGATTCGCGCACCACGGGCAGGTATGCGGGCAGCCTTTGAAAAAGACCACCGTGCGGATACCCTGGCCATCGTTCAGCGAATAGCGCTGGATGTTGAAAATGCGCGCCGTGTCGGCGCGCGTCTCAATCACCTCACAGCTGATGCGCGGTGCGGCGGATAATGTCATCCTGAATCTCCTTCGACAGCTCGACAAAGAAGGCGCTGTAGCCCGCCACGCGGACCACCAGCCCGGCGAAATCCTGCGGCCGCTGCTGGGCTTCGCGCAGTGTTTCGGCGTTGACCACGTTGAACTGAATATGCTGCAGCTTCAGTTTGGTAAAGGCGTGGAGGAAATCCGCCAGCTTGTTGAGGCCGCTTTCACCTTCCAGCGTTGCCGGGGTGAATTTAACGTTCAGCAGCGTACCGTTGGAGAGCAGATAGTTATCCAGTTTGCTCACCGACTTCAGCACCGCCGTTGGCCCCTGACCGTCCTGGCCGACCATCGGCGACAGCCCGCCGTCCGCCAGCTGCTCGCCGGCAAATCGTCCGTCCGGCGTTGCGCCGACCACCGAACCCAGCGGCACGTGCGCGGAAACGGTATACGATCCCGGCGTAAACTGGCCACCGCGCGGATTGCGGTATTTTTCCACCTCTTTGCAGTAAAAACGCAGCAGATCGGCGCTGATGTTGTCCACATCGTCAATATCGTTGCCGTATTTTTCAAAGCGGTTGATCAGCCGCGCGCGCACCTTTTCCCCTTCCGGCGTGGCGAAGTTAGCCTTCAGCACCGCCAGCAGTTCATCGAAGCTCATCCGCTGCTGGTCGAACACCATGCCTTTGAGGGCGTGCAGCGAGTCGCTGAGGTTGGCGATACCGATGCCCTGCACGCCGGAGAAGTTGTAGCGCGCGCCGCCGGCGGTGATGTCTTTGCCGTTGGCGATGCAGTCCTCAACGAACGAAGAGAGCAGCGGCACCGGGGCCCAGTCGCGGTGGCCGATATCGCAGATGTTGCTGCCTTCGACCATCAGCCGAATGTAGTGGCGGATTTTGTCGCGAATGCTCGCCAGCAGACCGTCGTAGGTGATTTGCTCATCGCCTTCATGTTCGTGCATGACGATTTCCATCACCTTCAGCAGGTTGAACATGGCGATGTCGTGCAGCCCGTAGGTGCGGCCGGGAATCGACAGCTCAACGCAGCCGACCACCGCGTAGTCGCGGGCATCTTCCAGCGATACGCCGCGATTCAAAAAGGCAGGCACCACCACTTCATCGTTGAAAATCTGCGGAATGCCGGTGCCCAGACGCACGGTCTCGGCGGTTTTACGCAGGAACGGGCGGTCGATCAGCTCGTTGACCCGCACGCCGAGGTTGGGCTGCGGCAGACGCACCTGCTGATAGGCGTCGAGGCAGGTAAAGGAGAGCACGTTCACCGCGCTGCGGCCGTTTTCGGTTAAGCCGCCGAGCAGCGCGGTGTAGCCGGTCGGGAACCCGGCAAAGTAGCGGGCGCTGCTGGTGGAACGCAGCAGCACGATGTCGTTGCATTTCACCCACAGCGAGGCCAAAAGCTCGTGCATAAAGGCCGGATCGTCACCCCGGTTGAGCGACGCCTGCCAGAACGGCAGCATGTACTGGTCAAAGCGGCCGAGCGAGATGGAGCTGGCGTTCGACTCGTATTGCAGAATGATATTCATGTACCAGAACAGCTGGCAGGCCTGCCAGAAATCGTCCGGCTTCTGCCCGGCGTTGTGGCGGGAGATTCGGGCGAGGGTTTCCAGTTCCTGACGGCGCTGCGGCTCGCTGCACCGCGCGGCCATCGTCTCAGCCAGCGCGGCGTAGCGCAGAATGTGGCGCTGGGAGGCTTCCAGCACAATCAGCACCGCGCGGTAAAAATCGTTCTCCGGCTGCTGGCGCAGCTGGTCATGCATTTCGCTGACCAGCGCGTCGAGGCCGTTATTCAGCAGGCGCGGGTAGTCGATAATAATGTGGCCCTGGCCTTTGTCGGTCTGGTTAATGCTGAAAATTTGCGTGCTGACGGCGGTTTTTACGTCGTCGGTCATCTGGGCGTTGATGAAGTCTTTCATCGACCGTTTTTCCCAGTACGGGAACAGCTCTTCGCGGTACAGACGCTTGTCGTCATCGCTGATGTTGAAGCGGTCCTGCGGACGGGTTGGGAACTGGTCCAGCTCTTTAAGCAGCCAGTACGGGTCCATCTCCGGCGACATAATGCCTGCGCGCGGTTTCACCGTGCGGTTACCGGCAATCAGCTCGTCGTCGCGGATGCTGATGGCGACCTTATCGAGAATATGCGCGGTGGCCTTGGCGCGGCGGATGATGACCGGCTCGCCTTCGGTCTGGCGGTGGCTTTCGGTGTACAGCACGGCGCGTTCGAGGGAAATTTCGCGCGGGTTGGCAAAGAGGGCCTCTTTCAGGCGCTGGATACGGGTTGTCATTTTTCTGGCTCCTGGGCGATTAACCTGACGTTTCTTATGGCTTCTACGTTAGGCAAATGCGCGGAGGCGAGACAGAAGAGAATGGGGTGATTTACTGGATTATTGTGATCAAAAAGAAAAAATGCGATCTGAGTTTTGTGCGGGGGATTTCCCGGCGTCGCGTTGCTCGGCCGGGCTACGAGAGCGGGCGGCTTTCCCCCGGTTAAGGGGGAGGGTTTTGTAGTCCGGCCGAGCGCAGCGACGCCGGGACGAATTACGGCAGCGACGCTATCCAGTTCATCGCCAGTTCCGGCCAGGCGGCGGCGGGCAGCCCTTTGGCGCCGCGAATCCCAAACCCGTGCTTGCCTTCGGCAAACAGGTGCAGCTCGGTCGGCACCTTATGCTCACGCAGGGCGTTGAACATCACCAGCGAGTTGTCCACCGGCACCGACGGGTCGTCCACCGCGTGCATCAGGAAAGTGGGCGGCGTCTGGGCGGTGACGTTCAGCTCCGGCGAGTAGTGATTGATCTGCTCGGCGCTGGGCATCTCGCCAATCAGCGCTTTCCTTGACCCCGGATGGGCGATGGTCTTATCCATTGAAATTACCGGATAGCCCAGCACCACGAAGTCCGGGCGGGCGCTCTGCTTGTCGACGGCATCGAGCGGGGCGTACACCGCTTCGTCGTAGCGCGTCTCCAGGCTGGCGGCGACGTGCCCGCCCGCCGAGAAGCCCATCACGCCGATTTTCTGCGGGTTAATTTTCCACTCGGCGGCGCGGGCGCGTAGCGTACGCAGCGCGCGCTGGGCGTCGGCGAGCGGGGCGTTTGCCCCTTCAGCGTGGCCGTCCGCCGGCATGCGGTAGGTCATCACAAACAGGGTATAGCCTTTGGCGTTAAACGGCGCGGCCAAATCGCTGCCTTCTTTGTCGAGCACCACCCGCTGGTATGACCCGCCTGGCGTGACCAGCAGCGCCACGCCGTTCGGGTGTTCCGGCGCGTAAACGGTGATTTCCGGCGCGCGAATGCCGGTTACCGCGCGGTCCGGCAGCGCGGGATCTTTGCTGCGTTCAACCAGCGCGTAGCTGACCGGGCTGTTTTTAGCGCCGGGCGCTTCGCCGCCGGGCCAGATGGAAAATGCGGGAAGAGCGGCGAAAGCCGTCTGCGCGGAGAAAAGCAGGGCGAGGGTAGCGGACAACGGTAAGCGAATCATAAGCGTCTCCCAGGGAAAACGCTTGTTTATCATTCATTAAGCCCGCAGAACGCGAAATGATTCACAAAACGGTGTTTCATAAAATAAGAAACGATGGGGTGTGATTCCCGGCGTCGCTGCGCTCGGCCGGGCTACGAGTGAGAGGTAGCCCGGCCGAGCAACGCGACGCCGGGGAAGGCATTACATCAGCGCGTCTTTATCGATGCCCAGCCGCTTCATGCGCGACAGCAGCGTAGTGCGCTTGAGCCCCAGACGCTGCGCTGCGCCTTTGGCTCCGGCGACCACGCCGTTGGTCTCTTTCAGCACCCGGACGATCAGCTGATATTCGTCTTCGCCGTCCTTCGGCGCTTCGGCTACCGGCGCGGGCTCCGGCTCTTCACCGGCAAACGCCAGCTCCGGCATCGACAGCTGCAACACGCTGCCGCGGGTCAGCAGCACCGCGCGTTCGATGACGTTTTCCAGCTCACGCACGTTGCCCGGCCACTCCATCTGGCTCAGGGTGCGCAGCGTTTCCGCCGGAATACTGTCGATGTTGCGCCCCAGGCGGCGGGCAATTTTAAAGGTAAAAGCCTTCACCAGCAGCGGGATATCTTCCGGGCGCTCGCGCAGCGGCGGCAGGTGGATCGGGAAAACGTTCAGGCGATAGTAAAGATCGCTGCGGAATTCGCGATCCAGCACCATCTGTTTGAGATCGCGATTGGTGGCGGCGATCAGGCGCACGTCGGTCTGGATCAGTTTATTGCTGCCGAGGCGCTCGAACTCCTGCTCCTGCAACACGCGCAGCAGCTTTGGCTGCAGCTCAAGCGGCATATCGCCCACTTCATCGAGGAACAGCGAGCTTTTATCGGCCAGCTCGAAGCGGCCAATGCGCTGGGCGCTGGCGCCGGTAAACGCGCCGCGCTCGTGGCCGAACAGGTCGCTTTCCAGCAGCCCAGCGGGCATCGCCGCGCAGTTCATTTTCACCATCCGGCGGTTGTTGCGGCCGCTCAGGTTGTGGATGGCGCGGGCAATCAGCTCTTTCCCGGTGCCGGTTTCGCCGAGGATCAGCACCGTGCTGTCGCTGGGCGCGACCATCTCCACCTGCTTGAGCACGTTAAACATCGCTTCGCTGCGGCCGATGATTTCACCAAATTCGCCGTCGACGTTGTTGAGCTGCTCGGTCAGCGCCAGGTTTTCATCCACCAGACGTTCCTTCAGGCGGTGAATTTCCTGATAGGCGAGGGCGTTATCCACGGCGATCGACACGCGTTCGGCAATCTGTTTAAGCAGCTTGAGGTTGGTGGCGCAGAACACCTTTTCGTCGCACTGGGCAAGCTTCAGCACGCCGAGCATTTTGTCGCCGGACATCAGCGGCAGCAGGCACAGCGTCTGGATTTTATCGTCCCACATCTCAAACAGCTGGCGCTCGTACGGGGCGAGTTTGTCCTGCTCGTTGAGGTTGAGCATCAGCATTTCTTTGCTTTTGAACACCCGCTCGGTCAGGGTGCCGGACTCGTTCACTTCGCTCTGGTCGTGCACCGGATCGTTGACGTCGATGTAGTGCGTCGAATAGATGTTCAGCTTGCCTTTGCGGCTGCTGCGCAGCACCACGCTGATGGCGTCGATATTGAAGTAGTAGTGGATCTCTTTCGCCACCGCGCTGACCAGTTCGTCCATGTCGAGGCGCGACAGCACGGCGTTGGTGATGGCCACCAGAATGCGGAAGTTATCGCGCTCGCGGCACAGCAGATCGTAATCGACGTTGTTGGTGACCCGGCTTTGGATTTGCTCGGTGACCACGGCGACAATCTGCGTGAAGGTATGCAGGCGCTGGTACTCTTTCTCGGTCCACGGGCGGTCGTCCTGGCGGATAAACTCGCAGCCGCCGAAGATGCGGCCTTCCGCCGCCAGCGGCAGCAGGCAGTAGTGGCCAAACGGCTGATACAGCTCGCTAGCGGCCAGCTGCGGCCAGGCCTCGCTGAACTCGCTATAGCTACAGTGCAGCGCGTCGGGGCGCGAAAGCAGGCGTCTGACCGGTCCGTTAGCCAGCACGTTATCGTCTTCGTAGGCCAGCGGTAGACCAGCCCCGCGCGACGTATGGTAGCCCGCGCGCAGGTTGCCCGGCTGCAGCAGGATGATCGCCGCGCGGTCGGCCAGCGCAGCGTGTTTAGCCAGATCTGCCAGCGTTTCGCTCAACGCCGCCAGATCGGGCTGTTGGAGAAGAGTCCGGGTGATATCAAACAGCCCTTGCTGCCCGAGATCGCCCATCGGTGTATACGACATTTAACTTGCCCATAAATGCACCGCGCGGGGTGCGATAAATAATAATAATAATAAAATGCGGACCTTGAGCGGTCTGTTAACAAATTCGCGGCAGCGGCTCGGCGTGAGGGAGGTCCAGCGTGCGCTTCACGCCGTATAATCCCGCCACGCGAACCCCACGGCGTTCGGTCACTTCGCCAATGATAGCGGCATCGCGGCCTAACGGATGGGCGCGCAGTGCGGCCAGCACCGCGTCGGCGGCCTCGCGGCTAGCGCCGATAACCAGTTTACCTTCATTGGCGAAGTTAAGCGCGTCAAGCCCCAATAATTCGCACACGCCGCGCACGGCGTCTTTGAGCGGCAGGTGCTGCTCCTGAATTTCTACGCCATAGCCGCAGGTGGCGGCGAATTCGTGGGCCACCGCGTTGACCCCGCCGCGGGTGGCGTCGCGCAGCGCTTTAACGCCGGCAATCGGCCGCAGGCTTTGAATCAGCGGCGTCAGCACCGCGCAGTCGCTTTGCAGCGCGCCGTCGAGGCCCAGCTGTTCGCGCAGGTTGAGGATGGTGGCGCCGTGGTCGCCCAGCGTGCCGCTGACGATCAGCACGTCGCCCGGCGTCAGCGTTGCCGCGCCCCAGTGGATATCGCTCGGGATCGCGCCCATCCCCGCGGTGTTGATAAACAGCTTATCCGCCGCGCCGCGGCCCACCACTTTGGTGTCGCCGGTCACAATCGCGATATCCGCCGCTTTGGCGGTTTCCGCCATGCTGTTGACCACCGCTTCCAGCGTCTCCATCGGCAGCCCTTCTTCGATGATAAAACCGCAGGAGAGGTAGCGGGGAACCGCGCCGCTCACCGCCACATCATTCGCGGTGCCGCAAATCGCCAGCTTGCCGATATTGCCGCCGGGGAAGAACAGCGGATCGATAACGTAGCTGTCGGTGGAGAAGGCCAGACGATCGCCGTGGGCGGTCAGCGACGCCAGCGACAGGCGCGCCTGATCCTCCTGTTCCGCCAGCCAGGGGTTGGCGAAGGCTTTCATAAACAGGCCGTCGATCAACTGCTGCATCGCCAGGCCGCCGCTACCGTGGGCTAACTGAATATTTTTCATGCTTCGGACTCCTGACTGCGATATTGATACCAGGCGGCGCACGCCCCCTCCGACGACACCATCAGCGCGCCGAACGCGCTCTGCGGGTTGCAGGTGGCGCCAAACAGCGGGCACTGGTGCGGCTTGCAGCGGCCGGTGAGCACGTCGCCGCAGCGGGCGCGCGGGTCGTCGCAGACGCGCTGCGGCTGCGGCTTAAAGTGCGCTTCGGCGTCGAACGCCTGATAGTCGGGCGTCAGCTGCACGCCGGAGTCGGTGATAAGCCCCAGCCCGCGCCATTCGCTGTCGCCTTTAACGGTAAACACCTCGGCGATAGCGTTTTGCGCCAGCGGGTTGCCATCGTCCGGCACCACGCGGCGATACTGATTCTCGACGCGGCTCTCCTCGGCAATTTTCTGCTCCACCAGCATGTTGACGCCCTGCAGCAGATCCACCGGCTCGAAACCGGCGACCACCAGCGGACGATGATAGTCGCTGGCGATAAAACCGTAGGCGTGAGTGCCAATCACCATGCTGACATGACCCGGCGCGAGAAACGCGTCGATGCCGTTATCCGGCTGATCCAGCAGGCTGCGCAAGGTCGGAATCAGCGTGATGTGCTGGCAGAAAAAGAAGAAATTCTCGACGTTCTGCGCTTTTGCCTGCTGCAGCGTAATGGCGGTGGTCGGCATGGTGGTTTCAAAGCCGAGACCAAAGAACACCACTTTGCGCGCCGGATTCTGCTGCGCCAGCTTGAGGGCGTCCATTGGCGAATAGACGATACGAATATCCGCGCCGCGTGATTTGGCCTGCATCAGCGAACCGTTTTTCCCCGGTACGCGCATGGCGTCGCCGAAGGTGCAGAAAATCACCTCCGGATGGCTGGCAATTTCAATACAGGTGTCGATGCGCCCCATCGGCAGCACGCACACCGGGCAGCCCGGCCCGTGGATAAATTCGATGTTCTCCGGCAGCAGCTGGTCGAGACCGAATTTAAAAATTGCATGCGTGTGGCCGCCGCACACTTCCATGATGCGCAGTGGGCGTTCGGCGGTGTAGGCCAGATGTTGCGCGCGGGATTTCAGGTGGGCAATCAGCTGCATCACCTGTTCCGGCGCGCGGTACTCATCAACAAAACGCATTACCGTTCCTCGCCGTAGAGCAGGGCGCCAACGTCCGGCTCGACTTCAAACATGTTTTCCAGCGCCGCGAGGGTGTCGCGCGCCTCGTCTTCATCAATGATGCTCATGGCAAAGCCGACGTGCACCAGTACCCACTGTCCGATGCGCGACTGGCCGTGTTCATCCACCGCGCCGACCAGCGTCAGGTCGACGTCGCGCTTAATGCCGCAGACGTCCACTTTCGCCTGTACGCCGTCAATGGCGGAGATTTGTCCCGGAATGCCTATGCACATCGCTGCGCCTCCAGCCAGTTTAGCCAGGTCTCCATGCCTTCTCCGCTGGTGGCGGACAGGAGGATGATTTCAATGTTCGGATTCACTTCCCGGGCGCAGGCGAGGCACTTCTCAACGTCGAAGTTGAGATATGGCAGCAGGTCGACCTTGTTCAGCAGCATGACCGAGGCGGCGGCGAACATATGCGGGTACTTCAGCGGCTTGTCTTCACCTTCGGTGACCGACAGCACCGCCACTTTATGACGTTCGCCAAGGTCGAAACTCGCCGGGCACACCAGGTTGCCGACGTTTTCAATAAACAGGATGCCGTTGCTTTCCAGCGGCAGACGCGGCGCGGCGTCGGCAATCATCTGCGCGTCGAGGTGGCAGCCTTTGCCGGTGTTGACCTGAATCGCCGGGGTGCCGGTGGCGCGAATGCGCGCGGCGTCGTTCACCGTCTGCTGGTCGCCTTCAATCACGGCGCAGGAGACGCGGTCTTTCAGGCGCATCAGGGTTTCGGTGAGCAGGGTGGTTTTACCGGAGCCGGGGCTGGAGACCAGATTCAGCACCAGCTGTTCGCGGGCGGCGAAGCGCGCGCGGTTGCGGGCGGCAATCTGGTTATTTTTATCCAGCACGTCGATTTCCACTTCCAGCATCCGCCGCTGGCTCATGCCCGGCGCGTGGGTGCCCGCTTCGCCGTGGCCGTAGTGCAGGTCGCCGTTATCCGCGGCCTGCGGCTGAAACTCTTGCGTTCTGACGCCGGTAATCGACAGCGCCGGACGGCCCGCCGGTGCGAAGGGAGCGCTGCGGAACAGCGAATGTGGGTTACGTTCATCGCCCTCTATATAGAGGTTGCCTTCGGCACAACCACAGGTGGTACACATACTTTACTCCTGATCAATTTCAATTCGCTGAATCTGTAAACCGTCGTCGGCGACGATGCGCAGGTTGTCGCTGTTGCACTGCGGGCAGCGGCGGACGTGTACCGACACGAGCTGGACATACTGCTGGCAGGATTCACACCAGCACTCCGCCTCCTGCTCTTCGACGTGGAGTTTACAGCCTTCAGCCAGCGTGCCGCGGCACACCAGATCAAAACAAAAGGTCATTGCGCTCGTCTCTACACAAGAAAAAGCGCCGACTTTTATCCAGACGCCAGTGACGCGCTTCGCGCCGTTCTGAACCGCCTGTTGTTCGACAATCTCCAGCGCCCGCTGGCAGAGCGTGATTTCGTGCATAACGCCTCCCGTTTCTCATTACTCGCAGACGTAATGCAATAACGATGCCAGAGCTATAAAGACGTCGTGAAAGACTGTCGATGACGATGTCACGCTGACGAAATGACATGTCGGCAACGGCATGTCATTTCGATAAAAATAATATAAATCAGAGTATTAAAAACATGGCATGAAAAGTGCTTAAGAGGCTTGTTTCTATTAACCGGGTAACCGACATGACTATTTGGGAAATTAGCGAGAAGGCCGACTATATCGCCGATCGTCACCGCCGCCATCAGGATCAATGGCGTGTGTACTGTAACTCTCTGGTTCAAGGGATCACGTTGTCAAAAGCGCGTCTGCATCACGCTATGAACTGCGCACCGGAGAAAGAGCTGAGCTTCGTGCTGTTCGAACATTTTGTGGTGTCCGTCAGCCTGTCAGGCGGCTTCAACAGCCACACCGTTGAGTACTACGTGGAAACGCGGGATGGCCTGAATAAAGAATGCGTTGCGAGCGCCGAGCTGAACGACAGCGGCTTTATTGACGGCACCGTCAATATCCGCGACCGCGAGCAGGTGCTGGAGCACTACCTGGAAAAAATTTCGCCGGTATACAACACCCTGTATGCGGCGCTGGAGAGCGACAGCCCGGTTAATTTCGGCAGCCTGGCGCAGGAATCTCATCGGGCGTCCATCGCCTGAATTATCGGTGTGTCGACGGGTGTCGAAATGACACCTGCTCTGCATGATTTCGTCAAAAATGACTGTCACCTGAGGAAGACCTGGTGAATCGTTTTGTAATTGCTGACTCTACCCTCTGTATCGGTTGCCGCACCTGCGAAGCAGCCTGCTCGGAAACGCATCGCCAGCACGGCCTGCAATCGATGCCGCGGCTTAGAGTAATGCTCAATGAAAAAGAATCCGCGCCGCAGCTGTGCCACCAATGCGAAGACGCGCCGTGCGCCGGGGTATGCCCGGTCAACGCCATTAACCGCGTCGATGGCGTCGTACAGCTCAATGAAAGCCTGTGCGTAAGCTGCAAGCTGTGCGGCATCGCCTGCCCGTTTGGCGCGATTGAATTTTCCGGCAGTCGCCCGCTGGATATCCCGGCGAACGCCAACACGCCGAAAGCGCTGCCTGCGCCGCCGGCGCCGGCCCGCGTCAGCACGCTGCTCGACTGGGTGCCGGGCGTGCGCGCCATCGCGGTGAAGTGCGACCTGTGCTATTTCGACGAAGAAGGCCCGGCCTGTATCCGTACCTGTCCGACAAAAGCGCTGCATCTGGTTAATAACATGGACATCGCCCGCGTCAGCAAACGCAAACGCGAGCTGACCTTCAACACCGATTTAGGCGATCTGTCGCTGTTCCAGGCGCAACAAGGAGAGGTGAAATGAGCGTGATGACCTTAATCAACAGCGCGGTGGCGTGGTTTGCCTTCGCCGCGGTGCTCTCCTTTTTACTGTCGTTTAAAAAATCGCTGAGCGGTTTTGTCGCCGGGATCGGCGGTGCGCTGGGCAGCGTTTACGCGCTGCTGGCCGGGGTGCAGGTGCTGGTTCACGCCTTTCCGGTGATGGGCCGCCTGTCGCTGGTGCACTACAGCGTGCTGGTCACGCCGCTGAATGCGGTCTGGCTGATTGCGCTGGGGCTGTGCGGGCTGTTTGTCAGCCTCTACAACATTGACTGGCACCGCCACCCGAACGTCAAAAACAACGGTCTGCTGGTCAATGTGCTGCTGGCTGCCGCGGTGTGCACGATTGTCGCCGACAGCGTCGGTTCGCTGGTGGTGATGGCGGAAATCATGGCGCTGTGCGGTGCGTTCCTCACCGGCTGCGCCTCCTCCGGCAAGCTGTGGTTCGCGCTGGGGCGTCTCGGCACTATTCTGCTGGCCATCGCCTGTCTGCTGCTGTGGCAGCGCTACGGCACGCTGGACCTGACGCTGCTGAACGAACGCGCGCAGCAGCTGCCGATTGGCTCTGACATCTGGGTGCTGTGCGTGCTGGGCTTTGGCCTGCTGGCGGGGATTATCCCGC
Organism: Kluyvera sp.; assembly: GCF_047971185.1. GTDB lineage: Bacteria > Pseudomonadota > Gammaproteobacteria > Enterobacterales > Enterobacteriaceae > Kluyvera. The sequence goes on from NZ_JBKDZH010000035.1 coordinate 103,904, forward strand.
TGCACGGCTGGGTACCGCAGGCGCACGCCAACGCCAGCGCGCCGGCCGCGGCGCTGTTCTCTACCGTGGTGATGAAAGTCGGGCTGCTCGGCATTCTGACCATCTCGCTGATCGGCGATGCGCAGCCGCTGTGGTGGGGCATCGCTCTGCTGGTGCTGGGCATGATCACCGCCTTTGTCGGCGGCCTGTACGCGCTGATGGAGCACAACATTCAGCGTCTGCTGGCGTACCACACCCTGGAAAACATCGGCATCATCCTGCTGGGGCTGGGCGTGGGCATTACCGGTCTGGCGCTGCAGCAGCCGGTGATGGTGGCGCTGGGTCTGGTCGGTGGTCTGTACCATCTGCTTAACCACAGCCTGTTTAAAACCACGCTGTTCCTCGGCGCGGGGGCGGTCTGGTTCCGTACCGGCCACCGCGACATCGAGAAGCTGGGCGGTATCGGTAAACGGATGCCGATGATCTCGCTGGCGATGCTGGTCGGTCTGATGGCGATGGCCGCGCTGCCGCCGCTGAACGGCTTTGCCGGTGAGTGGGTTATCTACCAGTCGTTCTTCAAGCTGAGCACCAGCGATGCCTTTATTGGCCGCCTGCTTGGGCCGCTGCTGGCCGTTGGCCTGGCGATTACCGGCGCGCTGGCGGTGATGTGTATGGCGAAAGTCTACGGCGTCACTTTCCTCGGCGCACCGCGCACCAAAGAGGCGGAAAACGCCTGCTGCGCGCCGCTGCTGATGGCGGTGAGCACCGTAGTGATGGCGCTGCTGTGTATCGTCGGCGGGGTGGCCGCGCCGTGGCTGCTGCCGATGCTGAGCTCCGCCGTGCCGCTGCCGATGAACACCGCGCACACCGTGGTTTCTCAACCGATGATTACCCTGCTGCTGATTGCCTGCCCGCTGCTGCCGTTCATCATTCTGGCGCTGCTCAAAGGCAACCGCCTGCCGAGCCGTTCGCGCGGCGCGGCGTGGGTCTGCGGCTACGACCACGAACAGTCGATGGTGATTACCGCGCACGGCTTTGCCATGCCGGTGAAACAGGCCTTTGCCCCGATACTCAAACTGCGTAAATGGCTCAACCCGGTCTCTCTGGTTCCAGGCTGGCAGAACGCGGCGGCGCCGCTGCTGCTGCAACGTCTGGCGCTGGTTGAACTGGCGGTGCTGGTCGTGATTGTCATCTCTCGAGGAGCCTGAACATGACGGTCTTATTTGCTTTATTGCAGGCGCTGGTGCTGTTCGCCGTCGCGCCGCTGCTCTCCGGTATTACCCGCGTTTGCCGCGCCCGGTTGCATAACCGTCGCGGGCCGGGCGTGATGCAGGAGTATCGCGACATCATCAAACTGCTGGGTCGTCAGAGCATTGGCCCGGATGCGTCCGGCTGGGTTTTCCGCCTGACGCCGTTTGTGATGGTTGGCGTGATGCTGACCATCGCCACCGCACTGCCGGTAGTCACCGTGGCGTCGCCGCTGCCGGGTCTGGGTGACCTGATCACTCTGATCTACCTGTTCGCGGTGGCGCGTTTCTTCTTCGCGATTGCCGGTCTGGACACCGGTAGCCCGTTCACCGCCATCGGCGCCAGCCGTGAAGCGATGCTCGGCGTGCTGGTGGAGCCGATTCTGCTGCTCGGCCTGTGGGTCGCCGGGCTGGTGGCGGGTTCAACGCACATCAGCAACATCACCGACACGATTTACCACTGGCCGCTGAGCCGCAGCATCCCGCTGGCGCTGGCCTTTTGCGCCTGCGCGTTCGCCACCTTTATCGAAATGGGCAAACTGCCGTTCGACCTGGCGGAAGCGGAGCAGGAGCTGCAGGAAGGCCCACTGTCCGAGTACAGCGGCAGCGGCTTCGGCGTGCTGAAGTGGGGCATCAGCCTGAAACAGCTGGTGGTGCTGCAGATGTTCGTCGGCGTGTTTATCCCGTGGGGCCAGATGACCAGCTTTAGCGTCAGCGGCCTGGTTATCGCGATCGTTGCCGCCATCGTCAAGCTGGTGGTCGGCGTGCTGATTATCGCCCTGTTCGAAAACAGCATGGCGCGTCTGCGTCTGGATATAACCGGCCGTATTACCTGGACCGGCTTCGGTTTAGCCTTTTTAGCCTTCGTCTCCTTGCTGGTGGCGTGATAAGAGAGTTTTGAGCATGTCTGAAGAAAAAGTGGGTCAACACTACCTCGCTGCGCTGCACCAGGCCTTCCCCGGCGTGGTGCTGGACGAAGCCTGGCAGACCAAAGACCAGTTAACGATTACCGTCAAGGTGAACTACCTGCCGGAAGTCGTCGAGTTTCTTTACTACCAGCAGGGCGGCTGGCTGTCGGTGCTGTTCGGCAACGATGAACGTAAGCTGAACGGGCATTACGCGGTGTACTACGTGCTGTCGATGGAATCCGGCACTAAGTGCTGGATCACCGTGCGCGTGGAAGTGGACGCCAATAAACCGGAATACCCGTCGGTCACGCCGCGCGTGCCTGCCGCCGTGTGGGGCGAGCGCGAAGTGCGCGACATGTACGGCCTGATCCCGGTCGGCCTGCCGGATGAACGTCGTCTGGTGCTGCCGGACGATTGGCCGGACGAGCTGTATCCGCTGCGTAAAGACAGCATGGACTACCGTCAGCGCCCGGCGCCGACTACCGACGCGGAAACCTACGAGTTCATCAACGAGCTGGGCAGCAAGAAAAACAACGTGGTACCGATTGGCCCGCTGCACGTGACCTCCGACGAACCGGGCCACTTCCGCCTGTTCGTGGACGGCGAAAACATCATCGATGCCGATTACCGTCTGTTCTATGTCCACCGCGGCATGGAAAAGCTGGCGGAAACCCGCATGGGTTACAACGAAGTGACCTTCCTGTCGGACCGCGTGTGCGGCATCTGCGGCTTTGCCCACAGCACCGCCTACACCACCTCCGTCGAAAACGCGATGGGTATCGTGGTACCGGAACGCGCGCAGATGATCCGCGCCATTCTGCTGGAAGTGGAGCGTCTGCACTCGCACCTGCTGAACCTCGGCCTGGCGTGCCACTTCACCGGCTTCGACTCCGGGTTTATGCAGTTCTTCCGCGTGCGTGAAGCCTCCATGAAAATGGCGGAAATCCTCACCGGCGCGCGTAAGACCTACGGCCTGAACCTGATTGGCGGTATCCGTCGCGACTTCCTGAAAGACGACATGATCCAGACCCGTCAGCTGGCGCAGCAGATGCGCCGCGACGTGCAGGACCTGGTGGATATTCTGCTGAGCACCCCGAACATGGAACAGCGCACCGTCGGTATTGGCCGCCTGGACCCGGAAATTGCCCGCGACTTCAGTAACGTCGGCCCGATGGTTCGCGCCAGCGGCCACGCCCGCGATACTCGCGCCGATCACCCGTTTGTCGGCTATGGCCTGCTGCCGATGGAAGTACACAGCGAGCAGGGCTGTGACGTGATCTCCCGTCTGAAAGTGCGTATCAACGAAGTGTTCACCGCGCTGAACATGATTGACTACGGTCTGGATAACCTGCCGGGCGGCCCGCTGGCGGTGGAAGGTTTCACCTACATTCCGCACCGCTTCGCGCTGGGCTTCTCCGAAGCGCCGCGCGGTGACGATATCCACTGGAGCATGACCGGCGACAACCAGAAGCTGTACCGCTGGCGCTGCCGCGCGGCGACCTACGCTAACTGGCCGACCCTGCGCTACATGCTGCGCGGCAACACCGTATCCGATGCGCCGCTGATCATCGGTAGCCTCGACCCTTGCTACTCCTGTACTGACCGCATGACCGTGGTCGACGTGCGTAAGAAGAAGAGCAAGGTCGTGCCGTACAAAGAGCTTGAGCGCTACAGCATTGAGCGTAAGAACTCGCCGCTGAAATAATTGGGGCATTGCGTGGGGGATTCCCCTCACCCCGACCCTCTCCCCAAAGGGGCGAGGGGGAAGGGCAGATCGCGTGCGTATTTACTGACGACACCGTTCTGTCCCCTCTCCCTTCCAGGGAGAGGGCTAGGGTGAGGGTAAAAACACCGCACGTAATCCGGGAGCAACTATGTTTACCTTTATTAAAAAAGTCATCAAAACCGGCACCACGACATCGTCTTACCCGCTGGAGCCGATGCCGGTTGATAAAAACTTCCGCGGCAAGCCGGAGCATAACCCGCAGCAGTGCATCGGCTGCGCGGCGTGCGTCAACGCCTGCCCGTCGAACGCGCTGACCGTAGAGACCGACCGCGCGGCTAACCAGCTGGCGTGGCAGTTCAATCTCGGTCGCTGCATCTTCTGCGGCCGCTGTGAAGAAGTGTGCCCGACGGCGGCGATCAAGCTGTCGCAGGAGTACGAGCTGGCGGTGTGGAAAAAAGAAGATTTCCTGCAACAGTCCCGCTTTGATATCTGCAACTGCCGCGTGTGTAACCGTCCGTTTGCCGTGCAGAAAGAGATTGATTACGCGATTGAAATCCTCAAGCACAACGGCGACAGCCGCGCGGAACACCACCGCGAAAGCTTTGAGACCTGCCCGGAATGTAAGCGTCAGAAATGTTTGGTGCCTTCCGACCGTATTGACCTGACCCGCCACATGAAAGAGGCCATCTGATGAGCAACTTAATTGGGCCGCGCGACGCCAACGGTATGCCGGTGCCGATGACGGTAGAGGAATCTATCGCCAGCATGAAAGCATCGCTGCTGAAAAATATTAAACGTTCCGCCTATGTTTACCGCGTTGACTGCGGCGGCTGTAACGGCTGCGAGATTGAGATTTTTGCTACTCTGTCGCCGCTGTTCGACGCCGAGCGCTTCGGCATTAAAGTGGTGCCGTCGCCGCGTCACGCCGACATTCTGCTGTTCACCGGGGCGGTCACCCGCGCTATGCGTTCTCCGGCGCTGCGCGCCTGGCAGTCCGCGCCTGACCCGAAAATTTGTATCTCCTACGGGGCCTGCGGCAACAGCGGCGGTATCTTCCACGACCTGTACTGCGTCTGGGGCGGCACCGACAAAATCGTGCCGGTAGATGTCTACATTCCTGGCTGCCCGCCGACGCCCGCAGCGACGCTGTACGGCTTCGCCATGGCGCTGGGCCTGCTGGAGCAGAAAATCCACGCCCGCGCGCCGGGCGAGCTGGACGCGCAGCCTGCGCAGCTGCTGCATCCGGACATGGTCCAGCCGCTGCGCGTGCAGGTTGACCGCGCCGCGCGTCGTCTGGCGGGCTACCGCTACGGTCGTCAGATTGCCGACGACTATATGCTGCGTCTGAACCAGGGCGATGCTCAGGTCCAGCAGTGGCTGGAGACGGAAAACGATCCGCGCCTGACGGAAATTGTCACGCAGCTTAACCACGTAGTAGAAGAGGCACGTATTCGATGAGCGAACAGGTGGTGTTCAGTCAACTGAGCCGTAAATTTATTGATGAGAACGATGCGACGCCCGATGAGGCGCAGCAGGTTGTCTATTACAGCCTGGCGATTGGCCACCACCTCGGGGTCATCGACTGCCTCGAAGCCGCGCTGACCTGCCCGTGGGACGACTACCGGGCGTGGATTGCCACCCTGGAAGAGGGCAGTACGGCGCGGCGCAAAATGGAAGGCGTGCCGAAGTATGGCGAAATCGTTATCGACAGCAACCACGTGTCGATGCTGGCCCACGCTTTTGATAGCGCGCGAGCGCGACAAACGCCGCAGCAAAAAGAGTGGAGCCAGGCGATGCTCAATATGCTGCACGCGATTCATCAGGAGAGCGCCATCTATCTGATGGTGCGTCGCCTGCGTGACTGAGCTACAGTGTTGCCATTGCTCTGTACAGAGATTGATGATGAACGCGAACAACTATGACGCCATGGCGGCAGCCTACAGCGCCGACAATGAAAATAACGCCTGGAATGCCGGCTATGAACGCCCGGCGATTCTGACCATGGCGGGAGACGTTGCCGGGCTGAAGGTATTGGATGCGGGCTGCGGTGCAGGGGCGCATGCGTTGGCTTTGCAGGCGGCGGGGGCGATGGTTGAAGGTTGCGATCTGAGCGCCGGGCTGCTGGCGCTGGCGCAGCGACGGTTGGGAGACGCAGTACCGTTGCGGCAGGTGGATCTGGCACAACCTCTGCCCTATCCGAACGCGCGATTTGATCTCATCCTCTCAGCGCTGGTGCTGCACTATCTTGAAGAGTGGGGGCCGCCGTTGGCGGAGTTTCATCGCCTGCTAAAGCCGGGCGGTCGGCTGGTTTTTTCTACACATCATCCGTTTATGGATCATGACCCCGCGCAGGGGGAGAGCTATTTTACCACCTACGACTTTGAAGAAACCTGGCAGCGTGGCGATTGCAATGTGACGATGCGTTTCTGGCATCGCCCGCTGGCATCCATGCTGCGGTCGATTACGCAGGCCGGTTTTCTTATCGAGCAGATTGATGAACCGATGCCACAGCCAGAAGTTGAGGCGGCGTTTCCGGACGCGTGGCACAAGCTGACGACTGCGCCTCGCTTTCTTTTTTTCTCTTTACGCAAAATTTGACGGTCGAGGTATTAACATGACTGACGTTTTACTCTGTGTCGGCAACAGCATGATGGGCGATGATGGCGCGGGTCCGCTGCTGGCAGAAAAGTGCCTTGCCCAGCCGAAAGGGGCGTGGGTGGTGATTGACGGCGGCAGCGCGCCGGAGAACGACATCGTGGCGATCCGCGAGCTGAATCCCGATCGCCTGCTGATTGTCGACGCTACCGACATAGGGCTGAACCCCGGCGAAATCCGCATCATCGACCCGGACGATATCGCCGAGATGTTTATGATGACCACCCATAATATGCCGCTGAACTACCTGGTGGATCAGCTGAAAGATGACGTGGGTGAGGTGGTTTTCCTCGGTATTCAGCCGGATATCGTCGGCTTCTATTACCCGATGACCGAGGCGATTAAAGACGCGGTGGAAGTGGTGTATCAACGGCTGGAAGGCTGGCAGGGGCACGGCGGCTTTGCGCAGCTGGAAGCGCAGGAGGATGAGGAGTAACGCGCTCCTCATCCTGACCCTCTCCCTTCAGGAGAGGGGAAACTACCCGCCCAGATGCGCCCCGATATAGCGCTGATAGCGGTTTGCCTTCAGATAGGTTAAGTCCACCAGCACCAGCCCATCCACGCAGTTGTTAAAGTCCGGGTCGCTGCCAAAGTCGATAAACTGCACGCCGCCCGGCTCGCAGACTTCAGAATATTGCTTGTAGAGCGGCGGAATGCCGCAGCCGAGGTTGCCGAGCAGCGACTTCAGTCGCGTCAGGTCTTCGCTATAATCTTCGCCGCCAAACTGCGCCAGCACGTCGGGTAACGACGCAGGGTAAGGGCGGCGTGATTCCGCCAGCGGATGCGTCGCCGGGAACCACAGGCGGTAGAATGCAACCAGCAGGTCGCGCGCTGACGGCGGCAGCCCGCCGGAGATCGACACCGGGCCGAACATGTAGCGGTAGTGCGGGTAGCGGGCCAGATACGCGCCGATGCCGGACCACAGATAGTCCAGCCCGCGGCGTCCCCAGTAGCGCGGCTGAATAAAGCTGCGTCCCAGCTCAATGCCGTGCTGAAGAATATCATCCATCCGCGTATCGTAGTGGAACAGGCTGTAGCTGTAGATACCGTCCAGCCCGCGCTGTTTCAGCTGCACGGCGGTGGGCATAAAGCGGTAGGCACCGACAATTTCCAGATCCTCGTCGTCCCACAGGATCAGATGCAAATAGTCGTCATCGTAACCATCTACGTCGCGGCGCTTGCCGCTGCCTTCGCCCACTGCGCGGAAGGCGATTTCACGCAAACGCCCCAGCTCGCGCAGCAGCGGCACGTCTTCCTGACCGTTACGCTGCCATAAATAGATCATTTTACCGTCCGCCGTGCGCCCCAGGCACTCCGCCTGCGCAAGCTCGCGTTTAAGCAGCGCGCGCGGTTCCGGGCGAGCAATCGCGCTTTCGGTTTTAAACACCCCCGGTAGCCCTTTGCCTAACTTGCGCAGGTGGCGATAGCATCTGTCGGTCATTTCGTGCGGCGTGGACTGCGGATTAAACCATGCGGCCCACGAAATTTGTTCGCCAAGGGTCAACGGCAGGCTGCTGTTGCGGCGGCGGAACATCTGCTGCATTAGCAGCAGCAGCGGCAGGTTTGGCGACACCAGCGTGCTGGCGTAAAACAGTGGGCTATTGCGCGCGTCAATCCATGCGGGCAGCAGCGGCGCGCGGTATTTGGCGGCTAGTTTTATAAAGCCGGAGTGCCATTTTTTATCGCGGATGCCGCGACGCGTCAGGCGCGACACTTCTCCTGCCGGGAAGAAGATCAGCACGCCGCCGCTGTGCAGCTGGCTGTCCATCTGCTGGAGCGCGGATTTGGCGGTACGGCCGTTGATATTGTCCACCGGGATAAACAGCGAGCTGAGCGGCTCAAGGTGCGTCAGCAGCCGGTTGGTGACCACTTTGACGTCGCGGCGCACGCGGGAAACCGCATACAGCAGGGCCAGACCGTCCAGCGTGCCGGTAGGGTGGTTGGCGATGATCACCAGGGGACCTTGCTCGGGAATGTTTTCCAGGCTGCGCAGCGGAATGTCGCAGTGGATATTGAGGTGTTCCAGCACCTGTTCGACGGTATCCAGACCTTTCAGGTGGTGGTGGCGGGCAGCAAACTGTTGAAACTCTTCTTCATGCAGCAGCTTTCTGAGCACTTTCTTTTGCCAGGGGGCGGGCCTCGCCTCTGGCCACAGGTCGTCGATGACATTGTCGAGACTAAACATAGCGGCTCCTCCTCTGTCCTGCTGTGACAGTAGAAGGGCGAGATGTCGATTCGATGGCGGTTTGGTGACGTTTTATGGCAAAACGCCCCGCATGGCGGGGCGTTGTGGGCATTAGCGCAGAATTTTCTTCTCGGCTAAATCGAGGGCGAAGTAGCTGAAGATGAGGTCCGCGCCCGCGCGCTTGATGGCGCCGAGGCTTTCCAGCACCACTTTCTCTTCGTCAATCGCGCCGGCCTGTGCGGCAAACTTGATCATCGCGTACTCGCCGCTGACCTGGTAAGCGCCAATCGGCAGTTCGGTACGTTCACGGATATCGCGCAGGATATCGAGATACGCGCCCGCCGGTTTGACCATCAGGCAGTCGGCACCCTGAGCTTCATCGAGCAGCGATTCGCGAATCGCCTCGCGGCGGTTCATCGGGTTCATCTGATAGGTTTTGCGGTCGCCCTTCAGCGCGGTACCGGCCGCTTCACGGAACGGGCCGTAGAACGAGGAGGCGAACTTGGTGGAGTAGGACATGATCGCGGTATCGGTAAAGCCCGCCGCGTCCAGCGCCTGGCGAATGGCCTGTACCTGGCCGTCCATTGCGGCAGACGGGGCGATGAAATCCGCGCCGGCAGCGGCGGCAACCACCGCCTGTTTGCCAAGATTGGCAAGGGTTAAATCGTTATCGACGCCGTGATCGCACAGCACGCCGCAGTGGCCGTGAGAGGTATATTCGCAGAAGCAGGTATCGGACATGACGATCATTTCCGGTACGGTTTGCTTGCAGATGCGCGACATGCGCGCCACCAGGCCGTCTTCTTTCCAGGCGTCGCTGCCGGTGTCGTCGGTGTGGTGAGAAATACCAAAGGTCATCACCGAGCGGATGCCCGCGTTAGCGATGCGTTCAATTTCGCGCGCCAGATGCTTCTCTGGAATGCGCATCACGCCCGGCATGGCCTCGATGGCTTTGTAATCGTTGATTTCTTCTTCAACAAAGATCGGCAACACCAGGTCGTTTAAGCTCAGTGTTGTCTCTTCAAACATGGCGCGCAGCGCAGCGGATTTGCGCAGGCGACGGGGGCGATGGAGTAAGTCTGTCATGGTATGCCTGATGTTTGTGAAATAAGAGCCTTAGTGTAACCGAATCAGCAGGAGGATGTTTTACTAAAGTGGTGGTTATGTATCGCGCACCGCCCGGCGAAACGTCGCACTGCGGTAAGATATTCCTTAATACCCACTTCGGAGTATAAATATCTATTTTTTATTATTGTACTGTGAAATATATTTAATCGTGAGGTTTGCATTTTATTTATGCGGGGTTGAGGTTTTTAAGGCGATTTTTTAAAAGTTTTTACTGTACAGCGTGAAAAAGTTTTTTATTATGTTGGCCTGGTTCTTTTTCGGACCTGCCGCATACAGAGCCGGATCTTCTCTGTGTATCTTAGGATGTTATATCCATCACGATGATGGGTATATTTGCACGGATTGCATAACATGCCTTATTTAAGTAAGCCACATAGCGAATTTATTGCGCTCGATAAACATCTCGCGCCGCGTGGCGTGAGCGTTAATCTGCTGCCGGGGCAGAATGTTCTGCCGGGTGACTGCAGCCTGAGCGAGATGACCCTTGTGCTGCAAAAAGGGGCGATCTCTTTGCGCCAGGAAGAGCGGCACATTGGCCTGATTCAAGGCCCGTCGATTCTGGGCCTCGCCGCGGCGGCCAGCCCGCTTCACAACCACTATACGCTTACCGCTGAAGCCGAATGTCGGGGGTATTACCTGCCGGCAAAAGAGACCCTCCAGTGTCTTGACCGCTACCAGCTGTGGCGAGAGGCCTTTTACTGGATGGCGTGGCAGACGCGCATGCTGGAGCAGCGTGATAAACAGCTGATTGGCGCCAACCATTATCATCAGATTCGCGCCACGTTATTAATGATGGTCAGCTGGGACGAGAATATTCGCGCACGTATTGGTGTGTTGAATTATATTCAGCAGCGTACAGGAATATCGCGCTCGGTGATTGCCGAAGTGTTAGCTGCGCTACGCCAGGGGGGATATATCCAGATGGAAAAAGGCAAACTCGTGGCGATAACGCGTTTGCCTTCTGAATATTAAGAGGCGGGAATAACGTTAGCTTTATTACCGCTCAGTTCGGTCACTAACTCATTAATGCCGTCGCTCATATTCACGAAACGAGTTAACGGCGAGCGGGTGACCACCACAAACGCGCCGACGTTAGACTGCGGAATCATCGCCATATAGGTGATAAAGCCGCCACCGCCGCCGGTTTTCTGAATAATGCCCGGGCGGCCATCTTTCGGTGCCATATACACCCAGCCGAGGCCCAGCGCGTCGGCGTGGCCCGGCACGTCCATGCCGATCACGCGGGTGAGCTGGTTGCGTTTGTAGACCAGCGTCTGCATCCGGTCGGCCTGGTTGCTGCGCTGGTAGAAATCTGAGGACAGATACTGCTGCATCCAGCGCATCATGTCGCCCGGCGTCGAGTACACCCCGCCGCTGCCCATCGCCGCCAGCGTGTTGTTGCACGGGCTGGCTCCTTTTTCAGCCACCATCAGGCGGCCGCACTGGTCCGGTGACGGCGTAAAGGTGGTGTCCTTCATGCCCAGCGGGCGGGTGATTTGCTCTTCAAACAGCTGTGGATAAGGTTTGTGCGCGGCGTTGCCCAGCGCATCGGCCAGCAGGTCGAAGGCCAGGTTAGAGTAGCTGGCCTGTGATCCCGGCGCGGCATGCAGTTTCGCCGTCGACAGGTAGCTCCAGCGCTGCGACTGGGTTGGCCAGACGAAGACCGGGCGATGCGCCGCGCCGCCCGGCTGCTCGCGCGGCAGGGCGCTGGTGTGCGTCGCCAGGTTGACCAGTCGAATTGGCGTACCGTTGTAGGTGGGCACCCGTGCGCCCGGCGGTGCATATTTACTCAGCGGGTCGTCGAGCTTCACCACGCCCTGATCGAGCAGTTTCACCAGCATTTCGCTGGTCATCAGCTTGCTCAGCGAGGCGATGCGAACCACCGAATCGAGCTGCGGATGCACGTTGTTGCCCGGGCGGGTTTCGCCAAAGCTGCGGAACACGCGCTGGTTGCCGTCAATGACGACCAGCGCCATGCCGGTGGCGCCGCTGCCATAAAAAATATGGTTGGCGTAACGGTCAACAATATCGGACGCAAACGCGGGCGCGGTAATCGGCTGTGGCTGAGCAGCCTGCGCCGAGGTCAATGACGCCACGCACAGCGCGGCAGAAAAAAGCAGACTACGTTTCAACGGAAGCATCCATGAATTGAAATGGGAGAGTAACGCGTATTTATACTAAAAATACATCGAATCGGCATCAGGCACAGCGCCATTAAACGGTATGATAGCGGGAAAAACGTAACCGAGCGTAAACGCGGTGATGTTTCCGCCGCGCGGATGCGCACTTTTGTGATCCGGCGCGTATGATAGATACGCCGACCGTCGGCGAACTCTGGCGGTATTTTCCGGTCTGATTGCACAGTTACATTGCCTAATACCTCTTTACGGTAAAAATGATCCGTGGCGGTATTCTGTTGTCACAGCACAAAGCAGAACCATAAGAAGTTAGCAGGAGAGCACGATGTTTAAGTCTTTTTTCCCTAAGCCGGGACCCTTTTTTCTCTCGGCGTTTATTTGGGCAATGGTCGCGGTTATTTTCTGGCAGGTGGGCGGCGGTAGCTGGCTGCTGCGTCTGACCGGCGCGAGCAACGATGTGCCGATCAGCGCCGCGCGTTTCTGGTCGCTGAACTACCTGATGTTTTATGCCTACTATCTGGTGTGCGTCGGGCTGTTTGCCGGCTACTGGTTCATGCGCAGCCCGCACCGCTGGCAGTACTGGTCGATTCTCGGCACCGCGCTGATTATCTTCGTCACCTGGTTTATGGTGGAAGTGGGCGTCGCCATCAACGCCTGGTACGCGCCGTTCTATGACCTGATTCAGACCGCGCTGGCTTCACCAAATAAGGTGTCGATTAACCAGTTCTATCAGGAAATCGGCATTTTCCTCGGCATCGCGCTGATCGCCGTCGTTATTGGCGTGCTGAATAACTTCTTTGTCAGCCATTACGTTTTCCGCTGGCGTTCGGCGATGAACGACTATTACATGGTAAACTGGCAACGCTTGCGCCATATCGAAGGGGCGGCGCAGCGTGTGCAGGAAGATACCATGCGCTTTGCATCAACGCTGGAAGATATGGGCACCAGCTTTATTAACGCCATCATGACCCTGATAGCCTTCCTGCCGGTGCTGGTGTCGCTTTCGGCGCACGTGCCGAATCTGCCGATTATCGGCCACGTGCCGTACGGTCTGGTGATTGCCGCAATCGTCTGGTCGCTGATGGGCACCGGGCTGCTGGCGGTGGTTGGTATCAAACTGCCGGGGCTGAACTTTAAAAACCAGCGCGTTGAAGCCGCCTACCGTAAGGAGCTGGTCTACGGCGAAGATGACGCTACGCGCGCCACGCCGCCGACCGTCCGCGAGCTGTTCAGCGCGGTGCGCCGTAACTATTTCCGCCTCTATTTCCACTACATGTATTTCAACATCGCCCGTATTCTGTACCTGCAGGTGGACAACGTTTTCGGTTTGTTCCTGCTGTTTCCGTCGATCGTTGCCGGTACGATTACGCTCGGTCTGATGACGCAGATCACCAACGTTTTCGGTCAGGTTCGCGGGTCGTTCCAGTATCTGATCAGTTCCTGGACCACGCTGGTGGAGCTGATGTCTATCTACAAACGTCTGCGCAGCTTCGAGCGAGAGCTGGATAATAAAGATCTGCCGGATGAAATCATTCAGCCGCAAAGTTAAGAAAACCGTTTATTTTTGATAAGGATAGCCCATGGCGATAGCCACAACGCGTTACCGTTCGTTTGCTCTGACCCTGCTGGCCGCCGCGCTGTTAAGCGCCTGTACCAGCCAGCAGGCGCCGACGCTGAAAGAGGGCGAAAAAGCGGTAGATGTGGCGACCGTTGTGCGGCAGAAAATGCCCGCCAGCGTGAAGGACCGAGACGCCTGGGCGCAGGCGCTGGCGAAAACCTTTGAGAGCCAGAAGCTGGCGCCGACGGAGGAAAATATCTGCTCGGTGCTGGCGGTGGCGCAGCAGGAATCGAACTATCAATCGGATCCGTCGGTACCTAACCTCAGCAAAATCGCCTGGCAGGAGATAGACCGCCGGGCCGAGAAGATGCATATCCCGGTCTTCCTGGTGCACACCGCGCTGAAAATCAACTCGCCCAACGGCAAAAGCTACAGCGAGCGGCTGGATAACGTGAAAACGGAAAAACAGCTGAGCGCCATTTTCGACGACTTTATCGATATGGTGCCGATGGGGCAGAAGCTGTTTGGCTCACTTAACCCAGTGCATACCGGCGGGCCGATGCAGGTCAGCATCGCCTTCGCCGAACAGCATCAGGATAACTACCCGTGGAAAATGGACGGCACCGTACGCCAGGAGGTGTTTTCACTGCGCGGCGGCCTGTGGTTTGGTACCTATCATTTGTTGAACTATCCGGCGAACTACACGGCGCCTCTCTACCGCTTTGCCGACTTTAACGCGGGCTGGTACGCCAGCCGCAACGCGGCTTTCCAGTATGCGGTCAGCAAGGCGACCGGCGTGAAGCTGGCGCTGGATGGCGACGTGATTCTGTACGGCAGCGATGAAGCGGGCAGCACCGAAAAAGCGGTCAGGAAGCTGGCGGATAAGCTGTCGCTAAGCGACGCGGAAATTCACCGCCAGCTACAGAAAGGCGATAGCCAGGCGTTTGAAAACACCGCGCTGTACAAAGGGGTATATAAGATTGCCGAGCAGAAGGTGGGGAAACCGCTGGCTCGTGAGATGCTGCCGGGCATCCAGCTGGAAAGCCCGAAAATCACCCGTCAGTTAACTACCGCGTGGTTTGCGAAACGGGTTGATGAACGTCGGGCTAAATGTATGGCGATCAACTAATCGTGATGGCGCAGGCGGTGCACCAGAGACACCACGCCGAGGATCGCGCAGCCTGCCAGGAACGGCACGACGCCGAAGAGCGTGCCCACGCCGATGCCAATTTCCACCCGCGGGCGTCCGCTGTTCTGAATCTGCATCAGGTGCTCATAGATACCCGGTGCGTGCAGCACCAGCGACAGCAGCTGCGCGCCGACGGAAAAGCACAGCAGAACAAACAGCGCGTACGCCAGGTTGCCGGAGGCGGAGGACGCCTTTTTTTTCCCACTGAACATGAGCTTTGACAACGTAAAATCTGTCATTGGGACCCCCTGGGTAACGTGAAGACGGATGATTGCGTGATACTGCGGTGAGTGTGGCAGCAGATGGCGATTGTCAATATCGGATTTATGGTAAATTTTGAGCCAGATTATTCCTGGTTTTGCGATCCGATTCTGCTATTTCCCACTTCTGCTTGACGTTAAATCCATTTAACATTCGCTAACTGCCTTTCACACCACAGACGCTGTTGCGGGTTTATGGCATCCTGTTTTTTTTATGATGGAGCCGTTATGAACCTGCCTGTAAAAATCCGCCGCGACTGGCACTACTACGCGTTTGCGATCGGTCTGATCTTTATTCTTAACGGCGTTGTCGGCCTGCTGGGATTCGAGGCAAAAGGCTGGCAAACCTATGCCGTAGGGCTGGTAACCTGGCTGATTAGCTTCTGGCTGGCTGGGTTTATTATTCGTCGACGGGAAGAGTAGGCGCTGAAGAGGTTTCAGGGGCGCATTGCCGCGCCCCCGGAAGGTGGTTTTAGTCGTTCATCGACGTTTTCAGCGCCTTATCGGCCTGATGGCGCTCCAGCGCCAGCTCAATCAGACGGGTAATCAGCGAAGTGTAGTCCAGCCCGCTGGCCTGCCACAGTTTCGGGTACATGCTGATATTGGTAAAGCCGGGCAGGGTGTTGATTTCGTTAATCACCACCGCGTTATCGGCGGTCAGGAACACGTCGACGCGCGCCATGCCGCTACAGCCCAGCGTCTGATAAGCTTCAATCGCCACACCGCGGATTTTGTCGTTCACTTCCGCGGAGATCGCCGCAGGAACCACCACTTTCGCGCCGTTATCATCAATGTACTTGGTGTCGTAAGCGTAGAAATCGCTGTTCAGCACGATCTCGCCGCAGGTGCTGGCCTGCGGATCGTCATTGCCCAGCACCGCACATTCAATTTCGCGGCCTTTAATGCCCTGTTCTACCACCACTTTATGGTCGAATTCGAACGCCAGCGCCACGGCGCTGGCATACTGCTCGGCATTATTGACTTTGCTGACGCCCACCGAAGAGCCCTGGTTTGCAGGCTTAACGAACAGCGGCAGGCCCAGCTTTGTTTTGATCTCATCGAAAGTGAAGCTGTCGCGGTTGCGGCGCGTCAGGGTAACGAACGGCGCAATGGAGAGCCCGGCGTCGCGCAGCAGGCGCTTGGTGACGTCTTTATCCATGCAGGCGGCAGAGCCTAGCACGTCGGAGCCGACGAACGGCAGGTTGGCCATGCGCAGCATTCCCTGCAGGGAGCCATCTTCCCCCAGCGTACCGTGCACGATCGGGAAAATCACGTCGATGGCGTCCAGCGGCTGGCCGCTTTCGGCGTCGATCATCTGCTGGTGCTCGCGGCCTGGAATATGGGCCAGCGTGGTGGCAGAAGGGCGCAGCGCGATACGTGCGGGGTCCTGGGGGTTGAGCAGATAGTTTTGCGCATCGCTGATGTGCCACTGTCCCTGCTTATCAATACCTAACAGCACGACGTCAAAACGCGTTTTATCAATCGCTTCTACGATATTCTTCGCGGACTGTAGGGAGACCTCGTGCTCCGCCGATTTGCCGCCAAAAACAATCCCAACCCGCAACTTTGCCATTCTCTATTTCCATCCATTCCAAACGCAAAGCACATAACATACCACGGGCGTTGCGGGCTATCTGCCTTTTCCATATCGTTCCGCGCAAATCATCTACAGGCACTAAGCATAAGTCACTAACGGCTAGCGATTTTATCGTGATATATGTCACACAAATCGGCTATTTGGCTGATAAAATCCTGAAATAATCGATTAAGCATCTCTGACAATACGGCGAGAAGGGCAACTTGCTAACCTGATCGCCTGTTCTCGTCAATTGAAGTCAAACGCGTCGTTATGGAATCCTGGAAGGTTAACCTTATTTCCGTCTGGTTCGGCTGTTTTTTCACCGGGCTGGCGATTAGCCAAATTTTGCCTTTTTTACCGCTTTACGTGGCGCAGTTGGGGGTGACCTCGCACGAGTCGCTGTCCATGTGGTCGGGCTTAACCTTCAGCGTCACCTTCCTGGTGTCGGCCATCGTCTCGCCAATGTGGGGCAGCCTCGCCGACCGTAAAGGCCGCAAGCTGATGCTGCTGCGCGCGTCGCTCGGGATGGCGGTGGCAATTCTGCTCCAGGCTTTCGCCACCAACGTCTGGCAGCTCTTTTTCCTGCGCGCCATTATGGGCTTAACGTCCGGCTATATTCCCAACGCGATGGCGCTGGTGGCCTCACAGGTGCCGCGCGAGCGCAGCGGCTGGGCGCTCAGCACTCTCTCCACGGCGCAGATCACCGGCGTGATCGGCGGACCGCTGCTCGGCGGTTTCCTCGCCGACCACGTGGGCCTGCGGATGGTGTTCTTTATCACCGCGTTCCTGCTGATGGTGAGCTTCCTGGTGACGTTGTTTCTGATTAAAGAGGGCGCGCGTCCGGTGCTGGAAAAGGGCGAGAAGCTGAGCGGCAAGGCGGTGTTTGCTTCGCTGCCGTATCCGGGGCTGGTGATTAGCCTGTTTGTCACCACCATGGTCATTCAGCTGTGCAACGGCTCGATTAGCCCGATTCTGGCGCTGTTTATCAAGTCCATGTCACCCGACAGCACCAACATCGCCTTTTTAAGCGGCATGATTGCCGCGGTGCCCGGCGTCTCGGCGCTGATTTCCGCGCCACGGCTGGGTAAATTGGGCGACCGTATCGGCACTGCGCGTATTTTACTGGGCACGCTGATCTTTGCGGTGGTGCTGTTTTTGGCCATGTCGTTTGTGACCACGCCGCTCCAGCTTGGCATTCTGCGTTTTATTCTCGGTTTTGCCGACGGCGCGATGCTGCCGGCGGTGCAAACGCTGCTGCTCAAATATATTAGCGAGCGCGTCACCGGGCGTATATTTGGCTATAACCAATCGTTTATGTATCTGGGTAACGTGGCCGGGCCGCTGATTGGCGCATCCATATCGGCAATGGCCGGGTTCCGCTGGGTATTTATTGCCACGGCGGTGATTGTGCTGATTAACCTATGGCAACTGGCGGTTATGCTACGCCGCACTCAGCCGGTTCGACAGTAATATCACGTTAACGAGGGAATTAATGGCATAACGTTATTCCCTCGTGTTACTCCTTTCTTATTCAACTTTGTGCCATGACTTTGCATTATTATGCTATCAAAACGTTTCGCTGACGGAAAAAGAAAACAATGCCCTGATATTCATGAGGATTATATTTTTGCGAGTGACTCTTGCAGAATTGTCTGGATATTGTAATCCTATTCCTGCTTGCCAAAGGGGAATAGACCGTCTGTTTTCACGGTCTATTTATTTTTACAGGACTGGTGTCCTGCCCATCGCTGTCTACAAGGATAACGCGCGATGAAAAATTTCATTGCTGAATTGCTGGTAAAACTGGCCGAAAAGGAAGATGAAGCAAACGCCCTGCGTATACAGGTTGATGCGCTTGAGGTGGTGGTGACCACGCTGCTACAGCATTTGAAGCAAGAGCCACGGGCTCAGCTGGAAAATGATATTGCGGCAACGCTGAATAAACTCACGCCGCCAGAAGATGCCGCCGATCATAATCACGAATTATTATATAACCATGTCAAACGGTTATTTCTGACCCCCGAAAATTAGTAGGTCTCTGCTTATTTAGCGCTGTCATTAAACTGTCACGCTCTTTTCTTACAGTCTCCGTGTTTTCTTTTTTAAGTATTTGTACATGGAGAAACTAACGTGAAATACAGTGCTATCGTTGCTGCTTTATTACCTCTTCTCGGTCTGCCAGCCGCTCACGCGGAGACCGCCGTTCTCGATAACCGTGCCGCGCAAGGGGATATCACCCAGCCGGGCGGTGCACGCCGTTTATCTGCCGATCAGACCGAGGCAATTCGCGCCTCCCTCAATAATAAACAGGCCAAAAACGTGATTTTGCTGATTGGCGATGGAATGGGCGATTCTGAAATTACCGCCGCCCGCAACTACGCTGAAGGCGCGGGCGGCTATTTTAAAGGTATCGACGCGCTGCCGCTGACCGGCCAGTACACCCACTATGCGCTGAACAAAAAGACCGGCAAACCGGACTACGTGACCGATTCCGCCGCATCGGCCACCGCCTGGAGCACCGGCGTGAAGACCTATAACGGCGCGCTGGGCGTTGATATTCATGAAAAAGATCACCAGACCATTCTGGAGCTGGCGAAGGCCGCAGGGCTGGCAACCGGGAACGTTTCAACCGCCGAACTGCAGGACGCGACGCCCGCGGCCCTGATTTCGCATGTCACCTCGCGTAAATGCTACGGCCCGAGCGTCACCAGCGAAAAATGCCCGACCAACGCGCTGGAAAAAGGCGGCAAAGGCTCGATTACCGAACAGCTGCTGAACGCCCGCCCGGACGTGACGCTGGGCGGCGGCGCGAAAACCTTCGCGGAAACCGCCACCGCCGGCGAGTGGCAGGGCAAAACCCTGCGCGAACAGGCGCAGGCGCGCGGCTACCAGCTAGTGGATAACGCCACCACGCTGGCAGCTATCACCGAGGCCAATCAGGACAAACCGCTGCTGGGGCTGTTCTCTGACGGCAATATGCCGGTGCGCTGGGAAGGGCCAAAGGCCTCTTATCACGGCAACCTCGACAAACCGGTGGTGACCTGCGCGCCGAATCCGAAGCGTGACGCCAGCGTGCCGACCCTGGCGCAGATGACCGACAAAGCCATCTCGCTGCTGAGCACCAGTGAAAAAGGGTTCTTCCTGCAGGTTGAAGGCGCGTCCATCGATAAACAGGATCACGCGGCCAACCCGTGCGGCCAGATCGGCGAAACGGTCGATCTCGACGAAGCGGTGCAGAAAGCGCTGGAATTTGCGAAAAAAGACGGCAATACGCTGGTGATTGTCACCGCCGACCACGCGCACTCCAGCCAGATTATTCCGCCGGAAACCAAAGCGCCGGGCCTGACTCAGGCGCTGAACACCAAAGACGGTTCCGTGATGGTGATGAGCTACGGCAACTCGGAAGAAGAGTCGATGGAGCATACCGGCACCCAGCTGCGCATTGCGGCCTACGGCCCGCATGCCGCTAACGTGGTGGGCCTGACCGATCAGACCGATCTCTACTACACCATGAAAGCCGCCCTGGGGCTGTAACGCCCCGGCCGGACCGGCGGCAAATTATCGGCTGCCGGTCTGGTAAAATTCCTGTCAGCGACCAGACTTACAGAGTTCTACTCACAAAAGGATGGTGTAATGAAAATAACATTACTGGTTACCCTACTGTGTGGTCTGTTTGCGGCCAGCGCCGTTTCTGCGGCCACCACCGCCGCCGCGCCGGAGAAGACCCTGACGCCGCAGCAGCAGCGAATGAGCAGCTGTAATCAACAGGCTACCGCCAAAACCCTGAAGGGCGATGAGCGCAAAACCTATATGAGCAGCTGTCTGAAAGGGGAAGGGGCGGCCGCTGATGGCAAAGCGTTAACGCCGCAGCAGCAGAAAATGAAGGACTGTAACGCGCAGGCGGCTCAGAAGACCCTGAAGGGCGACGAGCGGAAAACCTTTATGAGTACCTGTCTGAAGAAAAAATAGGTTCACCGTTTATGGCAAGCTTGCTGGCCCGGCACTGTTAGCCGGGCCAGTTTCATCAGGACTTGCTCATCTTGTCCGATTTTTCCATGCATTTCGCCATCGCTTCGATCACCGCCGAGCGGAAGCCTTTCTCTTCCAGCACGCGTACCGCTTCGATAGTGGTGCCGCCAGGCGAGCACACCATGTCTTTCAGTTCGCCCGGATGTTTACCGGTTTCCAGCACCATCTTCGCGGAGCCCATCACCGCCTGGGCGGCAAATTTATAGGCCTGCGCGCGCGGCATTCCGCCCAGCACGGCGGCATCGGCCATCGCTTCGATAAACATGAACACATAGGCGGGCGCAGAACCGCTGACGCCAACCACTGGATGAATCATCGGTTCGGCAATCTCTTCGGCTTCCCCGAAGCAGCGGAAAATATTCAGCACGTCGGCGATATCTTCCGGCGTCACCAGCGCATTTGGCGTAACCGACGTCATCCCGGCTTTGACTAGCGACGGGGTGTTTGGCATAGCGCGGACGATTTTACGATCGTGGCCCAGCGCGCGTGCCAGCTGATCGAGGGTCACGCCAGCGGCAATGGAGACCACCAGTGAATCTTTGTTCAGGCTGGAGGCGATGTCGCTCAGCACCTTCACCATAATGCCCGGTTTGACGGCTCCGAAGACGATATCCGCGATCTGCGCGACATCCTGCGGGCTTTGCGCCGCGTTAATGCCGAACTTATCGCGCAGCGCGGCGACTTTATCCGGGGAGGGGGTGTAAACCCAAATCTGCCCAGGAAGTACCTGTCCGCTGGCAATCAGGCCGCCAAGAATGGCTTTTCCCATGTTACCGCAGCCAATGAAGCCAATTTTCTTCTCCATCATCTCTCTCCCTCTGTCTGTTTTTTTCGTAGTGTACTGTTATAGGCCATTCCCGGCGATGGGTAACGTACTTTTGTGACGATGGCTGCACATTATTACGCCCGGGGTCGCGCTTACCGTATAATCGCCCTTTAAAAGCCAGCGTTAACCGGAGTGAGTATGACGATTTGGGTGGATGCCGACGCGTGTCCGAACGTGATTAAAGAGGTGCTGTATCGCGCCGCAGACCGTACGCAGATTGAACTGGTGCTGGTGGCGAACCAGTATCTGCGCGTGCCGCCGTCGCGCTTTATCCGCGCCATGGTGGTGCCGAAGGGGTTTGACGTTGCCGATAATGAAATCGTGCGTCTGTGTCAGCCCGGCGATCTGGTGGTTACCGCCGATATCCCGCTGGCGGCAGAGGTGCTGGAGAAGGGCGGCGCGGCGCTGAACCCGCGCGGTGAACGCTACAGCGACGCGACCATCCGCGAGCGTCTGACCCTGCGCGACTTTATGGACACCATGCGCTCGAGCGGTATTCAGACCGGCGGCCCCAGCGCGCTTTCCCAGCGCGACCGCCAGCAGTTTGCCGCCGAGCTCGATAAGTGGCTGCTGGCGGTAAAACGCGGCTGACGGGATTTCTGTCAGCGGAATGTGCTACCTTTGCCGCGTCGTTCGGCTTGTCAAAGCCTGACGGTTTCATGTACTGTTAGCGCAACGCTTTATGGAATTATTTTTTTACGCTTTACGCTTGGTCTCTGTAGGCTTATAAAGCAGATTAAGCGTTCAGAATTACTCTTGTTGTAATAAAAAGTTTACACTTACTTGTGTACTAGTTTGGTGGTATGATTCACGACTCACACACAGATCCCGCATTGTCGCGTCACCAGGGGGAATTCCAGGTAATGACACAACCTATTTTTCTGATCGGAGCCAGAGGCTGCGGAAAAACAACAATAGGTCAAGCGCTTACCCATGCCTGCGATTTCCGTTTTGTTGATACTGACCAGGTGTTACAGCAGCGGTCAGGTATGAGCGTGGCGGATATTGTGGCGGCGGAAGGCTGGCAGGGCTTTCGCGGCAGAGAGACCGAAACCCTTATCTCCGTCACCCAGCCCGGTACGGTTATCGCCACCGGCGGCGGCATCATTCTCGCCCCGGTGAACTGCGAATTTATGCGCCAGAATGGGGTGGTGGTGTACCTGAATGCGCCGGTTCCCGTTCTGGCGCGTCGTCTGGAAGCCTTTCCAGAAGCCGACCAGCGCCCGACGCTGACCGGCAAACCCATTAGCGAAGAAGTTGCCGACGTACTGGCCCAGCGCGATGCGCTGTACCGCGCAACCGCACATTACATCGTTGACGCTTCCGCCACGCCAGAGCGCGTGGTGACGCTGATCCTTGACGCCCTGCACCTGGCGACCGCCAGCTAGCGGGGCCACCGCTTTTACCTCATTTCTTCCTCATCTTCTGCTGAGCGCTGCCGATATAACCCTTTTTATTTTGTGGCTATGTCGGGCGCAAATCACATTTTTTACCTATTCTGTATGTTATGAAAAAGTTAAAATCAAAATATATCAGGAGAGTATTGGAAATAACTGGAATCTTTACATTCCGTCATCCGCGACAGGTGCTACGCTTCTGAGCGGTATTTTTCATCCATCCAGGTGGCTATTTGTAAAGTAAGCTTTCAGAAAAGCAGAAGGTAAATAACATGAGTGCAACGATGGCGATTCTTACGATAGGGGTGGTGCCCGTCAGTGAAGTCTTGCCGCTTTTGACCGAGCACATCAGGGAAGATCAGATCACCCACATTAGCCTGTTAGGCAAAATGAGCCGTGCCGACGTCATGGAAGAGTATGCACCCCAACCCGGTGAAGAGCGTTTACTGGTCCTGTTAAGCGATAACCAATTTGCTGAAGTGTCTCGCCCGAAGGTTGAACAAAGTCTACAGGCGGTGATTGAAATTCTCGATAATCAGTCGTATGACGTTATTCTATTGCTGAATACGTTCAAGCTTCGCAGTATGGTGGCGCGCAACGCGATGCTGCTTGAGCCGCAGCGTATTATTCCGCCGCTGGTCTCCTCGATTGTCGACGGTCATCAGGTTGGCGTGCTGGTTCCTGTGGAAGCGTTGCTCGACGCCCAGCAGGAAAAGTGGCAAATGCTGACGAATTCTCCCTATTACGCCCTGGCAAATCCGCTTCGCGATACCGATCAGCATCTCATTTCCGCCGCGCATTCGCTGCTCGACAGAGGGGCCGACGTGCTGGTTCTGGACTCGCTCAGCTACCATCAGCGACACCGCGACCTATTACAAAAAGCGCTGGATGTGCCTGTTTTACTGTCGAATGTGCTGGTCGCCAGACTGGCGGCAGAATTATTGTGTTAACGGTAGAATTTCGCGTGACAGGTTTCTGTTCGCCCCCCTATATTGGTCTTTTGACGACACGATAATAAGGGCCTGTTTATGCTTCAAAGTAACGAATACTTCGACGGAAAAGTGAAATCCATTGGTTTTTCCAGCAGCAGCACCGGGCGTGCAAGCGTGGGCGTGATGGCGGAAGGCGAGTACACCTTCGGCACCGCGCAGCCGGAAGAAATGACCGTCATCAGCGGCGCGCTGAACGTGCTGTTACCGGGTGAAACCGAGTGGAAAGTCTACGCTGCCGGGGAAGTTTTCAACGTGCCGGGCCACAGCGAGTTTAACCTGCAGGTTGCAGAGCCAACGTCTTATCTGTGCCGCTATCTGTAATGATTGCCCTTCCTGCTGAGGCTGGAGGGGCGTTTAGTGTCCTCCCCGACGCTTTCGCTCATCGGTAGGGGAAATATTATAAATCCGCTTATAGCTTTGGGAAAAATGCGAAGCGTTGATAAAACCGCACTCAAAAGCTATCCAGGTAATTGATTCCTCGCTGAAAAGTAGCATGTGTTTCGCCGTACTCAGGCGCAGGCGCAGCAGGTAGTTTTCCGGTGAATATCCCGTGAGCTTACGCGTTGCGCGATACAGCGTCCGCTGCGAAATAGCGTATTTTTCGCACAGCGCGTCCCACTGAATTTCCCCCGTATGGCGTAACCGAATTTCATCGAGCAGTGGCTCAATGCCGCTATGGCTTCGCACGGGCTGCGCACGTACGCGATGAAAGCTCAGCAGTGAGATAAGCTGTAGCAATAGCCCTTCACGACGAACGATCACCAGCGGATCCTGCTGATTCAGCGTTTCGCTTAGCTGCTGAATTAGTTGATTATAGGTGGCACGGTATTGCAGGTTCAGCCGGTAAATACTTGACGATGACTCGGCAAACGTATTGGTTAAAACCTGATGTAATGAAGGGATATTAATGAATTTGATATCATCCCGTAACAGTATATTCGTCAGGCAAAGCGAGCCCATATTCTCATAATAGTGATAGTCCTGCCGCTGAATATAAAAAACGTCGCCGGTCTGAATGGCTATCGGCTCACCGTTTAAAATATGCGTACCGCTCCCACGATCGACGATCACCAGTTCTTCAAAATCATGGTCGTGTTCAATATTGTTCACTTCGGGATTGGTTTTATGTACGGCTATTGGCTGGCTTTGTGCCGCAAAGTATTTATCAAAAAAGATCCGGTACATCATTGCTCCTCCAGCCTCTATTTCTTCATTGCAGCACAGAAATGCATGAGCAGGTAGTCTGGTTTACGGAAATGTGAAGCGCGCAGCGCCGTTTTATTCAGCCTGCCAGTTGTCGAACAAAGCTGGCATTGTCAGTAATGTGTTCGATGGAGCATTAGATAAGACTGGTAACACTATCCTACTCAAGGTGATTGGCTATGGAATTGTCGTGGTGGCAAAAGCTAAGTTTCGGCAGCGGCGCATTTAGCAAAGATATTTTTAGCGTTGTCGTAACGTCTTATTTGATGGTGTTTTATACCGATGTCTTCGGGCTAACGGCTGCGATGGCGGGAATGATCTTGCTGATCACGCGGCTGATCGATGCGTTCTCAAACCCTTTTATTGGTACGGTAATGGATCGCACGCAGACGCGCTGGGGCCGTTTCCGCCCCTGGCTGCTGATCGTTCCCTTACCGTTTTGCCTGTTCACCGTGCTAATGTTCTGGGTGCCCGATCTGTCGCTGACAATGAAGTTTATCTATGCGCTGATCGTCTATAACATCGCGGGGCTCTGCTTTACCTGTATTGATGTCGCTATTTGGGGGCTGGTTCCCAACCTGACGCGTGATGTTACCCAGCGCAGCCAGCTGATTGCACTAAGCCGTGCTTTTTCTAACGTGGCGGGGATGATTATTGCGCCACTGGTGATGCCGCTGATTTACTTTTTTGGTAAAGGTCATGACGCCAGCGGTTTCCTGGCCGTCGGCTGGATTGTCGGCATTCTCAGTATTCTCTTTTCCTGGATGCTGTTCTTTTCGACGAAAGAGATTGCCAGCGCGTCAACGGGCAGTAAACCGCATTTCTTTGCTGCTATCAAACAGGCCTACGGTAGCGTAGCGGTGCGCTGCGTGGTACTGGCCATGATCGCCTTTGGCCTTAGCGTGGGTTTACAGAACAGCGTCGGTATTTATTATCTGAAATATTATCTGCGTGAACCGGAGCTTATCCCCGCATACATTTTTATGAGTTATACCTGTAAAGTTATTGGCTCATTAGGTGCCCCGTGGCTTATCGCTAAATTTGGTAATAGTCAATCGGCTAAATGTACCTATATGGTCATGGGGAGCGTCTGTATATTTATGATTTTCTCTCCAGTGGCGCTGCCAATGATTTACTTTGCGTTGGCCGCAGTATTTAGTCTCGGGATCGGCGTCCTGTTGGTGGCAATTACTGGGATGATGGCAGAAACGTCGGACAGAATAGAGGTAATGACCGGCCAGCGCAGCGATGGGATGCTTTTTTCGTTAAATGCGCTATCGATGCAAATCGGTTTTGCACTCTCTGCGGCATTTGCTGGATTTATTATGGAGTGGGCCGGATATGTTCCAAATCAGGTGATACAAAGCGCCAGTTCATTGGCTGCGATTAATCTCGTACGTTGCGCTGGCCCGGCAATATTATGCTGGCTAGTGGTCATGGTCTTTTATTTTTACCAGCGGGAAATCACCAGCTCGAAAACACTCATTCATAGTAAAGCGTAAGGTAAATAAAATGATCACGATCTTATCAGTGACCTGTCAGGGTTCGGCTGCGAATCTGGGCATGGATGCGCATGCAATCTCATTCAGCTGGATAATTGATGGCGACAAGCAGCAGAACGTTATTCAGCATCGCTATCATCTGCAAATATCGACAGATGCGGATTTCCAGACATGTATCTATGACAGTGATTGGGTGAGGTCTCAGCAATCACAGCAGGTGATCGCCCCAGGATTTATTCCGCTTCCCGAACAGCGCTATTTTTACCGCGTGCGGATTGAAGATAATTCGCGGCGGGTATGTTGCTGGAGCCAGCCCGGCTGGCTGGAGTGTGCCCCTGATGCCGCTACGCCGTGGCGCGCGCAGTGGATTTCGCCGGATGGTAACGATACGCCGCCTGAGAGCGTTCACCTGCTGCGCAAGTCATTCCGGCTGCGGGGGAAGGTTAAATGCGCGCGACTGTATGCTTCTGCGCTGGGTATCTACCAGCTACAGATCAATGAGCAAAGCGTTAGTGATGCGCTCTTTAGCCCCGGTTGGACCAGCTATCAGGACCATATTCAGTATCAGGTTTACGATGTCACTGCGCTACTGACGCAACCACAGGTGGCGATTGGCGCGCGTCTGGCGGAAGGATGGTACAAAGGCGAGCTGAGCTGGCTGAAGCGACGTGAGCTTTACGGTGACTGTAAGGCACTGTTTGTCCAGTTAAAGATCATCTACGAAGACGGGGCGGAACAGCTGCTTATCAGCGACAAAAGCTGGCAGTGTCGCCTTGCCGGGCAAAGTCATAGCAGTTTTTATCACGGTGAGCGCTGGGACGCGCGCGTAGAACCGCGCGATTGGGCTTCCTCTACCGATACACAAGGATGGAGAAATGTTGACGTTGTTCCTTCTCGCTGCGCATGGTTGGTTCCACAAATAGCCGAACCGGTGCGGGTTACCGACTGTCTTAAACCGCAGGCGCTGGTCAGTCGTAACGCGCGACGGGCCTTGATCGATATGGGGCAAAATATGGTGGGACGGATACGTATTCGTACCACCTTGCCCCACGGCGCACAGATTATCTTGCGTCACGGAGAAGTGCTGGATCGCGAAGGTGAGCTTTATACGGCAAACCTACGCGGCGCCGACCAGCGGGTTGAGATAGTAGGAAATGGCGAACCACTGGACTATGCGGCGCAGTTTTCATTCCAGGGGTTCCGCTATCTTGAAATTCAGGGGCTGAATGAACTTAGCGACGCCCAGCTGCTGGCCTGTATCACTGGTGAAGTACTGCATACTGATATGAGGCGTACCGGGCATTTCCGCTGTTCACGGGAGGATATCAACCAACTCTACCAGAATATTATCTGGGGCCAGCGTGGTAACTTTGTCGATATCCCGACCGACTGCCCGCAGCGTGATGAACGTCTAGGTTGGACGGGAGATGCGCATATTTTTATGCGAACCGCGGCGTTTAATTACAACATCCATCATTTTTTCAGCAAATGGCTACGCAGCCTCGCCGCCGATCAAAAGCCGGATGGCAGTGTTCCGATGGTGATTCCGGATATTCTGCGAGATTACATTTCGAAAATCTGGGGGGATGAGACCTACACTTCCTCCGGCTGGGGGGATGCGGCGGTTATCTGTCCCTGGACGCTGTATCAGACCTACGGTGATAAAGCATTGTTGGCTCAGCATTGGCCCTCGATGAAGGCCTGGGTTCACTACGTCCACGCTACTGGCGATGATCCCTGGGTATGGAACAGCGGATTCCAGTTCGGCGACTGGTTAGCGTTGGATGCCAAGCCGGACAGTTATTTTGGCGCGACGCCGGTCTATTTAGTTGCCAATGCTTTTTATGCTCATGTGACGAATCTGCTTTCCCTGGCCGCACAAGCGCTGGGGCTTGAAGATGAGGCCCAGCGCTACCGCGAGTGGTTTGTGCAGATTAAAGCGCGCTTTGTCCGTGACTGGCTTACCGCAGAGGGTGAGATGAAAGCGGACACGCAAACTGCGCATATTCTGCCGTTGGCGTTCCATCTACTGGACGAGGCGCAGTCCGCACGCGCCGCGCGGCGACTGCATGAGCTTGTCGCAGCACGTGATTTTCATCTGGATACTGGCTTCCTGGGTACCCCGTATCTGTGCCCGGTGCTTTCTGAGTATGGCTACCATCAAACGGCAGTGCGTTTGCTGTGCCAGACGACATTCCCATCATGGCTGTTTTCCGTTCATCAGGGGGCGACTACCGTCTGGGAGCACTGGGACGGTATTAAAGCCGACGGTAGCTTCTGGAGTGACAATATGAATTCGTTTAACCATTACGCCTATGGGGCTGTGGGTGAGTGGCTATATCGCTATCTTGCTGGGCTGGATTTTGCGTCAGATGCGGTCGCGGGAAATAAAATTGTATTCCGCCCGGATGTGGGAAATACAGAGGTGAGTAGCGCCGAGGCAAGCTATTGGTCACCGTATGGCGAAGTGGCTATTTGTTGGCAGCGGGAAGGAGAACAGGCGCAGGTGATGCTGACGATCCCCGTTAATATGCAGGCGACATTGCTGATACCAGAGGAATGGGAGCGCGCAGGACAGGAATGTCTCCTGGGATCGGGAACGTATACGATTTCGCTTAATAGACGGTAGCCCGGACAAGGCGTGCTATTACCGACGCCGGAGACACTCCCGGCGTCGCG
Organism: Kluyvera sp.; assembly: GCF_047971185.1. Lineage (GTDB taxonomy): Bacteria > Pseudomonadota > Gammaproteobacteria > Enterobacterales > Enterobacteriaceae > Kluyvera. The sequence continues at coordinate 133,084 of NZ_JBKDZH010000035.1, forward strand.
ATGCGATGCCGGGCTGCCTTACCTGGCTTGATTAACGCTGCGCTTCGCCGCCTAACCCTTCCACCAGGCTCTTAATCAGCGCCGCCAGCTCGCCGGTCATCAGAATAAAGTCGGCATCGAAACGCTGGGCGTAGTCGTCACGGTCGATATCTTCGTTCTGATCGCGCAGTTCATCGCAGAACTTCAGGCGCTTAATCGAGCCGTCGTCGCACATGACGAACTGAATGCGCTGCTGCCAGTCGAGGGCCAGCTTAGTCACCAGCTTACCCGCTTCGATGTGTACCGCAATTTCGTCGCACACCAGATCCTGTTTTTTCGCGCGGATCACGCCGCCGTCTTCGAGGATCGCTTTCAGCTCGGCTTCATCGAGCAGCTGGAAGCCCTGCGCCGTAGTACCAGAGCGGACCCACTCGGTCAGCGTCAGCTCGATCGGGTTTTCCAGCGTCAGCGGCACCACCGGCAGCGAGCCGAGGCTTTTACGCAGCAGCGCCAGCGTATCTTCCGCTTTTTTGGCGCTGGCGCAGTCGACCATAATCAGATCGTTCACGGTGTCGATCCACATCATCGTCTGGCTGAAGCGGCTGAAAGCGCGCGGCAGCAGCGAGTGCAGCACCTCGTCCTTCAGGGAATCTTTTTCGGTCTTTTTCAGCTTGCGGCCCTGATCGGCTTCCAGTTTCTGGATCTTCGCTTCCAGCGCCTGTTTAATCACCGGAGAGGGCAGGATCTTCTCTTCTTTACGCGCGCAGATAATGATCTGGCCATTCGCTGTGTGCGTCAGCGCATCGCTGTGTGAGCCCATCGGCGGTACCCAGCCGGTTTTCGCCATATCCTGGCTGCCGCACGGGGTGAAGGTCATCTCAGCGAGCTGTTTTTCCATCTCTTCCGCGCGCAGTGAGATGTCGCGGCTAAGACGATAAACCATTAAATTTTTGAACCACAGCATGATAATTTCCACGGTGTTATCGTTAAATCAGCGGGCAATGATAACGAATTGTCCACGGCCTTGCATTGTTTTAAACAGGAGCGATGAATGCGAATTGGTATCGATTTAGGCGGAACGAAAACGGAAGTCATCGCGCTGAGCGAGCGCGGGGAGCAGCTTTATCGTCACCGTTTGCCGACACCGCGGGACTACCTGCAAACCATTGAGAACATTGCGCATCTTGTCGCGCTGGCCGAAGAGGCAACCGGGCAAACCGGGACGGTGGGGATGGGGATTCCCGGCTCCATTTCGCCCTATACCGGGGTGGTGAAAAACGCCAATTCCACCTGGCTTAACGGCCAGCCGTTTGATAAAGATTTAAGCCGCCGTCTGAATCGCGAGGTGCGGCTGGCGAACGACGCCAACTGTCTTGCGGTGTCGGAAGCGGTAGACGGCGCGGCGGCGGGCGCGCAGACGGTGTTTGCGGTGATTATCGGCACCGGCTGCGGCGCGGGCGTGGCGATGGGCGGCCGCGCGCATATTGGCGGCAACGGGACGGCGGGGGAGTGGGGCCATAATCCGCTGCCGTGGATGAATGACGATGAGCTTCGCTATCGCGCGGAAGTGCCGTGCTACTGCGGGAAACAGGGCTGTATTGAGACCTTTATTTCCGGCACCGGTTTTGCGACTGACTACCAGCGATTAGGCGGCAGCCCATTGAAAGGCAGCGACATTATGCGGCTAGTCGATGAAGGGGATGCGCTGGCAGAGCAGGCTTTGAGCCGCTACGAGCAGCGGCTGGCGAAATCACTAGCCCACGTGGTGAATATTCTCGACCCGGACGTGATTGTGCTGGGCGGCGGGATGAGTAACGTTGAGCGGCTGTATCAGACGGTGCCGCCGTTGGTGAAAGAGTGGGTGTTCGGAGGGGAGTGCGAGACGCCGATCCGCAAAGCGTTGCACGGGGATTCGAGCGGGGTGCGCGGGGCGGCGTGGCTGTGGCCAGCGTGATTTGGCCCTCACCCTCTCCCTGAGGGAGAGGGAACCGTTCGGCAGCGTTTTTTCCCTCTCCCCTTGGGAGAGGGCCGGGGTGAGGGAAACCTCACTCCACGCTAAACATTTTATCCAGTCGGCTATATCCCAGCCCGTTGATTTTCTTCACCTTAATCTGCACCGGAATCCGCTCTTTCATCGCCTCGACGTGGCTGATCACGCCGATAATTTTGCCGCTGGCGTTTAGCGCATCCAGCGCGTCGAGCGCGGTATCCAGCGTTTCGCTGTCGAGCGTGCCGAAGCCTTCATCCAGGAACAGCGAGTCGATGCGCGTTTTGTGGCTAACCAGGTCGGAAAGCGCCAGCGCCAGCGCGAGGCTCACGAGGAAGCTTTCGCCGCCGGAGAGCGTGCGGGTATCGCGCACCGCGTCGGCCTGCCAGGTATCGACCACTTCCAGCTCCAGCGCGTCGCTGGCTTTGCGCTGCAACAGGTAGCGGCCATGCAGGCGGCTGAGCTGCTCGTTGGCGAGCCACACCAGATTATCCAGCGTCAGCCCCTGGGCGAACTTGCGGAATTTATCGCCTTCTTTCGAGCCAATCAGCGCATTCAGATGCGCCCAGTCTTCCAGCACGGCGCTGGCTTTTTCAATCTCCACGAACAGCGACTGCTGCTGCTGGCGATTGTCTTCATCCTGCTTGAGCTGCTGGCGTAGTTCGCCCTGACGCTCGCTGTTTTCGCGAAGCCCGCGCGCAAGTCGCTGGAGCTGTTCCTCCACGTCGGCAAGGGTTAACTCCGCCGCCAGCGTTTCCGGGCGTTGAGCCAGATGCTGCTGCTGCGCTTCAGTCACCTGCGCGGCAAGAGTCTGCCGCTGCTGGTGCTGGGCCTCGAGCGTCTGTTTAAGCTGCTCGAGACGCTGGCGTTCGCTGGCGTCCAGTAAAGCATCGAGAAACGCCTGACGGTCGGGGAAATGTGATGCGGCCAGCTGGTGGTCGAAGGTCTGTTCTGTCTGCTGAAGACGCTGATTTTCCAGCGCTTCCTGCTGCTGAAGCGTCTGCCACTGGCTTTCCAGCGACACGCAGTCATGATGCACCTGCTGCCAGCCGTCCAGCGCGGTGTGTTGACCTTCGTCGGCGCTAGTGGCGGGGGGCAGCGTTTCCAGCAGCGGCTGAATCAGCGCCAGCTGCTGTTGGGTGCTTTGCATCTGCGATTGCTGCTGTTGCCACTGGCTTATCTCGGCTTCGCGCGCCGCCAGCCAACGTCTTTCGTCGTCAGCTTCCGGCAGCGCCAGAGCAAAGGCTGTCAGCGCCTGGCGCAGCGCGGCGGTGCGCTGTTCCTGCTCCTCGCGCAGCTGCGCGTGCTGCGTTTCAAGCTCGCGAAGCTGTTGCTCCAGCGCCAGGCGCTGGCTGTGCTGATAGCGCAGCTGTTCGGCGTCGTCCTGGGCGGCCAGCCAGCCGTTGATATCGCCAGCGGGTTGCAGGTCGATGTGCAGACGCTGGATAGTCTCCTGCCATTGTGAGGTGAGTGCTTGCTCCTGCTGAGAAAGCGATGCCAGCTCGTCGTTTTCTTTCTGCTGCTGCTTTTGCAGCGTCTCCTGCTGGCCGCGCAGCGCTGCGCCGTTTTCTGCCAGCTGCGAAACCTCTTTTTCCAGCGCGTCGCGGCGCGCTTTGTTGGCGTCCGGCGTCAGCGCCTGGTATTCGGCCAGCGCCGGGTGGCTGGTGGAACCGCACAGCGGGCATGGTGCGCCCGGCTGCAGGCGCGCGCGTTCGGCTTCCAGCTTCACGATGGTGGCTTCGAGGTCGCAAATGGCCTTAACGTCGGCAAGCTGCTGTTTTTTATCTTTATAGGCCTGTCGCAGCTGGGCTAGCTCGGCGGTGATTTTCTCCAGCTGCTGCTGGCGCTGCTGCTGCGCGTCAATCAATTGCTGGCGACGGGCGTGGAGCGGGATAAACCGTGCGTGCAGGGCGCTGAGCTGCTGGCGCAGCGGGCGCGCCGCCGCATGTTCGGCAATCTGCGCGGCAACCTCCTCCTGCGAGAGCGTCAGGGCGGAAGGCGGCAAATCGGCGAGCTGCCTGGCCAGCGCGCTGCGACGCTGTTCCAGGGCCTGTAACTGTGTGCGCTCCCGCGTCTGCTGGGCAAATGCGCTGCGCCAGCCGGTCAGCTCGCCCTGCCAGCGCTGGATATGGTCGTGTGCCTGTAGCCACTGCTGATGCTGGTGCAGCGATTGCGTCAGCGTGGCGTTCTGGCGTTCCGCGCTGTGGCGAATGCGGTCACGTAAGGCCCGCGATTCCTGTAAGCGAGTGTTCACTTGCAGGACCTGCGCGCGGGTTCTGGCGAGCGTCGCGGCCTGTTCCTGCATCTGCGCCCAGTGCGGGCGCAGCGTTTCCGCGGGCTGTGCCCGGCTCAACGCGGCAAGCTGCGGCTGCGCGGCTTCCAGCGCCTGCTGGGCTTCCGTCAGCGCCTGCCGGGTTTTCTGCCCGTCGTGCTCCAGTTCGCGCTGGCGTGACAGCCATTGTTGATGGGTGACGGCGGTCGCCTGCTGCTGTTGCCACTGCTTCTCATCGGAAGTGAGCGCCTGCAAACTTTGTTGCAGGGCCAGCCGTTGCTCTTCGCTCAGCAGCGCGACGCCGCTGGCCTGAGCCTGGAGTTTGTCGAGGTCGTTACGCGCCAGCTTATGTTTTTCAAACACCTGCGCCGAAATCTGGCCGTAGATTTCGGTGCCGGTCAGCTCTTCCAGCAGTTCGGCGCGCTCTTTCGGTTTGGCGTTCAGGAAGGCGGCAAACTGCCCCTGCGACAGCAGCATCGAACGGGTAAAGCGGCCGTAGTCCAGCCCGCTCAGCGACGCGGTCATCTCCAGCTTATCTTTGACTTTATCGGCCAGGATCTGCCCGTCGGCGCAGCGCGCCAGCTCAACGCGAGGGGCCTGTAAATTGCCGTCCGGCTGGTTACGCGCGCGGTTCTGGCTCCAGAAGGCGCGATAGGCCACGCCCTGCACCTCAAACTCGACCTCCGCCAGACATTCGGCGGTGTCGCGGGTCATCAGATCGTTTTGCGACTGCGACACGGTATTGAGGCGCGGCGTCTCGTGGTACAGCGCCAGGCAGATGGCGTCGAGCAGGGTGGTTTTGCCCGCGCCGGTCGGGCCGGTGATGGCGAACAGGCCGTTGCTGGCGAACGGCTCCTCGGCGAAGTCGATTTTCCACTCGCCCTTCAGCGAGTTGAGGTTTTTCAGACGCAGGCTGAGAATTTTCATGGCTGTTGCTCCTCGCCAAGGCTGTTTAGCGTTTCGTTAAACAGCGTTTGCAGGCGCTGCTGCTGCGGTTCTTCCAGCGTTTCCAGCGCCAGGCGGCGGTGGAACACCTCTTCAATGCTCAGCTCGCTTAAGGTCTCACGCGTCTGGCTGGCCAGAATGCGCTGGCGCTGCTCGCGGCTACGGCGGACCAGCAGCACGTCTACCGGCAGATCGTCGGTGATGGCCTGGATTTTGCGCTGGATGTCGTGCAGGTATTCGTCGCTGGTGATTTCGATGTCGAGCCAGGTGCTGGCGTCGGCCTCTGTTTCTTTCCACGCCGCCAGCTGGGCACTGATGCTATCAAAATCGCCTTTAATCACCGCCAGCGCCTGGGTGACCGGGACGGTCAGCGGGGTCACATCCGCCAGTTTACCGTCGCTAAAGGTCACCAGATTTACGCTTTTCTCTTTGCCGGTTTCATCAAAACTCAGCGCCAGCGGCGAACCGCTATAGCGAATATGCTCGCTGCCGCCAATTTTTTGCGCCCGGTGGATATGCCCCAGCGCGATGTAGTCGGCGGGCGGGAAATTTTGCGCCGGGAAGGCGTCGAGCGTGCCGATGTAGATATCGCGCACCGCGTCGCTTTTGCTGGCTCCGACGGTGGTCAGGTGGCCGCTGGCGATGATCGGCAGCGGCCGATCGCCGCGCAGGGCGCAGGCCTGTTGATACTGCTGCTGGTAGTAATCGGTAATGCTCTCCAGCACCTGGCGTACTTTTTCATTGCCAGAAAGCCCCGCCTGGCTGGTGATGATGTCACGCGGACGCAGAAACGGCACCGGGCAGAACACCGCGCCGGGCGTGCCGTCGCGCCGGTTCAGCATCAACGGCGCGTGGCCGGCGCTGGCAATCACCGTGGTGTTGAGGAACGACAGAATATCGCGCGATTCATTCAGGGTGGCGACGGAGTCATGGTTGCCCGCCAGCACCACCAGATGGCAGCCCGTTTGCTGCAGGTTGACCACAAAGCGGTTATACAGTTCGCGGGCATAGCTCGGCGGCGAACCGGTATCGAAGATATCGCCCGCGACGATAATTGCGTCTACGCGCTCCGCCTCGGCGGTGGTTAGCAGCCAGTGCAGGAAGGCGTCATGCTCGGCCGCGCGGCTCTTGCTGTAGAAGTTCTGGCCGAGGTGCCAGTCCGAGGTATGGATGATGCGCATAGCGATTCCGTGAGAAGTGACGTAAAGTTGATTATAAACATTCACCTATGCTGGGGTCGATGTGCGCGTCATAAACGGCCTTGCGCGATCATCAAACGGTCATGTTTATCATAAAAGTGTCATAAATCTGACGCATAATGACGCCGTATATAATACTGATGTCTAAAAACAGGGCAAATAATGGCAAGACGTATTCTGGTCGTTGAAGATGAAGCGCCAATCCGCGAGATGGTCTGTTTCGTGCTGGAACAAAACGGTTTTCAGCCGGTGGAAGCGGAAGATTACGATACCGCAGTCGCAAAACTGAACGAACCCTGGCCCGACCTGATTTTGCTCGACTGGATGTTACCGGGCGGCTCGGGTCTACAATTTATCAAGCATATCAAGCGTGAAGCCTTAACCCGCGATATCCCGGTGGTGATGCTCACCGCCCGCGGTGAAGAGGAAGATCGGGTGCGCGGTCTGGAAACCGGCGCCGACGACTACATCACCAAGCCGTTCTCACCCAAAGAGCTGGTGGCGCGTATTAAAGCCGTCATGCGCCGTATTTCGCCGATGGCGGTGGAAGAGGTGATTGAGATGCAGGGCCTGAGCCTGGATCCCACGTCTCATCGCGTGATGACTGGCGAAAACCCGCTGGATATGGGCCCTACCGAATTTAAGCTGCTGCACTTCTTTATGACTCACCCGGAACGCGTTTATAGCCGCGAACAGCTGTTGAACCACGTCTGGGGCACCAACGTGTATGTGGAAGACCGCACCGTCGATGTTCATATTCGTCGTTTGCGTAAGGCGCTGGAGCACAGCGGCCACGACCGTATGGTGCAAACCGTTCGCGGTACGGGCTATCGTTTCTCCGCCCGATTCTAATTGTTAACAGGAGTGTGACGCGTGCTGGAACGGCTGTCATGGAAAAGGCTGGCCCTGGAGCTGCTGTTATGCTGCCTCCCGGCGGTGATACTTGGGCTTATTTTCGGTTATCTGCCGTGGTTTTTGCTGGTGGCGGTGACCGGGCTGCTGGTCTGGCATTTCTGGAATTTATTACGTTTATCCTGGTGGTTGTGGGTCGATAGAAGTATGACGCCGCCGCCGGGACGCGGCAGCTGGGAGCCGTTACTGTACGGGCTTAACCAGATGCAGCTGCGCAATAAAAAGCGCCGCCGCGAGCTGGGAAACCTGATTAAACGCTTTCGCAGCGGCGCCGAGTCGCTGCCGGATGCGGTGGTGCTGACCACCGAAGAAGGGGCGATTTTCTGGTGTAATGGCCTGGCCCAGCAGCTGCTGGGGCTTCGCTGGCCCGACGATAGCGGGCAAAATATCCTCAACCTGCTGCGCTACCCCGAATTTACCCAACACCTCAAAAAACGCGATTTCCTCAAGCCGCTGCACCTGGTGCTGAATAACGGTCGTCATCTGGAAATCCGCATTATGCCGTATACCGACCGTCAGCTGCTGATGGTGGCGCGCGACGTGACGCAAATGCACCAGCTGGAAGGGGCGCGGCGTAACTTCTTCGCCAACGTCAGCCACGAGCTACGCACGCCGTTAACCGTGCTGCAGGGCTATCTGGAGATGATGCAGGAGCAGGTGCTGGAAGGAAACGTGCGTGAGAAGGCGCTGCACACCATGCGTGAGCAGACCCAGCGCATGGAAGGGCTGGTCAGGCAGCTGTTAACGCTGTCGAAGATTGAGGCCTCGCCGACGCTGATGCTGAATGAAAAAATCGATGTGCCGATGATGCTGCGGGTGGTGGAGCGAGAAGCGCAGACGCTCAGCCAGCATAAGCATCAGTTCCGCTTTGAGATCGATGAAACGCTGAAGGTGCTCGGCAACGAGGATCAGCTGCGCAGCGCGATGTCGAACCTGGTCTACAACGCCGTCAACCATACGCCGGAAGGCACGTTAATTACCGTGCGCTGGCGGCATGTGCCGCACGGCGCGCTGTTCAGCGTGGAAGATAACGGCCCGGGGATTGCGCCGGAGCACCTGCCGAGACTGACCGAACGTTTCTATCGCGTGGATAAAGCGCGTTCAAGGCAGACCGGCGGCAGCGGCCTGGGGCTGGCGATTGTGAAGCACGCGGTCAGCCACCACGAGAGTCGGCTGGATATCACCAGCGAAATCGGCAAAGGGTCGTGCTTTAGCTTCCTGCTGCCGGAACGTTTAATTGCCAAAAACAGCGGCTGATCGCCTGCTTGTCATCTTAACTTTCCACAGACCAGCCTCGGCTGGTCTGTTTGCTTTGCAGTCAATGAAACGTCGCCTGATTAACGAACGTCTGGTTGTTTTTTGTTCGCATGATTAGCCGGATGTTTTTCTCAAATCCAGTTAATAAGTCTGGATGTTAATTAACTATCAAGATAATCATCTGGTTTTACGATCCCGTGTTGCTTTAAAACGTTATAAGCGTTTAAATTGCCCCCCATACGGTCGTAAACAGACTGTATATGCGCGGTAAATCAAAAAACTATTCTTATTTACGCCGCGAAGGGAGCATATCCCTCTGAGTTTATCGTTGGTTTGCTCTGTATCATTCCGCTGAATCTATTGCGATAAATTTTGTTTTACAACACCACATCCACAGGCAGTAGTTACATATGACCCATCAATTAAAATCGCGTGACATCATCGCCCTGGGCTTTATGACCTTCGCGTTGTTCGTTGGCGCAGGCAACATCATTTTCCCTCCAATGGTTGGTTTGCAGGCAGGTCCTCACGTCTGGACCGCGGCGATCGGCTTTCTGATTACTGCTGTGGGTCTTCCGGTGCTTACCGTCGTCGCACTGGCCAAAGTGGGCGGCGGCGTTGATAGCCTGAGTACCCCCATTGGCAAAGTGGCGGGCGTGCTGCTGGCGACCGTGTGCTACCTGGCGGTAGGGCCGCTGTTTGCCACGCCGCGTACCGCGACCGTCTCCTTTGAAATTGGTATTGCGCCGCTGACCGGTAGCGGTGAACTGCCGCTGTTTATCTATAGCCTTATCTATTTTGCGCTGGTGATTCTGGTCTCGCTGTATCCGGGCAAGCTGCTCGATACCGTCGGCAACTTCCTGGCGCCGCTGAAAATCCTGGCACTGATTGTGCTGGCCGTTGCCGCGGTTATCTGGCCGGCGGGCCCGATCAGCCATGCGCTGGATGCCTATGAAACGGCGGCGTTTTCTAACGGTTTCGTCAACGGCTACCTGACCATGGATACGCTTGGCGCGATGGTGTTTGGTATCGTTATCGTCAACGCGGCGCGTTCTCGCGGCGTGACGGAAGCGCGTTTACTGACTCGCTATACTATCTGGGCTGGCCTGATGGCCGGTGTGGGCTTAACGCTGCTGTATCTGGCGCTGTTCCGCCTGGGCTCTGATAGCGCGATTCTGGTCGATCAGAATGCCAACGGCGCGGCGATTCTCCACGCTTACGTCCAGCACACCTTCGGCGGTGCGGGCAGCTTCCTGCTGGCGGCGCTGATCTTTATCGCCTGTCTGGTGACCGCGGTTGGCCTGACCTGTGCCTGTGCCGAGTTCTTTGCTCAGTACCTGCCGTTCTCCTACCGCACGCTGGTGTTTATCCTCGGCCTGTTCTCTATGGCGGTGTCGAATCTGGGGCTGAGCCATCTGATTCAGATTTCGATTCCGGTGCTGACGGCTATCTATCCGCCGTGTATCGCACTTGTAGTCCTCAGCTTTACGCGTAATTGGTGGCATAATTCGGGCCGCGTTATTGCACCACCGATGTTTATCAGCCTTGTTTTTGGTATCCTTGACGGGATTAAAGCCTCTGCGTTCGCAGACGTGCTGCCGGCATGGACCGCTCGCCTGCCGCTGGCAGAGCAGGGTCTGGCATGGCTGATGCCGACGGTCGTGATGGCGGTTCTGGCCATTATCTGGGACCGCACCGCGGGCCGCCAGGTGACATCAAGCGCGCACTAATCCGCGTCGCGAAGGCAGGTGTTTAACCACGGAACGTGATGTTCCGTGGTTTTTTATTTTGGGTACTTTCACCTAAGTCGCTCGCGGTAACGCGGGGGATGATGGGTATGACATGGCACTGGAAACGATGGAAAACAACAAGCTGAAGCGCGGGCTAAGCACCCGACACATTCGCTTTATGGCCCTCGGATCGGCGATTGGCACCGGGCTGTTTTACGGCTCCGCCGACGCCATCAAGATGGCCGGGCCCAGCGTTCTGCTGGCCTATATTATCGGCGGCGTCGCCGCTTACATCATTATGCGCGCGCTGGGCGAGATGTCGGTACATAACCCTGCCGCCAGCTCGTTCTCCCGCTATGCGCAGGAAAACCTTGGCCCGCTGGCGGGCTACATCACCGGCTGGACCTACTGTTTTGAGATCCTGATTGTCGCCATCGCCGACGTAACCGCGTTCGGCATCTATATGGGCGTCTGGTTCCCGGCGGTGCCGCACTGGATCTGGGTGCTCAGCGTGGTGCTGATTATCTGCGCCATCAACCTGATGAGCGTGAAGGTGTTCGGCGAGCTGGAGTTCTGGTTCTCCTTCTTCAAGGTGGCCACCATTATCATCATGATCGTGGCTGGTTTCGGTATCATTATCTGGGGCATCGGCAACGGCGGGCAGCCAACGGGGATTCATAACCTGTGGAGCAACGGCGGCTTCTTCAGCAACGGCTGGCTCGGCATGGTGATGTCATTGCAGATGGTGATGTTCGCCTACGGGGGTATCGAGATTATCGGGATCACCGCCGGGGAAGCGAAAGACCCGGAGAAATCCATTCCGCGCGCGATTAACTCGGTACCGATGCGTATTCTGGTGTTCTACGTGGGTACCCTGTTCGTGATTATGTCCATCTACCCGTGGAACCAGGTCGGCACCGACGGCAGCCCGTTCGTACTGACTTTCCAGCATATGGGCATTACCTTTGCGGCCAGTATTCTGAACTTCGTGGTGCTGACGGCGTCGCTGTCGGCGATTAACTCCGACGTGTTCGGCGTAGGCCGTATGCTGCACGGCATGGCCGAGCAGGGCAGCGCGCCGAAGGTGTTCGCCAAAACCTCGCGTCGCGGCATTCCGTGGGTGACGGTCATGGTGATGACTATCGCGCTGCTGTTTGCGGTGTACCTGAACTACATCATGCCGGAAAACGTCTTCCTGGTGATTGCGTCGCTGGCCACCTTCGCCACCGTGTGGGTGTGGATTATGATCCTGCTGTCGCAGGTGGCGTTCCGTCGACGTCTGTCGGCTGACGAAGTCAAAGCGCTGAAGTTTAAAGTGCCGGGCGGCGTCACCACCACCATCGTGGGGCTGGTATTCCTGGTGTTTATCATCGGCCTGATTGGCTATCACCCGGATACCCGTATCTCGCTGTACGTCGGTTTCGCGTGGATCCTGCTGCTGCTGGTGGGCTGGGTATTTAAAACCCGCCGCAGCCGTTAATCACCGCAGCGCTTGTCAAACCCGGCCTCGCGCCGGGTTTTTTGTCTCTGAAATCTGCGCCCCCGTCCTCCTCCCTACAAAAAAGCCTAAAAGAGGATTAGGGTGACATGTGCCTATGGCAAGGTGTGCTCATTTTGATGATAGGGGATAGATGATGTTAAACGCCTGGCACCTTCCGGTTGCGCCCTTTATTAAACCGCAGCAGGACAAACTGATTGTCACTCTGTGGCTGCGTGGCGATGACCTGCCGCAGCGGGTGACGATGCGATCGGAAGTGGATAACGAAGAGATGGCGGTGCCGATGCGCCGCAGCGCGAAAGGCCCCGCGCCGGAAGTGGTGCAGTGGCGTGCGGAGATCGCGCTGCATGAAGGCCAGCCGCGCCGCCGCTACGCCTTCAAGCTGCTGTGGGATGACCGCCAGCTGTGGTTTGCCCCCACCGGTTTTAGCGCCTTTCCGCCGGCTAAGCTGGAGCTGTTTGCCTATGACAGCCCGGATAATGGCCCGCAGTGGGTCACCGATCAGATTTTCTACCAGATTTTCCCCGATCGTTTCGCACGTAGTCAGAAGCGTAGCGAGCAGCAGGACAAGGTCTACCATCACCATGCCGCCGGGCACGATATCATTCTGCGCGACTGGGACGAACCGTTAACCGCCGAGGCGGGCGGCTCGACCTTCTACGGCGGCGACCTCGACGGCATCAGCGAAAAGCTGCCGTATCTGAAGGCGCTGGGCGTGACCGCGCTGTATCTGAACCCGGTATTTACCGCCCCGAGCGTGCACAAATACGACACCGAAAACTACCGTGAAGTGGACCCGCAGTTTGGCGGCAACGAGGCCCTGCTGCGCCTGCGGCACAATACCCAGCGCGAAGGGATGCGGCTGATTCTTGACGGCGTCTTCAACCACAGCGGGGATACCCACGGCTGGTTCGATCGCCATCGCCGCAGCGAAAACGGCGCCTGCCATCACGCCGTTTCACCGTGGCGCGACCATTACAGTTTCTCTGCCGAAGGTCAGGCGCTGGACTGGCTGGGGTATTCCAGCCTGCCGAAGCTCGACTATCAGTCGCCGACGCTGATTGATGAAATCTACGGCGCTGAGGACAGCATCGTGCGCCACTGGCTGAAAGCGCCGTGGAGCATGGACGGCTGGCGGCTGGACGTGGTGCATATGCTCGGCGAAGCGGGCGGGGCGAAGAATAACCTCAAGCACGTGGCGGCGATTACCCAGGCGGCGAAGGCGGCGCGCCCGGATGCCTTCGTGTTCGGCGAACACTTCGGCGACGCGCGCCAGTGGTTGCAGCAGGACGCGGAGGATTCAGCGATGAACTATCGCGGCTTCACCTTCCCGCTGTGGGGCTTCCTCGCCAATACCGATATCTCCTACGACCCGCAGAAAATTGATGCGCAAACCTGTATCGCGTGGATGGAAAACTACCGCGCCGGGCTGTCGCATCAGCAGCAGCTGCGCATGTTCAACCAGCTCGATAGTCACGACACCGCGCGTTTTAAATCGCTGCTGGGCCGTGACGTGGCGTGCCTGCCGCTGGCGGTGGTGTGGCTGTTTAGCTGGCCCGGCGTGCCGTGTATCTATTATGGCGATGAGGTGGGGCTGGACGGCGATAACGATCCGCTGTGCCGCAAACCGTTCCCATGGCGTGAAAGCCAGCAGGACACGGCGCTGTTGGCGCTGTATCAGCGCTTAGCCGCGCTGCGTAAAGCGACGCCCGCCCTTCGCCACGGCGGATGCCAGGTGCTGTACGCCGAGGGTGACGTGGTGGTGTTCCTGCGCGTACTGGGCGCAGAGCGCGTGCTGGTGGCGATTAACCGTGGCGAAGCCGGTGACGTGGCGCTCCCGACATCGCCACTGCTTGCCGTGAAGGGGTGGCTGCGTCAGGAAGGGGAAGGCCAGTTAACCGACCTCAGGCTGTCCCTCCCGGCGATTTCCGCCACCGTCTGGACCGCTCACTGATACAGGCGGGCAATCTCGGTGCTGGCGAGCAGGGTTTCCCGCCACCAGCGCTGGGCCAGCCCGTCGCTGCCGTTGCGCCAGGCCATATAGGCGACATCTTTTTGCCGGAATGAGATCACCGTTTTCTCTACCAATTCGCCGCTCGCCAGCCACGGGCTGGCGATATGGCGGGGCAGAAAACCGCAGCCCAGCCCGGCGCGCAGCAGCTGCACCTTGCTGGCAAAATCATCGACGCGCAGCTGCGGCTGCTCATCCATCAGGTTACTTTGCAAAGGGTGGCAAACGCGAGCGCTGTCGCTGATGATCACCGCCCGGTGCAGGCACAGCTGCTCGTTGGTTAACCCCTCAGGCGCGGCGGCGAGCGGGTGGCCGGGGGCGACCACAAACACGTTGTCCAGCGTGCCGAGCATCCGGTAAGACCAGGCGGCGGCGGTGGGCGGTTCGTTGATGGCGCCCAGAATAATATCCGCGCCGTTGTGGGTCAGATCTTCCCACGACCCCGCCAGCGTATGGTGCGTGAAGTTCAGCCGGGTTTGTTTGTTGAGCGCGTAAAAGGCCTCAATCATCGGCAGCAGCGTGGCGAACGGGAAGGAGTCGTCCAGCGCGATCGCCAGATCCTTTTCCCAGCCGGCGCTCATCTGCAGCGCCTGTTTTTCCAGCTCTTTCGCGGCATTCAGCAGTAAACGGCCCTTTTCCAGCATCATTCTGCCGGTATCGGTAAATTTTGCCCGGTGTCCGGAGCGATCCAGCAGTTCAATGTTCAGATCGCTCTCTAGCTTCTGGATCATATAGCTGAGCGCCGCCGGAGTTTTAAACAATGAGTCGGCGGCGGCGGCGAAAGAACCGTGTGTGTCGAGCGCGTCGAGAATGAGCAGCACGTCCAGATTGATACGCATAAGCGAAAAATATCCTGAAAAATAACCCCCTACGTTTTAACGAATAGAGAAACACAATGCCAGTGAATAAATTAGATAAAACTCGCGCATTTTTTTGATGTCGTCAGGATATATCACCAGAGGAAATTATTATCGTCATGGTTTGGTAAGTTTTCTTTAATAACTCGTTAGAAATTTCCCGCTATACTCAACAAGCTTTCTGATTCAGGATCCTGCTGCTGACGGCAGTGTAAGACCGTTACCTTTTAACTTATTGATTAAGAAGGTGTGTTATGTCTATTCGGGAACTGATTGACCCTAAAAACTCTACGCTCATTTTTATTGACCATCAGCCGCAAATGTCTTTTGGCGTGGCGAATATTGACCGCCAGACGCTGAAAAATAATACCGTGGCCTTAGCCAAGGCTGGGAAAATATTTAATGTTCCGGTGATTTATACCTCCGTAGAAACCAAAAGTTTTAGCGGCTATATCTGGCCGGAATTACTTGCCGTCCATCCTGACGTGAAGCCTATCGAACGTACCTCAATGAACTCCTGGGAAGACGCCGCTTTTGTGAAAGCGGTAGAAGCCACCGGGCGTAAAAAGCTGATCATCTCCGCGCTGTGGACCGAAGTGTGTCTGACCTTCCCGGCGCTGATGGCGCTGGAAGCGGGCTATGAAGTGTATGTAGTAACCGACACCTCCGGCGGTACCTCCGTCGATGCGCATGAGCGCTCGATTGACCGCATGGTGCAGGCTGGCGCGGTGCCGGTGACCTGGCAGCAGGTGCTGCTCGAGTACCAGCGCGACTGGTCGCGTAAAGAGACCTACGATGCGGTGATGGATCTGGTGCGCGAGCACAGCGGCGCTTACGGCATGGGCGTGGATTACGCGTACACCATGGTGCACGGCGCACCGGAACGTAAAGCCTAAGGTGAGGATGCCGACGGGGCCTCTCCCCGTCGGTTGGCAAGCGCAAGGAACCTATCGTCATGACGCAAAAGCACGTCACGCTGGTTATTACCCACGCCATTCGCCCTGAACACGTCGCGCAATATGAAGCCTGGTTAGGCGAAATTATGCCCGTGGCGGCCAATTATCCCGGCCATTTAGGGGCCAACGTTATTCGCCCGGTTGACGGACAGACGGCGTGGAACATTATCATCCGCTTCGACACCCTCGAGCATCTTTATGCCTGGACCCAGTCTGATGTGCGCCGCCAGCTGGTGGAAAAGATCGCGCCGCTGCTGGGCGAAGGCGATCGCACCGAAGTGCGCACCGAAGCCGCTTTCTGGTTTACGCCGCCCGCCGCGCACGTGCGCCAGCCGAAGCGCTGGAAGCAGTTTCTGATCACTCTGCTGGTGATTTTTCCCAGCACCAATCTGGTGCCTGCGGTGACCGGGGCGCTGCTGCCCTCCCTGAAGGGAACCTTGTTGCTGCACTTTCTCAATGATGCCTGTGTGGTCGCGCTGGTGGTCTGGCTCTGGATGCCCATCGTGACCCGCCTGTTTGCCGGCTGGCTGAAAAAAGCCTGACCGGCACGAGGAAAACGCTATGTCACAAACAGCCACACTGATTTTAACCCAGGGGCAGATTCATACCCTGGATCCGCAACAGCCGCGCGCCGAAGCGGTGGCGATCGCCGACGGTAAGATCCTCGCCGTCGGCAGCGACGCACAGATGATGTCATATGCCGGTGAAGGCACGCAGATTATCGATCTTCACGGTCATACGCTGATCCCCGGTCTTAACGACTCGCACCTGCACCTGATCCGCGGCGGGCTGAACTACAACCTTGAACTGCGCTGGGAGGGCGTGCCGTCGCTGGCCGACGCGCTGCGGATGCTGAAAGAGCAGGCCGATCGCACGCCGTCACCGCAGTGGGTGCGCGTGGTGGGCGGCTGGAGCGAGTTCCAGTTCGCCGAGCGGCGGATGCCGACGCTGGAAGAGCTGAACGACGCCGCGCCGGACACCCCGGTGTTTGTGCTGCACCTCTACGATCGCGCGCTGCTGAACCGCGCGGCGCTGAAGGCCGTCGGCTACACCAAAGAGACTCCGGCCCCGGCGGGCGGCGAGATCGTGCGCGATAACAACGGCAACCCCACCGGGATGCTGATCGCCAAACCGAACGCCATGATCCTCTACGCCACGCTGGCAAAAGGGCCGAAGCTGCCGCTGGAGCAGCAGGTGAACTCCACCCGCCAGTTTATGCGCGAGCTGAATCGCCTGGGGCTGACCAGCGCTATCGATGCGGGCGGCGGTTTCCAGAACTACCCGGAAGATTACGAAATTATTGAGCAGCTGCACGCCAATAAACAGATGACCATTCGTATCGCCTATAACCTGTTTACCCAGCGTCCGAAGCAGGAGCTGGAGGATTTTGAGCGCTGGACCGATATGCTCAAACCCGGCCAGGGCACCGATTTTTATCGCGCCAACGGGGCCGGGGAGATGCTGGTGTTCTCGGCGGCGGATTTTGAAGACTTCCTGCAACCGCGCCCGGATCTGCCGCCGGGTATGGAAGAGGAACTGGAGCGGGTGGTGCGCCATCTGGTGGAGCACCGCTGGCCGTTCCGTCTGCACGCGACCTATGATGAATCCATCAGCCGGATGCTCGACGTGTTTGAGAAGGTCAATCGCGATATTCCGTTTAGCGGCCTGCACTGGTTCTTTGACCACGCGGAAACCATCACCGAGCGTAATATCGAGCGCGTGAAGGCGCTGGGCGGCGGCATTGCGGTACAGCACCGCATGGCCTTCCAGGGCGAATACTTTGTCGATCGCTACGGCAAAGACGCGGTGAAACATACCCCGCCGGTGGCGAAGATGCTGGAGATGGAAGTGCCGGTCGGGCTGGGTACCGATGCGACCCGCGTGGCGAGCTATAACCCGTGGACGGCGCTGTACTGGCTGGTCTCCGGGCGCACTGTCGGCGGGATGGCGATGTATGATGATGAAAATCGTCTGCCGCGCGACGTGGCGCTGGAGCTGTGGACGGCGGGTAGCGCCTGGTTCTCCAGCGAGCAGGGCAAAAAAGGCCGTATTGCCGCCGGGCAACTGGCCGATCTGGTGACGCTGTCGAAGGATTATTTCAGCGTACCGGAAGAGGAGATCAAGGGCATTGAGTCGGTGATGACGATTGTCGATGGCCGCGTGGTGTACGCCGCCGGGCACTTTACCCCTCTGGCGCCGCCGCCAATCCCGGTGCTGCCGGAGTGGTCACCGGTGGTGAAAGTGCAGGGGCACTATCGTTCAGCGCCTCCGGGATCCGAGCATATCGGTGCGGTAGTACAGATGCACCAGTGCTGCGGTAGCTGCGGTGTGCATGGGCATCAACACGATCTGGCGCGCAAATCGGGCGTGCCGGTATCCGATGACCGCGCCTTCTGGGGCGCACTGGGCTGTTCCTGCTTCTCGTTTTAATCTGCGGATAACAAAAAAGGCTCGCAAAATGCGAGCCTTTTCAACAGAACGTGAGCCGATTACAGGCTGGAGACGTTCTCGCTCAGGTACTTAGCCACGCCGTCCGGAGACGCGTTCATGCCTTCTTTCCCTTTTTCCCACTGCGCCGGGCACACTTCGCCGTGCTGCTCGTGGAACTGCAGCGCATCAACCATACGCAGCATTTCGTCGATGTTACGGCCCAGCGGCAGGTCGTTAACCACCTGGTGACGAACCACGCCGTTGGCGTCGATCAGGAAGGAACCGCGCAGGGCAACGCCTTCGTCCGGGTGCTCAATGCCGTAGGCTTTCTGGATTTCACGCTTAACGTCAGCCACCATCGCGTATTTCACCGCGCCGATGCCGCCTTTGTCGACCGGCGTGTTACGCCATGCGTTGTGTACGAATTCAGAGTCAAAAGAGACGCCAACAACTTCCACGCCGCGTTTCTGGAACTCTTCGTAACGTTTGTCGAAAGCGATCAGCTCAGACGGGCAAACGAAGGTGAAGTCCATCGGCCAGAAGAACAGCACGGTGGCTTTACCCTGGGTGTGCTGTTTGAAATTGAATTTCTCAACGATTTCACCGTTGCCCAGTACCGCTGCGGCGGTGAAGTCAGGCGCTTGACGAGTAACCAGAACCATGGGGTTCTCCTTTGAATTTATAAGGTTAATGGAACGCAACGCGGGCCAGTATAGGGAGGGCAGGCGGTTAACACAAAAAGGCTATGACGATTAATTGGATAGGTTTTACCTATCAATATTTTATTTTTCGCAAATAAATAAGCATAGCGGTTCCCGGCCATAGCGCAAGGGCTACAGCGCTTTGTTTTTCGCCTGGCGCATCATTTGCGGATAAAACTGCCAGAAGCGGGTCTCCAGCTCGGCGTAGTGAGCGTCCAGATCGTGCCAGGAATCCCGCAGGGCGTCGAGCTTCGGGCGGCGGCTGGCCATGCCGTTCAGTACACGCTGGATAAACGCCATCTCGGCGTAACGTTCCAGCCAGCGTTCAGACCACAGATGTTCATTCAGGGTGAGGAAGCGCGTCGGCGCGTGCGGCAGGATAGTGCTCACCTCCGCGCGGGCATAGCGCACAAAGTCCGGCAGGGCGATGTCGGGGGAGAGGCGCGCCCAGTGGCGGGAAAGAAAGTGATCCCACATCACGTCGAGCGTAATCGGCGCGACGCGGCGGGTTTCGGGGCGAAACCACTCGCGCGCTTCTTTTACCTGCGGCAGGTTGTCGGTCAGCACGTCGATGCGGCGATGCATATGGATACCCTCGACAATCGGAGCTGGGTAGTCCTGCTGCGGATTGCCGCGGACAAAATCGGCCAGCAGATTGCCCGACAGCGAACTGTCGGCGAGGTGCGCGAGGTGCAGGTGAGCGAGAAAATTCATGGTTTACTGTTTATCCAGAGGGGTAAGGGTTGC
This sequence comes from Kluyvera sp., assembly GCF_047971185.1. Taxonomy (GTDB): domain Bacteria; phylum Pseudomonadota; class Gammaproteobacteria; order Enterobacterales; family Enterobacteriaceae; genus Kluyvera. The sequence continues at coordinate 152,565 of NZ_JBKDZH010000035.1, forward strand.
AGGGACGACGCCCCGGCACTAGACTACCCGCCTCATTATTAAGCCCAGAGTCACAGTCATGCGCGTTGCCGATTTCTCCTTTGAACTACCTGAATCCCTGATTGCCCACTATCCACAAGCCGAGCGTAGCAGCTGTCGCTTGCTGTCGCTGGACGGGCCGACGGGCGCGCTGACGCACGGTACTTTCACCGATTTGCTCGACAAGCTCAACCCTGGCGATCTGCTGGTCTTTAACAACACCCGGGTGATCCCGGCGCGCCTGTTTGGCCGTAAAGCCAGCGGCGGCAAGATTGAAGTGCTGGTCGAGCGCATGCTGGATGATAAACGTATTCTGGCACATATTCGCGCCTCTAAAGCGCCGAAGCCGGGTGCCGAGCTGCTGCTGGGCGATGATGAAAGCATTAAAGCGACGATGGTCGCCCGCCACGACGCGCTGTTTGAAGTCGAATTCGACGATGAACGCAGCGTGCTGGACATCCTCAACGCCATCGGCCATATGCCGCTGCCGCCGTACATCGACCGCCCGGATGAAGACGCGGACCGCGAGCTGTACCAGACCGTGTATAGCGAAAAGCCGGGCGCTGTTGCGGCACCGACTGCGGGTCTGCACTTTGACGAGCCGCTGCTGGCGAAACTGCGCGAGAAAGGCATCGAAATGGCCTTCGTAACCCTGCACGTAGGGGCAGGCACCTTCCAGCCGGTGCGCGTCGACAGTATTGAAGACCACATCATGCACTCCGAATATGCGGAAGTGCCGCAAGAGGTGGTGGATGCGGTGCTGGCAGCGAAAGCGCGCGGCAACCGCGTGATTGCGGTAGGCACCACCTCCGTGCGTTCGCTGGAGAGCGCGGCGCAGGCGGCAAAAGATGAGCTGATTGCCCCGTTCTTCGGCGACACGCAGATCTTTATTTTCCCTGGGTATCAATACCAGGTGATTGATGCGCTGGTGACCAACTTCCACCTGCCGGAATCGACGCTGATTATGCTGGTTTCCGCTTTTGCCGGCTATCAGCACACCATGAACGCCTATAAGGCTGCTGTAGAACAAAAATATCGCTTTTTTAGTTACGGCGATGCCATGTTTATCACGTACAATCCGCAGGCTATTTCTGAGCGTGTCGGGGAATAAATCCGCGGCATGAGTATTTAAAACGTCAGACTGTTTTTCTGACGCAGGAGTGAAGATGAAATTTGAACTGGACACCACAGACGGTCGCGCTCGCCGCGGCCGCCTGGTTTTCGATCGTGGCGTAGTGGAAACGCCTGCCTTTATGCCGGTGGGTACCTACGGCACCGTTAAGGGCATGACGCCGGAAGAAGTTGAAGCCACCGGCGCGCAGATTATTCTCGGCAACACCTTCCACCTGTGGCTGCGCCCGGGTCAGGAAATCATGAAGCTGCACGGCGACCTGCACGGTTTTATGCAGTGGAAAGGACCAATCCTTACCGATTCCGGCGGTTTCCAGGTCTTCAGCCTGGGCGATATCCGTAAGATCACCGAACAGGGTGTGCACTTCCGCAACCCAATCAACGGCGACCCGATCTTCCTCGATCCGGAAAAATCGATGGAGATTCAGTACGATCTCGGTTCTGACATCGTGATGATCTTCGACGAATGCACGCCGTACCCGGCCGATTGGGACTACGCCAAGCGCTCGATGGAAATGTCGCTGCGCTGGGCTAAGCGTAGCCGCGACCGTTTTGACGGGCTGGGCAACAAAAACGCGCTGTTTGGCATCATTCAGGGCAGCGTTTACGAAGATTTACGTGATATCTCTGTTAAAGGTCTGGTAGAGATTGGCTTTGATGGCTACGCTGTCGGCGGCCTGGCGGTGGGTGAGCCGAAGGAAGACATGCACCGTATTCTGGAGCACGTTTGCCCGCAGATCCCGGCAGACAAACCGCGTTATCTGATGGGCGTCGGTAAACCGGAAGATCTGGTGGAAGGCGTTCGTCGCGGTATCGATATGTTTGACTGCGTTATGCCAACGCGTAACGCCCGTAACGGTCATCTGTTTGTGACCGACGGTGTGGTGAAAATCCGCAATGCTAAGCATAAAAGCGATACCAGCACGCTCGATGCCGAGTGTGATTGCTACACCTGTCGCAATTATTCGCGTGCATACTTGCATCATCTTGACCGTTGCAACGAAATATTGGGCGCGCGCCTCAATACCATTCATAATCTTCGCTACTATCAGCGCTTAATGGCTGGTTTACGCAAGGCTATCGAAGAGGGTAAATTAGAGAGCTTCGTGACCGATTTTTACCAACGCCAGGGGCGTACCGTTCCACCTTTGAACGTTGATTAATTTTAATAATGAGGGACTTTGAATGAGCTTTTTTATTTCTGATGCGGTAGCAGCAACCGGTGGCGCGGCGCAGGGTAGCCCGATGTCTCTGATCCTGATGCTGGTGGTGTTTGGTCTGATTTTCTACTTCATGATCCTGCGTCCACAGCAGAAGCGTACCAAGGAACATAAAAACCTGATGAGCTCCATCGCGAAAGGCGATGAAGTGCTGACGAATGGTGGTCTGGTCGGTCGCGTCACTAAAGTTGCG
>NZ_JBKDZH010000036.1:0-79949 GCF_047971185.1 Kluyvera sp.
GTCGCAAAATCGGCAGCCGGAATTGGCGTTCCGAATAACTTCAAGGCGACACGAAACGCGCCATGCGTGTATTTAGATTTCGTTGCTCAGGCACACCCATTAACAGGGCTGTGGTGTTTATTCTTGCACCAGAGTCCTTTTCTGATAAAGGTAGTCCGGTCGGGGCAGCCTTCGGGCTGGCCGGTTTCCTTGAAGGCCGGTTACGCCAACACCGTTCGGGCTGCCACCAGTGAAATTGGCGTTTCCGGTGGTAGTTTTTCAAACAACTTCAAGGAGGCTGCCATCATGGCTACTACCCTCACCCAGTCAGACCCGCAGTGTGTCTTTGTGTTTGCCGCTGTTCGTCGCGCAGACCGTAAACCCCGTATCTGAATGCTTCGCACCGGTGCCGGTGATGAACACGCCGCACGTCTTTCCCTCGTTCGCGATTACGTCCTCTCGTTTGCTGGCCGTCTTCCGGTTGCGGAGGTGCGCGCATGAGACACACCACTATTACCGCCCGTGACCTCGAATGTCTGGAGCATATGCGCAATGTCGGCCAGCTCGTCGGCGACCTGATGCAGGTGCAGGACTGCGCCACCGTTCGTCGTGACCCGGCGCAGCACTTACAGCTCACCTCCGTGATTTACCTCATGACCGCCCAGCTCGATGGCGTTGTCGAACGCTGCAATCAGCAGTGGCTGACCGGGGAGGGTAACGTATGAAAAAGCCATTACCACCCGTATTACGCGCCGCGCTGTATCGTCGCGCCGTGGCCTGTGCCTGGCTGACCCTGTGCGAACGTCAGCACCGCTACCCGCACCTCACCCTCGACACACTGGAAAGCGCCATTGCCGCCGAGCTGGAGGGCTTCTACCTGCGCCAGCACGGCGAGGAAAAAGGCCGCCAGATTGCCTGTGCCCTGCTGGAAGATTTAATGGAAGCCGGACCACTCAAAGCCGCGCCGTCGCTGTCCTTTCTTGGGCTCGCCGTAATGGATGAACTCTGCGCCCGTCATATCACCGCACCGGTACTGCACTGAGGGAGAAAATAACAATGAAAATGAATGTAACGGAAACCGTAAAACAGGCGTGCGGCCACTGGCCGAACATTCTCCCGGCACTGGGTGTGAAGGTGATTAAAAACCGCCATCAGTCCTGTCCGGTGTGCGGCGGCTCTGACCGTTTCCGCTTTGACGACAAAGAGGGACGCGGGACGTGGTTCTGTAACCAGTGCGGCGCGGGTGACGGGCTTAAGCTGGTAGAGAAAGTGTTCGGCGTAACCGCATCAGAGGCCGCCCAAAAGGTGAATGCTGTCACCGGCAACCTGCCGCCGGTTGCCCCGGAGGTGATTGTGGCCGCAGAGGCTGAAACGGTGGCTGACCGCAAAGCGGCGGCCGCGCTGGCCGTCAGGCTCATGGAGAAAACCCGACCGGCCACCGGCAACGCCTACCTCACCCGCAAGGGTTTCCCCGCTCTGGAATGTCTGACGCTCACCGTCATGCATAAAACCGGCTGCGTGACGTTCCGCGCCGGGGATGTGGTTGTCCCGCTGTATGACGATACCGGCGCACTGATTAACCTTCAGCTTATTAATTCTGACGGTCTCAAACGCACCCTGAAAGGCGGAGCGGTAAAAGGTACATGCCATATCATCGAGGGGCAGAAACAGGCAGGAAAACGTCTGTGGATAGCGGAGGGCTATGCGACCGCGCTCACTGTGCATCACCTGACCGGCGAAAGCGTCATGGTGGCGCTGTCGTCCGTGAACCTCTTTTCTCTGGCGAGCCTTGCCCGTTACAAATACCCGGCCTGTCAGATTGTCCTCGCCGCCGACCGTGACCTTAACGGCGACGGCCAGAGTAAAGCCGCTGCGGCCGCAGATGCCTGTGAGGGCATTGTTGCCCTGCCACCGGTGTTCGGTGACTGGAATGATGCGTTTATACAGTACGGCGAGGAGGACACGCGGAAAGCCATTTATGACACCATCCGGCCACCGGCTGACAGTCCTTTCACTACCATGAGCGAGGCGGAATTTACCGCCATGAGCACCAGTGAAAAGGCAATGCGGGTGCATGAACATTACGGCGAAGCGCTGGCCGTGGACGCGAACGGCCAGCTCCTGTCCCGCTATGAGGCCGGGATATGGAAAATCATTCCACCGTCAGACTTTGCCCGCGACGTGGCCGGGTTATTTCAGCGTCTGCGCGCCCCGTTCTCGTCAGGAAAAATTGCCTCGGTGGTGGAGACCCTGAAACTGATTATTCCGCAGCAGGACGCACCGGCGCGTCGTCTGATTGGTTTTCGCAATGGCGTACTCGATACCGCCACCGGCACATTCAGCCCGCATCATAAATCATACTGGCTGCGCACACTCTGCGATGTCGATTTTACCCCGCCAGTGGCGGGTGAAACGCTGGAAACCCATGCACCGGACTTCTGGCGCTGGCTCGACCGTGCTGCCGGTGGCAAACCGGAAAAACGCGATGTGATTCTGGCCGCGCTGTTTATGGTGCTGGCAAACCGTTACGACTGGCAGCTCTTTATTGAGGTGACCGGGCCGGGTGGGAGCGGGAAAAGTATTCTGGCCGAAATTGCGACGATGCTTGCCGGGGAAGATAACGCCACGTCGGCCACCATCGAAACGCTGGAATCACCGCGCGAACGTGCGGCGCTGATTGGCTTCTCACTGATACGCCTGCCTGACCAGGAAAAGTGGAGCGGTGACGGGGCAGGACTCAAGGCCATCACCGGCGGTGATGCGGTCTCAGTAGACCCGAAATACAAGGATGCATACTCCACCCATATTCCGGCGGTGATACTGGCCGTGAACAATAACCCGATGCGCTTCACCGACCGCAGCGGCGGTGTGTCACGTCGCCGGGTAATTCTGCATTTCCCGGAACAGATTGCCCCCGAAGAACGCGACCCGCAGCTCAAGAATAAAATCGCCCGTGAGCTGGCCGTAATTGTGCGCCAGCTTATGCAGAAGTTCAGCGACCCGATGACTGCCCGTGCTCTGCTCCAGTCACAGCAGAACTCCGACGAGGCGCTCAGTATTAAACGCGATGCCGATCCGACATTTGATTTTTGCGGCTATCTGGAAGCCCTGCCGGAACCTGAGGGTATGTATATTGGCAATGCCAACATCATTCCGCGCCAGCCGCGCCTGTATCTGTATCATGCTTATCTGGCGTATATGGAGGCCCACGGTTACAGGAATACCCTGAGCCTCACCATGTTCGGTAAGGGACTGCCAGCGATGCTGAAAGAGTACGGACTTAGTTATGAGAAGCGCCGAAAAAATCAGGGCATACAAACCAATCTCACGCTAAGAGAGGAAAGCAACGCCGACTGGCTGCCGAAATGTGATGACCCCATAGCGAAATAACCTACCCTGACCGGCAATAGCCGGTCTTTTTTTACCTGCAAAACGGCAAAAGTGAACAGTAAAGTGTTCACTGTTCACCAACCCTTCACCTCATAACATTATGATTTTTATTAATAAAAACGCTTAGTGAACAGTGTGAACAGTTTTTCTAAAAAAAAGTTTTTTTATGAGATCTGTCACTGGTGACTTATCAATAGATAGTTTGTCAGTCCAGCAAATGTGTATAGAGATGTGTATAAAAAAGAGAATATAAATATTAAAATATCAATAAATACATGATTTTAAACTACATATAGAACTCCTGTGATCTTCCGCCAAAATTTACTTACTTTTCCTCATTATCATCTTCAAAAAACCTAATAATCTCTTTAATCCACTTATCGCATGGTCTAATTTGGGTTTCTCCAATATTTTTAATATAACTATCAGCAATTAAGGATTTTAACCAAGGTGATGTCAAATAAGAATAGAATTCTTTTTTCTTTTCATATCCGTCAATAGATTTAGGTTTTAAGAATGCAAGATCAGAACTCAAATTGACATAGTTCACGTCTGGGTTTAGATCATAAAAACTCATGAAGTCACTAAGGCGACTATCTTTTTCTTTTAACTCGTTTAATACATTCCAAAAAATAAGAGGCTCAAGAAGATCCTCAATCTCGGTATTAATACCAATCGTTGATGCAACTGATATCAAATCACTTTTATCTCCATCAATACTCAGTCTAAAAAATCCCAATTTGTTTTTATAATTACCTTTCTTATATCCATCAATGCGTATTACATTTTTTCCATCAGTATCAATTAGACATAGTACTTTCCCTTTAATTTCTTTATTCTCTTGTATATCCGAGAAAGGTACATGTAGAAAATCATATATTTTCTTAATGTTACCACAACCATTAAATGGAAGTATATATAGATTCTCTATCTTATTTGCAAGATAACTTCGAAGATATAAATAATCTTCAGTTCCCTCACAAAAAATCCAATTATATTTTTTCTTCTTCAATAAAGTCAACATCGATGCCATGAGATCAAAATAACTTCTAATCTCAATAGAGTTTGGGAAAGAACGTCTTTTTTCCTGAAGATTATTAAGTGGGAAAGATTCTATTTTAGTGTTAACACTATCATCCTTAGATATAAAGTGTAATGTTCCCTCGATCGGCCTTAAAACGAGGCCATACCAATGAGTAGTTATAAATATCTGCCTACCATATCTTTCAGATAAATCGATTAAACTACAAAATTGTTCAAACCTATGTGCCGATTCTAATGATACTTCGGGCTCATCAATTGCTAATATCACCTCTTTTTCTTTCTCTTCTTTAGTTGACAAAAGAGTTGTTGCAATATCAATTAATGCTAACCGTTGCTCCCCTGAACTCAAGTTATTTATGCTTTTAGAATTTTTAGATAAAGGGCGCAAAGAGAAACACTTCAAAAAAATTGAATCTAAAATATCCGTAGGTTTAATCGGACGCTTGATAGCACCTTTATATTCGAACTTATATCCATCAGGAATTTTATTATTTAAAGAGTCAATATATGATTCTAACTTCTGATTAATGAGATCAATGACGCTATATTTCATAGCCTTACGCCTTGGCCTTCCTGGCTTTACCTCTATATTCTCTTTAACTGCAACAGAATGATCTTTGGAGGATAAAAGTTGCCTTATTTCATCTGAAACACTTTTATCCATCATGCCTTGCATTTCATGTGCCTGTAGTGAAAGTATATCGCTTATTTTATTCTCTACAGGAAGATATATGTAACGGTAACGCTCTAGAATTTTCTTGAAAATGCTTACTATTTTTTCTTTAGATACACCATCTTTCTTTGTGGCATTAGTAATCTTATTGTGGAATGTTGTTGTTAGTAAAATATTACCTTCATAGTCTTTACCAATTGCTATTAAATAATAATCTTTTGAATCATACCACTCTTTTAATTTATTTCGATATTTTATGAAGTTTTTAACAACTTCATTAGAAGGCATTTCATTAAAATCATGCTCCCAAAAGTAATGTGAAATCCTAGATATCTGCTGTTCTTCTTCCCCCCACATCTTTTTATCTATCAAAAACAAGGGAAAAATATGCGCACTATCTTTCTTCTGACCTACTGTATATGCCCATTCTTTGCTATCAACGCCATTCATAAGACAATGCATACTCTCAAGAATAGCAGACTTCCCGGCACCATTATCTCCAGCAAAAATAGTCATTCGATCATTTGAAGAAGAAATAAATGGGATGAAATTCATATTTTTATAAATTTTATAATTTCGGATAAAGAGACCAACAATCATATAAGTCCTTTTTGTATTATTTTCTTAAACGTTCAAGCTCACTTCTTCCCAGCGATTTTAGCCAGTTACCAAGACTCATACCAGATTCCCTAGCCGCAGCCTCAAACTGCGCCTTCAACTCCGGCGTAATACGGATCTGAAAAGTGGGTGCTTTTCCGGACTTTGATGGGTTTGGGTCTCGTTTCGTCGTTGACATGTACGTACCTACAAGAGCAATCTATCACCAATCAGGTACGTACCTTTAAAATGAGTGACCTGATATTTAAACGCCCCCGCCCAGTATTCGCAGTACTCGGCGAGAGCTAACCTCACCAACTATCAAGGAGTTGATTATGGCTACCCCGCATTCTACCCCAGACTTACCCGCAGCAAAAACCGAGCGCACGTTAATTGTGGGATATCGCCCGCAGGGTGCAAACAAAAATACCCCAAGCCTCACCCTTTCCGGGAAGTGGCTGCGCGAGGCTGGGTTCGAAACCGGGCAGCAGGTTAGCGTAAAGGTGATGGACGGCTGCATCGTCCTGATGGCCTATGGCGAACAGGAGCAGAAGCTGCTGGCAGAATTGAAGGAGACCCAGCTGAAGTTGAAAGGGATTGAAGCTGCGGTATCGGCGGTGCATTAGTAAGGCTCTCAGGAATATCCGTGCCGTGCTCATGACGGGCACCGCCCGATGGCGCTACGCTTATCGGGCCTACGGGCACGGTGCCCGTTGTAGGCCGGGTAAGCAGCGCGCCACCCGGCAATAGAGTGGCACACGAGCCCTACTATTTTTGGGGAAAGATCCGAAAAATTGCGGGTTGATTTCAGCATTATATTTAATTAATGCTAAACCTAATTTTATCTTTAATAAACAAACGTCATCTTATTTTCTGCGTTGATATTTTTTATTCCATTTCCAATAATCACTTAGCGTTTAAATATATCATATATATTACATTCCTCTTTTTTCACCGAATAAGGTGATGCGCGATCTATTTTTAATAAAATAGTCTTAAGGTAAATTGGCAGAATTTCGCTACCTATCCTAAAGTTATATCAGGGATTAAATCTTCATACGTCATTGTTTTACTAAGGAAAAATAATACCTGCGTAGAGGTCAATACTATGAACACGCCAATTAAGTTCATTTTATTCAGTCTGGCATCGGCATTTATTTCGAGTGCGCATGCTGAGACCGCCACCAGTACTTTTCAGGTACAGATTACAATTACCAAATCGTGCAGCGTGACGTCCGGTTCGCCAATTAACTTTGGCTCCGTAGCGGCCAGTTCGCCCAGCGTGACGAGGAATACCACGATTTCCGTTAACTGCTCGCAGTTAACGCCGTATACCGTCGGCCTTGCGCCGTCGAACAGCAACACGCTCGGCGCCGGGCTGATGTCCGGTACCGCTAGCGGTAATACCGACAAAGTGCCGTATCAGCTGGCGAAAGATACCGCGGGCGCTATCTGGGGCAACGTCACCAGCGGCGGGACCAGCAACGTCGTCTCGGGATCCGGCAACGGTGCCGCTCAGCCTTTCACGGTCTATGCCATTGTCTCTAACGCCAACTTTACCCCGGATGTGTATAGCGACACGGTCACCGTGACCGTCACCTATTAATTCAAGGATGACGTATGAACTGGAAACAATGCGCCCTCGCCTGTCTTTTTTTCAGCGGCTACGCCGCGGCCAGCGGATTGCAGGTTACGCCAATTAGCCTGACGCTCGAGCAGAGCCAGCGTGCGGAAGGCATCTGGCTAAGCAACTCGGGCGATAGCCCAATTAACGCCCAGGTTCGCGTGTTCCGCTGGAGCCAGAGCGGCTACAGCGACCAGCTTGCCGCCTCGCAGGGGCTGGTGATCAGCCCGCCAATGCTCACCATTCCGCCCGGCGGCAAGCAGCTTATACGCGTGATCCGCACCGGTTCGCCCGCGAAGACGGAAGATGCGTATCGGCTGTCAATCAACGAGCTGCCGCAGACGGCGGCGAAAAAAAATAACCTGCAGTTCGTGCTCCACTACTCCGTGCCGGTCTTTATTCAGCCGTCCGGCGTCGATGAAACCTACGCCAGACTGCAATGGCAAATCCAGCATAGCGATGGCCGGACGTGGCTGGAGGTCAATAACCAGGGCGACGGCCACGCCCAGCTGTCGGAAGTGAGCCTGATTACGGCAACGGGCAGCCGCAAAAATATTACCCCAGGGCTATTAGGTTACGTTTTACCCGGGGCCACCATGCGCTGGCCGCTGCCTGCGGGGGCGAGTCAGGGAGAAAAGCTAGAAGTCATGGTCAATGGCAAAAAAACGGTACAGACGCTATAGCGTGCCACTCCGTGTATTAATTTTAATATTTTTCAATGTGTTATTTATAGCAAGGAGTGCCTCTGCGGAAATGAAAGACCCCAATTCCCCGCAGGACGACGTCATTGCCGATGACAAACCGCTGGCCGGGATCGAGCTGTATCTGGATGTCACCCTGAACCAGAATCCGATTGGCCTGGCGCGCTTTGGCTATGACCACAATAAGCTCTACGCCAGCGCCGATAGCCTGCGCAGAATCGGGATTCGTCTGCCACCGCAAACGCCGGATCCGATCAGCCTGAACGATATCCCACAGCTGGAGGTTCACTACAACGCCGCGCTGCAAAGCCTGACGCTGACGGCCCCGCTCGCGCTGCTCGATAGGAACACTACCCAGCTTAACCAGCAAAACGCCACCAACCCAACGGCGACCACCGCGCGCGGGCTGCTGCTGAACTACGATCTTTATGCCTCCCAGGAGTCAAACAACAACGCCAGCGCCTATACCGAACTGCGCGCCTTCAGCGGGCTGGGCGTACTCAGCTCCACGCAAATAGCGCGCTATATCAGCGATAACAGCGGCTATAGCCTGAATAATGGAATCACCCGGCTGGACACCAGCTGGCGTTCATCGTTTCCGGAAAAGGTGCTGGCGGTGACCGTTGGCGATACGCTGACCAGCTCGCTGAACTGGTCGCGCCCAACCCGCATCGCCGGGCTCCAGATTGGTACCGATTACAACCTTCAGCCCTACACGCCAACCACCCCGCTGCCGTCTTTTTTTGGCTCCGCGACGCTGCCTTCCAGCGTCGAGCTGTATATGAACGGCGTGAAGTACTACAACGGGGAAGTGCCGTCGGGCAACTTTGAGATCAACACCCTGCCGACCATCAACGGTGCGGGCAACGCCCAGGTCACGATGACCGACGCGCTGGGCAAAACCACGGTGCAGAGCTTCTCGTTCTATAACGATCAGTCGCTGCTGCGTAGCGGGCTGACCGAATGGTCGGCGGAAGTGGGCGTGGTGCGCAACAATTACGGCTATACCTCATTCGACTACGCCAGCACTCCGGCGTTTAGCAGCACCTGGCGACGCGGCTTTAGCAACAGCTTTACCGCCGGCGCGCACGGCGAGGCCACGGAAAGCCTGGTCAACGTCGGGTTCAGCAGCGACTGGATCCCCGGCGGCCGCGGCGGCACCCTTTCCACCGCGCTGGCGGTCAGCGCCGACGCAGGGAAGCAGGGGTTTCTCTACAGCATCGGCTACCGCTGGAACAACGAACGTTTTAGCTTCAGCACCACCACCATCGCAACGGCAAATGACTATCACGACGTCGCCACCCGCTACGGCGAAGCGCCGCCTTCGCTGAACCAGAGCACCGTGGTGGGCTATAACACCGATACGCTGGGTAACTTTAGCCTCGGCTATTTGCAGTTCCGCTCACCCGGCGAATCAACCCAGCGCTATACCAACGCCAACTGGTATAAGTCATTGACCGAACGGGTTTATCTTAACGCCGGGCTCAACCAGAATATCGATAACAGCCGCGATCGCAGCCTGTATCTGATGCTCAGCGTGTCGTTTGAAAACAATATCAGCGCCAGCAGCACCGTCCAGCGCAGCAACGACCAGATGAGCTATACGCTCAACGCCAGCCAGACCCAGCCATCGGACGGCGGCTGGGGCTGGAACCTGGCGCTTAACCGGCTGGATTCCCAGCAAAATGCGCAGGGCGAGCTGGGCTATCTGGGGCGCTATGGCAACGTTTATGGCGGCTACAGTCGGCTGTCCGGTCAGCAATCCGCGTATGCCGGCGCCGACGGCTCGCTGGTGCTGATGGGCGGCGGGTTGTTTGCCGCGCAGACCATCAGCAATGGCTTCGCGGTGGTCTCCACCGACGGCATCCCGGACGTGCCGATTATTCTGCAAAATAACCCTATCGGTACCAGCGACGGGCACGGCAGGCTGCTGGTAACCAACCTCAATAGCTATCAGAAAAATGAGATCAGCATTAATCCGCTGGATCTGCCCGCCAACATGCGGGTCGATCCGGTCAACGCCGTGGCGATCCCTGCCGATCGTTCCGGCACGCTGGTGAACTTTACCGTTAAACCCGTTCGCGCGGCGCTTATCGTGCTGAAAGATAGCCAGGGAAACGTGATCCCAGAGGGGTCATCGGCGGTGCTGAACGGCAACCGCAGGCAGAGCGCGATAGTGGGCTTTGACGGCATGGTCTATTTCGACACGCTGGGCGATCGCAATACGCTGCGCGTTTCTACCCGCACAGGCGCGTGCGAAGCCCAATTCGACTACCCGCCAGCGGCGCGGGATATCCCACAAATCGGGCCTATCACCTGCCGATAAGGAGCCAAACCATGTGGTTAAAAGTGATGATCCTGCTTGCCGGGCTGTGTCTTTTCCCGATGAAAAGCCATGCGCTGAGCTGCACGGCGACGGTCACCACCGTAGCGTTCGGTACGGTCGATCCCTTTGCCGGCGCAAGTACCACCAGCGGCTCGCTGCGCTTTACCTGCACTAAAGGTCTGACGGAGCTACTCAACGCCGCCACCGTCTGTTTTAACCTTTATCCCACCAGCACGGGAGCCCCCATTGATGCACGTAAAATGGCCTCAGGGAGCAACCGGCTTGGCTATCAGCTGTATACGGACTCAGGGCGGACAAGCGTATGGGGTAATCAGGGCGTTTCGAGCAGTTCGGTGCTGAAGTACTCGTTGGGGTTACTTGATCTCGGCGTGGCGCATACGATTCCGTTCTACGCCGCCGTACCTTCAGGACAGCCGACGACCGCCCCCGGGAGCTATCTGGATACCTTCACCACGACGAATACCACCATTACGGCGAACTCCAATCCGCTCGCCTCAGACTCTTCCTGCGGGACAACGGTGGTGGGCAACCTGACGTTCAACGTCACGGCCAGCGTCAACAAACAGTGCAATATCAGCGCCGCCAATAATATTACCCTCGATTCGGTGCCCCACACGCGCACCAATATCACCGGCAATAACTTCTTTACGATGACCTGCACCAACACCACGCCGTACACCGTCGGGCTTTCGCCGTCCAACGGCAACAGCGCCGGCAGCGGGGTGATGAAAAGCGCCACCAGCCCCGATCAGGTGCCCTACCAGCTGAATTCAACCGTGGGCGTGGGCGGCACGCCGTGGGGAAATTTAACCGCCAATACGGTGGCGGGCACCGGCACCGGCCTGGCGGTCAACCGGTACGTCTATGTCGTGGTTCCCAGCGCGAATTATCGCCCGGCGACGTATAACGACACGGTGACGATCAACGTCACCTACTGATAGGTCACCCCGCCGTCGGATAATCCACATACCCCGCCTTGCCGCCGCCAAAGAACTGCTCTTTGACCGGCGCGTTGAGCGGTAAATCCTGTTCCAGACGGTACGGCAAATCCGGGTTGGCGATAAACGGTCGGCCAAAGCCAATCAAATCCGCCCAGCCTTTCGCCAGCGCCTCTTCGGCGCGCGCTTTGGTGTATTTACCGGAGTAAATCAGCGTGCCGTGGAAGATAATCCGCAACGCCTCTTTAAAGGCCGCAGGCATCACCGGCGCGTCTTCCCAGTCGGCTTCGGCGATATGAATATAGGCGATGCCCATCTCGCTCAGCACGCTGGCGGCGGCCAGATAGGTGGCCTCCGGCGTGTCGTCACGCGAGCCCATCAGCGTAGTCAGTGGCGCCAGGCGAATCCCCACCCGCTCTTTACCAATCGCCTCGGATACTGCGGCCACCACCTCTTTCATAAAACGCAGACGATTTTGCAGCGAGCCGCCATACTCGTCGTCGCGCAGGTTGGCCTGAGAATCAATAAACTGGTTGATCAGATAGCCGTTGGCGCCATGCAGCTCAATGCCGTCGAAACCGGCGGCAATCGCGTTACGTGCGGCTTGTGCATAGTCGTTGACGATAGCCGGGATCTCATCGGTGCGCAGCGCGCGCGGCATATCATGCTGCACCATTGCGCCAACGCCACTTTCCGGGCCACGGCCCTCGACGTCCACAAACACCTTCACGCCTTCGGCCTGAATGGCGGAAGAGGAGACCGGCTGCGCGCCGTTCGGCTGCAATACGGTGTGGGAAACGCGGCCCACGTGCCACAGCTGGGCGAAAATTTTACCGCCCGCCTGATGCACCGCCGAGGTCACCTTTTTCCAGCCCGCAATCTGCGCCTCGGAGTACATGCCGGGCGTCCAGGCGTAGCCTTGCCCCTGCTGGCTGATCTGGGTGCCTTCGCTGATGATAAGCCCGGCGCTGGCGCGCTGCGCGTAGTAATCGGCCATCATGTCGGTGGCGACATCGCCAGCACCGGCGCGAGAGCGGGTCATCGGCGGCATCACGATACGGTTGGTCAGCGGCAGCCCGTTCAGAGTGTATTTATCAAATAACATCCTGTTTTCCCCCTCTTATTTGTACAGTTCAGCGCTCATGGTCACGGTGTTGCCCATGCGTGCGCTGGTGATTTTGTAGTCAGAGGCGTTCATCTTTTTGGCTTTCTGGGCAATCGCCGCTTCGGCGGTGTCCAGCGTCGAACCGGTGGCCGTGACGCTTTGTGCCGAGGCATTAAAAGCGGCAACGGAGAGAAGGGAAGCAGCAAAAATCGCGGTAAGAGTTTTCATGGTCGTATCCTGTTCGGTTTAGGGCGTTACGCTCGGTAACGTGATGCGAAGAAGGATACGACCGTAGACTCATTACATAAATGGTATAAATCGCAATAGACTATTACTTAAAAAGCAATAATAGCCGCGCGCTTAGCGGCTGGCCCACAGGCGCGCCTTCATGCCCCAGTAGCTGGTCCAGCCGGTGGTGACCGAGACCGGGCGGCCTTGAGAGATGATGATGATCGTCGGCGTCACGCCCACCTGCCAGCGCTGCGCCAGCTCGCCGCGCGCGTCGTTGACCACCGGCACGGTGAGCTGCTTTTTGTGCATCCACTGGGCCAGGCGGGCATCATCACCGGAGCGCAGCGCGATGCTCACCACGTTTTCCCCCTGCCCGGCCAGTTTTTCCACCGCCGGCGTGGTGTAACGGCACACGCTGCACCAGGTCGCCCAGACGTAAACCAGCAGCGGGCGTTTGTCGCTCAGGGCGGCTAAATCGAGGCGCTGGCCGTCAATGGTTTGCACGGCCATGCCGGAGAAGGTGTCAGGCAGCGTCGGGCTGCGGAAGCGGTCAACGCCCCACATCAGCACCGCGGCCAGCACCAGCAGCACCGCAATCTCACGCAGCCAGCGGTATACGCGGCGGCGTTGGAAAAATTTGCTCATCATCACCTCGTCAAAGTACGCGGGTTATCTTAGCGGGGTGCCTGAGCTAGTGCTGTAAAGAAGTGTCTTCCGGAAAAGTGGGCATTCTCAGGTGCTGCGTCATGACATCGTGACGAAAGTAGTCGACAAAAGCGCCGAACGTGAGCGGTTTAGAGTAGAAATAGCCCTGGAAGCAGTCGATATCGTTTTCCCGCAGCCACGCCACCTGATAATCGTGTTCGACGCCTTCGGCCACTGTCTGAATTCCCATCTGCCTGGCCATGTCGATAACGCAGTTAATCAGCGGCGTCGAGGCATCCGGTGAAATCTGGTTGATAAACATCCGGTCAATCTTGATGCTGTCCGGGTTCAGGCTGGCTATCCATGACAGGTTAGAGAAGCCGGTACCAAAATCATCCAGCGAGATGGCGATGCCGTTATCGCGAATCACTTTAATTTTATTGAGAATATCGACATTAAAGTTGATCTGCTCGTTTTCGGTAAACTCAAAGGTCAGGCGCTGATGCAGGCGTTTAAAACGGGCGGCGAATTCGCTGGTAAAGGCATTGAAATCCTCCGCCGCCAGGTGCGCGTGGCTGATGTTGACGTTGAAAATAAAGCCGTCCGGCAAAACGCTTTCGGGGCGCTGGCAGTCGGCAAGCACCCGCTTGAGCAAATTCTCGGTCATCAGTCCAATGGTCTGGGTCTTTTCCGCTACCGGGATAAAAATATCCGGCGGGACAAAGCCTATCTCCGGATGGTTCCAGCGGGCAAGAATTTCCGCGCCGATAACGCGGTTACTGTGGGCGCAGATAATCGGCTGATAGTACGGCGTGATCCGGTCTTCATGCACCGCGTTGACCAGATACTGATACAGCGAACGACGCCGCGTCAGCAGCGACCAGACCAGCGCGGTCAGCAGCAGCGGCGGGGCGATAATAATCAGGAGATAGTACCAGGAGCCCAGAATTTCATGCCAGATATCAAGGGCGCTCGGCGAGCGCCACGCCAGGGTAAACAGCTCGCCCGGCTGGCGCTGCTGATACGCTTTGGCGCCGAGCGTTGCCGCCTCGCCTTGCAGAATTCCGCTGTTGGTTAGCAGCTTCTCATTCACCAGCAGCGCGAAACGTTCGTCGCGATTGCTGTTGCCCATAATTCCCCACAGGTAGCGCAGGTCAGCCGAAACCACGATGCCGCCGTTGCCCAGGCGCTGATAGAGCGAGAAGACCGGAATGCCCGCCGAAGCGACGGAGTCATCAATTTTCACCCCCTGCGCGCTGAAGCCGCTCAGATCGACCCGCGCTCCCTGGTTTGCCAGCAATGAAGAGCAGGTAATGCGGTTGCCCTCCAGCAGATTAATCACCAGCATACGCATTTCACGCGTCGGCAGCGCGTTGAGGCGGCTTTCCAGCTGGCGGTTACAGGTTTTGCCAACCCAGCCCTGCGCTTCGGCGGCGACGCTGCGCGTCTCTTCCAGCAGGTTTTCCACCGCGCCGCGAATGGGCAACGCCTGATGCGCAATCTGCACGTTGAGCTGCCGCTGGGCAATGCAGAACGTCAGCCAGAGCGCCAGCGCGACCGAGCCTAAAAAGACCAGCCCGACCAGCGCATAGTTTTTGCGGTCGGCTTTACCGGCATATTTTTTGTACATGGCTCATTCATCCCATCTGGAGGGTTCACGCTTACCGCTGCGCGTGAAAGGCTCGCGTTTGCGCCTGTTGATGCTGCATATATTCGCGCTGGAAGCTCTCTTTACTGAGCGGGCGGGAAAACAGATAGCCCTGGCCGAACTTGACGCCCTGCTTCAACATGCTGGAAATTTGGGTATAGTTTTCAACGCCTTCAATAATGACGTCGATATCGTGCTCGGCAATCAGCTGGAGGATCTGCTCGGTTTCACCCTGCTTGCTACAGGCCAGGCAGCTACGATCGAGCTTGATGTAATCCGGTTCCCAGTAGGCCAGCCGCTCCTGCAGCGCCGCTACCGTGCCGATACCGTCCCAGGCGATGTTGATCCCTTCCGTTTGTAAGTTCAGCAGGTTCTGGCGGGCGACCTCGGTTAGCGCAACCTGGCCGGGGGTAATTTCAAACACCAGCTGCGCCGTGCGCAGATGCCGCGTTTCCACAATCCCCAGCGCATGGTCGGCAAACTCAGGGTCGTTAAGCTGTACGGCTGAAATGTTCAGCGTGTACATGAACTCTTCGCGATCGTCGGCCCGCTTTTGCGCAATAAACGACAGCGCTTTTTCCATCACGTAGTAGCCCATATCAACGATGGTGCCGTTCGCTTCAAGATGCTGAATAAATTCGACCGGTGGTACAACGTTACGGCGATGCGTGCCGCGCACCAGCACTTCGCCGCCGATGCAGGCAAAGCGAGATAAATCAAAAATAGGCTGAATCACAAAATCGATACCTACATCGAATTTGGCATTTTCTACGCAACGCACGACATAATGCGCACTCTTGTCCATACCGGCCTCATACAACATTGATTTCCAGAAAAAGCGACGCGTAAGCCAAATAACTTAAGCCTCACCGGGAATAAAGCAGAATTCATCACCTGTGAATCACACGCCGTTCGACGTAAACACCACGCGGTTTTTACCCGATTGCTTGGCGGCGTACAGGTGAGCATCCGCCTGTTTCACGACGTCAGCGGCGCTCGCGCCCGGCCGCCAGGAGGTCATCCCGGCGCTGAAGGAGACCCGTAGTCCCGTCTCCCGCCACTCGCGCTGGAACACCAGCTGTCGCCAGCCGTTCAGCACCTCAATGCTGTCGTCAAAGCTCGTCTGGGTAAAAACAGCCACCAGTTCCTCGCCGCCAAAGCGATAAACCGTATTTCCTTCGCCCAGCAAGCGCTTGCCGGTTTTGCTGATGAATTTCAGCACCTCATCGCCCACGTCGTGGCCGTAGGTGTCATTAATCGCTTTGAAATTATCAACATCGATAAACGCCAGGTGGAACGGCTGGGCGCGGTGGATAAGCGCCTCCAGGTCGTTATCAAATTTATTGCGGTTATAGATTTTCAGCAGACCATCCATGGTGGCCTCAAGGCTTGCCGCTTTGAGGCGCGCATTTTTCGCTTTTAGCTCGCGGTAAATGGTATCGATGCCCTTTTTATCTACCTCAAAGCTGAGGCCGTTCATCCGCATGTACAGGCGGGTTATCGTCTGGCCGAAATAAAGCTTAATCAGCATCACCATCGCCAGATACAGCACGGTGCACACGCTGAAAACGAAATAGAAGAACCGGTAGTCCGGCGCTACGACGGCGAGGTAATCCGTTTTATTAACCAGCGTGAAGGCCACCCAGTTCGGGTTGTCGTAGCGTTTATAGAACACAAAGGTGCCGCGCTCACGGTCGTAAAAATAGCCCCTACCGTCGACGGCTTTATCGAGCCATGCCGGCGGCAGCGTGGTCTCAAAGATCTCATCGGAATTCTGATACAGGATCACTGAACCGTCTTTTGCCGTTACGTAGAAGCGACCTTTATAGGGAATGCGCAGCCCTTTCAGAGGGTTGCTCATCGCTTCCAGGTTCAGCGAGAACGCGATATTGCCAATATAGCGGGAGTGCAGATCGAACAAATTCATGCTGACCACCACCGCCTTATCAAACCTGTCGAGCGCCGGTTTATCGGCGATGGCGTGCAGATCGTATGGCAGTGAAAAATGAATCTCGTCCTTCAGACCGTTAATCGGGAACCACGCGCTTTCGCGAATACGGAAGTCCGCCGGTACCACCTCCGGATAGCCGCGCTGCCGATCTCTGTCATCAGAGACCACCACCGAGGAGAAAAAGACGGTCGAGTTAACGATGGTGGGAATAATGGTGTTCAGCTCAACGTAGCCAGGGTCGATATAGGACGCAATACTCTTCGCATCCAGCTGATTGGACAGCGAACGAAATAATTTCTTGATTTCACTGATCGGTTGGCTGACAACGGCAATCGCCACGTTATCGGTCACCCGGCTCATTTCATGATAAAAGTCCGTTTCAGCGCGTTCCTGAATGTAGCTATAGACGTAAACGCTCATCAGCAGGAACGGCAAGATCAGAACGAGAACCAGCAAATACAGCATGTGGTGCGGCGAATTTTTTTTCATTTTTCTAACTAAAAACACTCGATAGGGCATCATCAGAGGACAGGACGCGGTTGCGGCAGCGTTGACCGCCGCCAGCCTCACCGCTTAAAAAATGCCTTTCTGGCGAATCTGCTGCATTTTTTGCGCCGGGGCGCCAAGGGTGCTCAGATCCACCTCTTCCGCCATGCCGTTTTTGCTGCTCTCGGCGGCGGGCGCGGCCGCGCGGCCGGACATCCGCAGCTGCTGGAGCAGCAGGTTTTGCTGATTAAGCAGGGTTTTCAGCTGTGCGACTTCGCTACGCAGCTGGCTCAGCTCCTCACGCGCCCCCTCATCCGGCGCGGCGGGCGCGGGCTGGCGCTGGAGCGCTTCAGACATCAGCGCGCGCATCTGTCGCAGCTGCTGCTTGCTGAAGTCGGCGCTCGGCGCGGCCTGCTCCACCGCAGGCGCGGCGGTCGGGCTGGCTGATATCGGCAGCAGCGAAGCGGCGGACAACTCGCCGCACAGCTCATCCAGCGTCAGCTTTTCCCGGCCCATCGATTCCGCAACGTGGCTACACAGCTGCGGGTTCAGCAGCTGCAGCTGCAACCCGGCCAGGTAGACGTTGCGGTGGAAGCGACGCATTTCCATATTGGCATCGCCAGGGTTGCTGCCCGCCTGGTTCAGCTCCTGATGCCACTTCTTCAGTTGCAGCATCGCGCGCAGGTCCGCGCGCGAGTGTTCCGGCGACAAATGCAGCGAGAGATTAACGCGGCGAATGTGCCTGTTACTCATCGTCACCCACCTCAGCCATGTGCGGTGCGGCGACGGTCTCAACGCTGGAGTCCGCGTGATACAGGCAGATCTCACGCGACAGCGCGCTCTGCGGGTTATCAATGGTGATCACGCGGTCGCCCAGGGTGGCGTAGGTTTCACGTACCGCTTTCTCAATCAGGTGCGCGCCGCCACCGACCAGGTAAACGCGGTTCGGGTTCTTGGCGAATTTCTTCGCTTCATAGGCCACCTGGTCGCCCAGCTCCTGAATTTTAATCTCCACGCGTTCGAGGATGTCGGCAATGCGCGATTCGTCGTTAATCACGCTCTTCACAAACTCCATATCGTGGCGACGCTTGATCAGCTCGTTGGCGACCAGGTAGCTGGAGTCGCTGTCGGCGGCGGCCAGCAGCTTACGGGTGGCGTCGGTCACCATCGCCACGCCAATTTCGTTATTGCCGTAAATGGCGGAAACATCGTCAAATTCACCGACGATCACCCCCATATCCAGCGTGGTGCCGCCGCAGTCGACCACCAGCGATTTGGTGAATTCGGTGACGTTGGAGTTCAGCAGGTGCGACAGCGCCGCCGGCAGGCTTTCCGGCATCACCTGAACGTCAACAATGCGGAACAGCTCGCCTTTGTTGAGGGTGATGTCGCGCATCAGGTTGCGGCGCTTGGCTTCGATGCGGCTTTCGTTGCGCTGGCAGTCGTCCGGGTTGTAGTACTGGGTAATCGGCAGCGTCACAATCACTTCCACGTCGCACGGCGTCATTCCGGTCAGCAGCAGGGCGTGGTGCACCGCCAGCAGGTTCAGGTCGTCATACTGGTAGTCGATGTGCGTGGTGGATAACGCTTTATCGGAAGTGGCGTCGTAGGTGTATTTGGTGGTACCGATGGTGTAGTTGTACACCGACTGGCCGCGCAGCAGCGCCGCGCTCTTCCAGTCTTTACGGAAGGAGTTCGGCGAGACCACGGTCTTCAGCGTGCCGTTCTCAATCCAGCTAATTTTTACGTTGGTAGAGCCATCATCAATGGCGAATTTCATACGGGTCATGGTCACGGCCTCACTTCAAAAGGTGTTTTAACGGCGTCACGGCGTCTTACAGAACGCGGCGTGCGCCAAGGTAATGTGATTGCCAGAAGTCATCAGACAGCTGGCTAATACGAATTTTTAACCCGGTACGCGGCGCTTCAATAAAGCGTCCGTCGCCGAGATACACGCCAACGTGATCCGCACCGGGACGCTGGTTAATGTTGAAAAAGACCAGGTCGCCTTTTTTCAGGCTGCTCTGGCGAACCGATTTCAAGCCGTTATCCCAGTACATGCCGTTGGCGGTGCGCGGCAGTTTGCGTTCCAGCACGTGGTTGAAGGCGTAGAACACCAGGCCGCTACAGTCGAAGCCGTCGGTCGGGCTGTTGCCGCCCCACAGGTAGGGTTTGCCGAGCTGGCTTTCGAGGCGATGGATAACCGTGCGCAGTCGGGCGTTGGTTTTCGGCGCCCGGCGCTTTGCGACGCTGACGGTATCGTCCTGCACTTCATCCCACAGCGCTTCCGAGCCGCCGAGGCTGCCCGGCTTCCAGCGCGCGTGCATCGCCAGCGTCTCGCGATTCTTAGCGCGCTCTGCCTGCTGCTTGACGATCTCCCGGCGCTTTTGCTCCGGGGTTGGCGGCACCACGGCATCGCGTTTTCTGGCCTTCGCCAACAGACGTTCGCGGTTTTGCTTGCGCTTTTGCGCTTCACTAACGGTTTTAGCCTCCGGCGCTTTCACCGGCTGCGGCTTTGCGCTGACGTAGCCAGGCAGCGTCAGCAACAGCAAAAAGAGGAAAAAAAGTTGTACCTGTCGGACAAAGGCCGACCGAACAGGTACAAAAGGGATGGTAAACGGGAAACTTTTCACAGCGTTACATCAGACTAAGGGTTATTGCTGAGCTTATCGGCCAGCGGTTTAATCACCTTCTCGCCGTGCTGACCAAAGAACTGGTACAGCGATTCACTGGCCGAATGGGTCAGGACCATAATTTCGATACGTCGGTTGGCCGAGCTGAGCGGGTGCTCCGGGTCCAGCAGCATCTGGTCGGCCATGCCGCTCACCTGCAGTATTTTGCTGCCATCCAGCCCGCTGCGGGTCAGCACCGAACGCGCCTGCATGGCACGCTCGCCGGAGAGGTTCCAGTTGTTGTACAGCACCTGGTCACGAAAGCGCGTGGCGTCGGTATGCCCGGTGATAATGACTTTGTTGTCGATCTTGTTCAGCTCCGGGGCGAATTCCGTCAGCAGACGTTTGAAGAACGGCGTCAGAATGGCGCTGCTGCGCTGGAACATCTCACGCTTCTGATCGTCAGTAATCAGAATACGCAGCCCCTGCGGCACAATTTCCATTTTCAGGTTGGCCTGCGCGTCATACGCCGAGGTGATCTTCATGATCGTGCGCGCCAGATCTTCAATTTCGCTTTTCGAGCGGGAATTCACGTCGCCCAGGCTCTCAGCGCCTTTCATCTGCTTCGCCAGCGCGGCGTCTTTCTGCGCCTGCTCTTTGAGCTGATCTTTGTGCTTCGCATGACGGGTATCCAGCAGCGCGATCTGCCCGTTTTTTCCCCCGTCCTGGTTCACCGGCGAGATGCCGTTGCCTTCAAAAATCGACTCGCCGTTGAGCAGCGAGACGATCTCTTTACGCTCTTCTTCCGTGACCGCGCCCATAATCCACAGCACCATAAACAGCGCCATCATCGCCAGCGTAAAGTCGGCAAAGGCCACCTTCCACGCGCCGCCATGAAAGGCATCATGACTTTTGCGCGAGGAACGTTTAATGATGGTGGTATGTTCTTTGTTGCGCCCGCGCATCAGGCTTCACCGATCATCTGGTTAACCCAACCGTCGAGCGTGGCGAAGGTCGGCTTGGTGTCCATCGGCAGCATTTTACGGCCCGCATCCACCGCCAGCAGAGTCGGCTTGCCGGCCACGTGGTTCACCAGCACGGTACGTACGCACTCCAGCACCGCCAGCTGTTTTTTGGTGCGCTGTTCCATGGCGTTCGCCACCGGATCCATTAAGCAGTAGCAGAAGAAAACGCCGAGGAAGGTGCCGACCAGCGCGGCAGCAACCTTCACGCCGATCACCGCGATTGAGCCATCGATCGACTGCATGGTGATGATGATCCCCAGTACCGCCGCGCAGATCCCGAAGCCCGGCATCGCCTCTGCGGTACGCTGCAGCGAGCGGGACGGCTGCAGCAGGTTCTCTTCCATCGCCACCAGCTCCTGCTCGAGGATGCCTTCCAGCTCGTGTTCGTTGATCTTGCCCATCGCCATCAGGCGGAAGTTATCGGAGATAAACGTCACCAGCGCTTTGTCGCGCAGCATCAGCGGATATTTCTGGAACAGCGGGCTGTTTTCCGGCGCTTCAATGTGCTCGTCCAGCACCTTCAGGCCGCCGTCCTGCACCAGCTCCAGCAGTTCGTACAGCAGCATCAGCAGCTGGCGCTGGTACTCGTTGGTGTATTCATTTTTGCGCATAATGCCGCGAAACTGGCGGTACATTTCCGCCAGCACGGCGCGGGGGTTGGCGAGCACCATCGCCCCAAGCCCGGCGCCCAGAATGATGATAATTTCACCCGGCTGCCAGAAAGAGGAGAGCTGGCCGCCGGACATAATAAAGCCGCCAACTACGCACCCCATGATGATTACGATACCGAAGAATTTCTGCATAAACCTTTCACTTCTGGAAAAAAGACTGAATTTTTTGGGCGATTTTTTTATTGAGCTGACAGACCCTGGCTTCGGTTAAATCGAGGACCAGAGCAATCTCTTTCAGGCTCATCTCATGCTGGTAATAAAGCGTCAGGATCAGCTGTTCACGCTCATCAAGCGCTGCCAGCGCGCTGCGTAGCGTCCGGCTGACGACGACTTCGTCCTCCAGCGGTCGGCTATCCAGCGCGCCGGCGTGAACGTCATTCCCTAACAGCTCATCCAGGCTCTCTATCGTTTTGGCGCAATCCAGCAATAAATATTCCTGGTACTCTTCCGCCGAGATCGACAGGTGGCGGTTAATATCCTCGAAGCTGGGCGTCCGCCCGAGTTGACGCGCAATTTCGCGGATACCGTCGTTCATTTTGTGCGTCTTCTGGCGCAGGCGGCGAGGACGCCAGTCCAGCAGGCGCAGTTCATCCAGCACCGCACCGCGTATGCGCTGCACGGCATAGGCGGCGAACTGTTCGTCCGGGTGGCCATAGCGGCGCAGCGACGTCAGCAGGCCCATCAAGGCGATCTGCTCCATATCTTCCCGGTCGATGACGCTGCTGGTCTGGTACGAGAGCTGTTTCACCACCCGGTTAACCAACGGCAGATACGCGCTAACGTAGCGCGCCTCGTCCGCCGGGGTCAGGGTGTCACTCGCAATAAAGTCCATCATTTCCATTGCGCGTATCTATTACTGGAAGACCATTTTGCTGATGATGACGTCCTCAAACGGGACGCTCATCTTCAGGCTGCTGAAGCGCTCGGCGTAGGCGGCCTGTAGCTTGTCGTGCATCACGTTGACGCTCATACCGCGCACTTCGTCATAATCGAGGTCAGAGAGCAGGCTGACCGTCGCACCGCGCACCGCCGGGATCATCTCCTGCGCTTTACGGGTGTTTTCCGGGCCATTGGTCGCCAGGTTCAGCTCCAGCAGCAGGTAACGCTTTGCCCTTCAGCGTGATCACCACGTTCTTGATCTCCACAAACTCCACGGAGTCTTTGGAAGAACTGGAGAACATCCCCGATAAGAAGCTGCTGCCGGTGGCTTCATCCATGCGCAGCAGATGGGTCCCCACCACCGTCATCCCGGCCGCCAGCATGGCGGTCACGAGCGCGATAATGAGGCCGAAAGAGAGAGTTTTTGCGTTCATAATGTTCTTTGTCTTAAACCGTCAGTAGTACCGAGTTATCGCGGCGGGAGTCCTGGGTAGCCGATGCCTCGGCCGCCAGCTCCGCGCCCGCCTGAATGGCGTTATGCTGCTCGGCGAAAGGTTGTCCTCTGCCCTGCTGCTGCCCCCCGGACTGGGAAGACACCTGCACGTTGACCTGAACAAAATTCTGCTCGGTCAGGCTCTGGCGGAGATCGTTGCTGGTTTGCTGCAAGGTGCGATAAACCTCGGCGTTGCTGGCGTTGATCTGCACCTGCACGCGGCCGTTGTCGACCTGCATCGAGATATCGATTTTGCCCATATCCGGCGGATCGAGTCGGATAGTGGCGTGCTGAATCTGCTGCTTCACCTGAACCTGCAGGCGGTCGCCGAGCGCGCTTTGCAGCTGCTCGCTCCAGCGGGAAGGTTCCGGGTCCATCTTCAGCGTGGTGGTGACCGGCGCGGCGGTGGCGGTTGTCGTTGAGGAAACGCTGTGACTGCTGTCCTGCATTGACATAGCCACCGGCGTGACGGGTGCCAGCGCCGCCGTCAGGGTTGGCGCGACCGGCTGAGTGCTGACCGGGGTTTCCGCAGCGGCGACGCTCGGCATCGCGACCGTCTGCTGCTGTAGTGACGGCGCAAGATTCATCGACAGCGCCTGTGTGGCCATCAGCGGCTGAGCATTAGCCATCAGCGCGTCATCGACGGGCTGCTGCGCGATGTTGCCGTAGCTGGCGGTTTGCACCGGCATCTGGCTGGTCATCAGCAGCGTTTCCAGCAGCTGTTGCTGCGAGTCGTCTTTCAACAACGCCCCGCTCAGCTGCTGGCTATCAGCGTCATCATCGTCGTCGTCCACGGAAACCGGCTGGGCGCTGACGGCCAGGTCGCTCGGGAGCGTCTGCCCGGCCATCATCGAATCAATCACGTTCAACAGCGCATCGCTGAAGGCGGTAGGCGTCTGCGCCGCGCCGTTCTCGCCCACCGGCCCGGCGATAGATTCGGCCTGCATCGGCAGGCCGAACCCGCTCAGCGCACCCTGTGAAAGGTTCAGAATATCCATCAGCGCATCCCCTCATCGTCCATAAACTGGGCGTAGGCCATTGCCCCTTCGCGGTTGCGCGCGGCGAGGTTCATTTTGGCGGCCAGCATATCGCTCTGCCCCTGGCAGTAATCGCGCGCCTGCTGGTGCACCTTTTTCAGCGCATCCAGCGCCTGGCGTTCCGCAGCATCCAGCTTTTTGCCCTGGATGGCGGTCAGCAGTTCGGCGATTTTCGCGTCGACGTTAACGACGGAAGGCCAGTTGTGATCTTCCGTCGCCTGACGTAGCGCCTGAGTCAGCGTTTGCATCGCGTGTTGCACACTCATGCCGCCTGACCCATTTTTTCCCAGCCGTCCTGCAGGTTGCCGAGGATCGTTTCCACTTCTTCGATCTGCTCAATGGAGAGGTTATTGCTGGCGTCGTACAGACGGTAAACGCAGTAGTCATAGAGATTCGCCAGGCTCAGCGCCAGTTCGCCGCCCTTATCAAAATCGAGCGAGCTGGTCAGCGCATTGAGGATGTCGATGCACTTGTTGATGCTCTGCGCCTTACGCTCGTAACGACGCGCCGCAATGTGGCTTTTGGCGCGTACCAGTTCATCCATCATGCCGCGAAACAGCATCAGCACCAGCTGGTGCGGGTTGGCCGCCGCCGCCTGAATCGCCAGATCGGATTGTTGATACAGGCCGTAGCCTTCCTGCTCATTACCGTACATTGGAGATGGGTTCCCTTAGAAAATTAGCTAAACAAACTCGTGGTGTTATTCATCTGCGTCATGAGCGACTGCAACTGCGTAAACTGCTTGAGGTAGCGGTTGTACGAAGACTCATAGCGCGTTTCCATTTTGGCGGTTTTGTTGTCGATATCGGTCTGCTGGCGGTCGAGGGTATCCTGACGCCCTTTCAGCAGGCCGGTGGTGGAGCTGAGGTATTTATCCAGCGTTTTATCCATCGCTTTAATCAGGCCGTCGTTGCCGTTAAAGAACTGCGCCACGGTCTGCGGGTCGTTTTTCAACTGCTCTTCCAGCTTGTCGGCGTCGAAGGAGAATTTGCCGTCTTTGTCGGCGGTGATGCCGAACTTGCTCATGTTCTGATCGCCGAAGGTACCGCGCAGCATGCTGCTGAGTTCGGTGCCTAATGTCGAAATACTGGCATCGCCGGCAAAAGCGCCGCGGTCGGTGCTGGAACTGCCGGTCGCCGTCAGGCCAGAGATGGTGTCGCGCAGCGTGTTGTAGGCATCGAGGAACGCCTGGACCTGGTTCTTGGTCTCGGTAACGTCGGTATCAATAGAGATAACCAGCGGTTTACCCGCTTCAGTGGTGCTGGTCAGCTTAATGGAGACGCCGTCGACCAGGTCATCAAGGTTGTTGGAGCTGCTGTAATATTTTGTATCGGAGTCACCCAGGGTAAAGATGGCGTCCTTACCTTCGGTAATATTTTCCGGCTTGTCGAACATCTCCGCCCCGCCGGTCATCCCGCTGGTATCCATCTGGATGTCATACTTCGCGCCGCTCTGATCGCTGTTAAAAATCAGCGTCACTTCACCGTTGACGCGCATCATCGAGGCGGTGATGCCGTTCTGCCCGGTGGTGGCGGTGGTCGAGCTAGAGGCGCTCGGGAAATCCGTTTTGTTTACCGCCGCCGCAAAGTCGGAAATGCTGTTGAGATCGTCCATCTCGATCTCAATCTCTTCGCCGTCGAGGGTAATTTTCAGCGTACCGGTGGCGTTCTTCACCGATTCGTCAGTCAGCCCTTCAAACGACTTCTGCTGGGCGGTCGCCAGCTGGGTGACGTTCAGGCTGTAGGTCCCTTTACGCGCGCTGGCGCTGGCGGTGATGGTGGCGATACCTTCCTGGTTCATGGTCGCGACGTTCTTCAACACGCTGGCGGAACTGGAGTTCAACGCCGTGATGGAGGTGCGGAAGGTGGTTAACGCCGTGCGCAGTGAATCCAGCGCTTTAGTCTGTGACTGTAAGGTAGACGTCTGCTTGGTGATTGAGTTTTGCAGCGCAAGAATGTCATAGCCTGCCAGCTGGGTGGCCAGTGTATTCGGGTCAAAATCAGACATAGTAGGTTCTCCAGGCACGCAAGCCACGATCGATATGTAATTGATTTAGCAACTATCGCGCCAACTTTTAAATTGTTATTTATCAATGAATTAAATAATGGCAGGAACAGGTATTTCCGCATTTTCCGGCAGGGGGAAGGAGGGGCCGGATACAAAAACACCGCCATACAGCGGTGTTTTTTTCCTGCAATAATCCGTGAAGGATTAACCCAGCAGAGAGGTCACCATGCTGGACATGCTGTTGGAGGTTTTCAGCATGGACATGCTGGTCTGTACCAGCAGCTGGTTACGGGTCATGGAAGACGCTTCGGTCGCGTAATCAGCATCCTGGATGTTGCTCAGCGCCAGGTCAGTGTTGTCCTTCATGTTCGCCAGGTTAGCCGCGGTGTGGCCCAGACGGTTGATGTTCGCACCCAGAGCGGAACGCATAGAACCGACGTTGGCGATAGCTGCTTCCAGACCAGAGATGGTTGCCTGGGATTTATCGAAATCGCTTACGTCAATCGACAGGCCGCCAGATACGTCGATTTTAGACAGCTGGCCGGAAACGTCGACCGTCAGTTTCTCATCGGTGGAAGAACCGATCTGGAAGTTCATTTTGTCAGCCAGTTTGCCGGAATCACCAAACAGGTTGTCGCCCGCATATTTGGTGTTGTCCATAATGTTGTTGAGTTCGCTTTTCAGCTCAGTCATTTCCGCACCGATCGCCGTACGATCGTCAGCGCTGTTGGTGTCGTTCGCTGCCTGGGTTGCCAGGTCTTTCATGCGGTACATGATGTTGCTGACTTCATCGAACGCGCCTTCCGCGGTCTGCAGCATCGCAGTTGCGTCAGAGATGTTACGCTGTGCAACGGTCATACCGTTGGTCTGGCCCTGCAGACGGGTAGCAATCTGCAGACCTGCCGCATCGTCAGCCGCAGAGTTAATACGCTTACCGGTACCCAGACGTTCCATCGCGGTGGACAGCAGGTTGTTGGATTTGTTCAGAGCATTGGTGGATGCCATGGAAGAAGCGCTGGTAAAGATAGAGAGAGACATAGTGATTCCTTTTTTCGTCTGGTGATTCAGATGTTGTAATAAATCAAGACGACACGACAGGAACAAACATTAAATCGCTAAGTAAAAAATTCCCGTTATTTTAGCCAGAATAACGATTAACATAATGATTTTTATGTAGTTTTAATTTTTTAATCGTCGAATTATTTTTCCAATAACGGCTCAGGTGTTGCGCAAACGGCATAGAGAAGAGATATAAATGCTCTTTTTTTGTACAGGGCTAGCACAATTTCAGGAAATTTCTATTTTATTTTTACGGCTGACTATTCTTTACATTCTGATTATTTAATTAGTAACATTAATTCTTACCCTATTATTACTAAACCATATCTCGTATCTTCGATATATAAAATAAAATCTGATTTAAAGCGACGCGAAATAAAGAAAAATTAAATCAAATTACATGTTTTTTATCTTACGCCCCGGAAATAATACACATCATCATTTAGATCACATCAATAACACACCTAATTCACCGAGCGATCACTAAATTAACATAAGTTTTATTTAACGATGACTGTTAACTTCTTGCAAAATCAGCCTCATCTATGCCACCACTATTGCTAAAAAGCCTGTTGCGCATCACAGTTTTATCGCGTAAAAAGAGCGCAGGAAAGAATGATTCCTTCCCGTTGAGGCGTATTACAGACAAAAACGTTTCCGTTATCGCATGACATTTCTACCTCAACGGAAGAACAGGACATCCACTTTTTTATTCTCCCGCAGGCACGCGGCATTCATTAAGAATTCTAAATGGAGTTATCAACTCAATCAGATAATCGCTGAGGTCTTCAGGTACCCGCACGCTTATCACGATATTACTGGGGTGGTTGAATCCATAACGTATAAATGAATAGACGCTATTGCTCCGTAAACAACTGGCTGGTTGACGTCGCCTCAGGTTCGATTCTCCATTTAACCACCGGAGAACGAAAACGCCTGGGGGAGTACCAGCTCAAGCTGCTGGATATCCTGGTGCAAGACGCAGGGAAAATCTTCACCCGTGAAGAGTTAACCAACCTGGTCTGGGAACGTCGGGTCATCGGCAATAACAGCCTGCCGAACGCCATCCACGCGCTGCGTACCGCGCTGGAAGATGACGGCAAAAAGCAGCGAATCATTAAAACCATTCCACGCAAAGGCTACCTGCTTGAGGCCGAATACTGCTGCGTGGTAGAGAAAGACGAAGACGAGGTTAACGACCCGGAAGAGGTGCTTGCCGAACAGGAAGAGAGCCTGCCGGGGTCGGAAGAAACTGAGGTTGTGCCGGACGTTGCCGGCAAAGCGGTTGACGATGCGCCTGTTGCGGAGCCCCTTCCCACCGCCGCTGCGCCAAAGAAGCGCCGCTTTACCCCGCTCGCGTTTATCCTGGTGATGCTGCTTACCGTCGGCGCGACGGCGGGCATCTGCTGGCAGCTGTTTGGCGGATGCGCAGAACGCCTGGTGGCGCGTGAAATCCAGCCCGGCGTGTATAGCAATATTCATATCTACGCGGTAGAAGCAACGGGGGATCCGGCCTATATGTCCGCCAACCTCTACGGCAAACTGAAAGACTCGCTGTACTCGTTAAACCAGCAGATCAAAATGCAGTCCACCACGATGAACGTGTACTTCCACAGCAATAACTCATCGATGAACTACAGCTTTATGCTGAGCAACAAGTGCGACAAAAAGCAGCTATCGATGGCGATTTACCACTGGCGTACCGATACGGTGCAGCTGAATAACCTTATCCTGCGAGAGACCCGGAGAAAGCTCAATGAATTGGCGACATGCAAAGCAAATTAATCTGCTGCTGGTGCTGATATTCGTGCTGTCGGCGCTGGGCGGGCTGGCGGCCTTCAAGCTGATACCCTCGGCCTCTTCTGCGCTGCCCAAAGGCCCGGTGACCGGCGGCTTCCAGATGGGCTTTTACGATCTGATGTCGCAGCGGAAAGAGATTTACGACGTCAATCTGCAAACCGTACGCAACGTCCTGATGGCGAACATCACCAACCCGGATGACAACCGTTTTGTGCTGAAAGGGAAGTTTACCCCCACACAGACAAAGCAGGGGCGGGTTTACTTTAACCTGACGCCGATTTTCTACAGTTCGGAGCAAAAAGGGTTGATGATTGAAGGGCTTGTCGATCAGCTGATGTACTCAAACTACTGGATGGAGCCGATCTCATTAAGCAACCATTCGCTGGTTGTGGGGCAAAATGGTTCGATTTTCCTGTACCCGATGCCGAAATAGCGCCATCTACCTGATGGCGCTGCGCTTATCCCAGTAAATTTTTCACCGTGGCCAGATGCACGTTGGCCTGCGTACCCAGCGCCTGCGACAGCGTGCTGTAGCTCTTGCCGCTGCGCGCCAGCGCGTCGCCCAGACCGCGCGCGGTCTCCAGCGCCTGCTGCGGGCTGTAGACCGTCGCCATGTCGTTGATGCGCGAGCTGACCCGCTCCTGCTGCTGACGCAGCCGGCTACGCTGGCTGGTAATGTGGTCGAGGGTGGTTTGCAGCTTTATCTGCCCTTCACGCTCCCGACGCGTCGACAGCGCCAGCACCTCATCGCTGCTGGCATTCTCCGCCTGCGGGGCCAGTAGCGTAAAAGCATCAGCGGGATAATGTTTCCCCTCACCGCGCACGGTCAGCTGCTGGCTCACGCGCTCCCAGCGGCTTTCATCCACGCTGAAGGTCAGCTGCCCGCTGCCCGCCTGCACCGCGTGAATCCCCAACCGGCCTAATCCTACGTTCAGTTTAGTGAGCGTCTGGCGCGGCGTTGCCTCTTCCGGCAGCGCCACGGCGACCATCTCACGCTGGCGGCCGCCGAGCGAGAAGACCAGCGTTTCACCGCCCGGTTGGCTCAGCAATTTCTCGCTGCCCGGCAGGGTAAAATTCACCGTACTTTTCTGCTCGAGCGACGCCGTCAGATGACGGTCGACCGTACCGCCGGAAAGCTGCGTACGGCGCGCGAGGTGCTTTTGCAGCGCCTGGGTTTGCGCGCTGGCGTCACCGCCGCGAACCGAGGACTGGCGCAGCTGAAGCAGCTGGGTTTCGGTTTTCGCCAGATAGCTGTCGGCCTGCTGCACTGCGGTCAGCTGCTGATTCAGCTGCACGTTATAGCGCATCGGGCGACGCGAAAGCAGCGCCGCTTCCGGGAACGCGCTGCGGTTCGAGACGGCGTCAGGGGCGTTAACCCGCCCGACGCTCTGCGGTGCGCCAATGGTACCGCGCCCGGCGCTGGCCGGGGCGGAGGTGGTTAACGAGGCTGTTTTTAAACCAACTTGCATAACAAATTACAACATACTGAAGAGATTAAGCTGACTGACCATGCTGTAGGCCTTATTGGTGATCTGCATCGAGGTCATGTACAGCTGTAAATTGATGGTGGTGGTCGCGGAGTCTGCCGAGTTGAGGTCGGTTTCAACCAGCGAGTTCGACAGGCTCACATCGGTGTGCGCGTCGTCCAGCAACGTCAGGCGATTCTGACGGCCACCGAGATCGGTAAACAGCGCACCTAAGCTATCGCTGGTGGTCTGGGTCATGTCGATCATCGCGGAGATGTCGTCCTGATAATCCGCATAGTTCAGATTCGGATCCTGCATCTTCTCGCTGAGTTCTTTCAGCTTGTTCAGCATCTCAAGATCGTCCCCTGAACCGGAGAATGCCTGCACTACGTTGGTATTCTCGGTTATCGCCACGCCGTTTGCCACAATAGTTTCACGCGAGTTGGTGTTGCCGCCAAACACGTACTGGCTACCGTCCCATTCCACCGCTTTACTATCGGTTTTGGTACCGGAGAACAGGTAACTACCGCTCTCATTCTTGCTGTTCATCGATGCCACCAGCGAGTCCAGCATCGACCCCAACTCCGCGCCGTAGCCCGCTAAATCTTTCTGGCTCAGGGTGCTGTTGTTGGCCAGCTTGAGCTTATCGCTCACCGCCAGCACCTGGTTACTCATCGCCGTAATATGCGACTCCTGCACCGACAGCTTGCCGCTCAGGCTGGTGATGTTGCTTTGGTACTGTTTAATTGCCGACTGTTCACGGTTCAGCTGCACCAGGCGGCTGGCCGTGACCGGATCGTCCGACGGTACGTTAACCCGCTTTTGCGTCGACAGCTGTTCCATCAGCTTGGAGACGCGGCTGCTGTTGGCGCCAAGCTGCGCCAGCATCGCGTTTGAGTTATGAAGACCACTAATACGCATCGCTTAATACTCCTGGTGACGCTTAAAAAATGCCCAGCAAATCGCTGAAGACCTGGTTTCCGGCAGCAATCACTTTCATGTTCGCCTGGTAGGACTGCATGTAAATTTGCAGGTTAATCGCCTCTTCGTCCTGGTTAACCGCGCTCAGGTTATCCCGCTGCTCCTGCGCCTGCTCGCTGACGGAGACCGCCGCGTCCATTTCCGTTTTACTCTGCTTACTGGCAATACCAATCGTGGAGATAATCGCCGCGGCCCCTTCGTTCAGGCTCATATTGCCCAGACCAGGAATGTCGGTTTTCTGGTTTTTCAGCTCGATCAGCAGGTTCAGGTTATCGCCGTTGCCCGGTTCGTCAGGATCGCCGGACAAGGCCAGCTCTTCCGGCGCGAGATCGTTAACCTGCAGCATGCCCGCCGGGTTGGACAGATCGAAGGTGAAGAGCGGTTTCCCTTCATCGCCGTTCAGGTCATAGCCTTTCGCCAGCTGACCGTTGAACATGTCCGCTACCGCCTGCGCCATCCCCTGAATAGCGTCGCCCATCTGCTTGAGCGTCCCCACTTCATAATCGTACAGCGCGCCCAGCTGACCGCCGGCGGACGGATTAAGGGAAAACTCGCTGGTTGAGAACTTCAGAGTCAGCGTCGAGTTGCCGTTGCCGTCGGTACCTACGCTCAACTGCCCGGCAGTTTTACCGCTGACTAACGGCTGGCCGTTGCTCAGCGAAACGGTATAACCGCTGCTGTCATCGCTAACCTTAACCTCCGCCAGCGAACTGAGCTGCTTCACCAGCTCGTCGCGCGCGTCGCGGAGCGTGCTGCTGTTGCCACCGGTGGCGTCCATCTCAACAATTTTCTTGTTGTAGTCGGCAATACCGCCACTCAGGGTGTTGATCTGATCGACCATCGCCCCGCGCTGAGTGGTAATGGAGTCTTTCTGGCTGGTGACAAAGTTGTTCATGCTGTTGAAGCGGGTTGCCAGCGTCTTCGCCTGGTTCAACAGCTGCTGACGCCGCGCCTGCGACTCGGGCTCCTGAGTCAACTCGCTTAAGGCGCTGACAAAATCATCAAGCCCGGTACCGATGCTGGTTGAGTCGGTACCGATCACCTTCTCCAGCGCGCTGATGTACTGGTTGCCCATGCTGTAGTAATTGGACTTGGTGTTGGTCTGCCACACCTGATTCACCAGATACTGACTGGAGATACGGCGGATGCTATCTACCTGCACGCCGCTGCCCGGCGAAATCCCGGCTTCACCCATCGGGCCGATAGCGCTCTGGATGATGCCCTGACGGCTGTAGCCGGAGGTCAGGTAGTTGGCCGTATTCATCGACGTTACGTTCATGCCCAGCTGGGCCGCCTGCAGACCGCTGAAGGCGATATTAATCATACTCATGGCTTACTCCTGCCCTTCGGGTCACGGGAACGACGGGCGTTTTAAGTTCTTGCGGTTGTCCATTTAAAGCGGCCGCTTCCGCTTCATTCTTAAGTGGCGCCGCCGTCTGAGGTGACAGCTGGTTGATGATCATCTGCGCGATGCCGGTGCTGCGCTGCGACGCCAGCTCGGAGGCCATCCGATCATCATAAAAATCACGCATCATGCGCTGCTGTTTGCTGTTGAACGGGTTATCTTCCCCCAGCACATCCGACGCTTTACGCATCTGCGACAGCATCGATTTCAGCATCAGCGCCTCAAACTGCTCGGCGGCCTGCTCCAGGTTCTGCGCCTTGACTTGCCCGGTAATATCGCCGGGCAGTACGGTCGTTTGTCGGTTAATCGCGTTCAGCATTACATCACCACCAGTTCAGCATCCAGCGCGCCTGCTTCGTGCAGCGCCTGCAGAATCGCCATGGTGTCATCCGGCGCGGCGCCCAGGCTGTTTAAGGTATTCACAATGCTGCGCAGGCTGGTGCCGGCGGCGATGGTCACCATCTGGCCGCGACCGCGGTCGACGTTGACGCTGCTCTCCGGCGTCACCACCGTCTGGCCCTGGCCGAAGGCGTTCGGCTGGCTGACGTTCGACGACTCGCGGATGGTGACGGTCAGGTTGCCGTGGGAAACCGCCGCAGCGCGAACAATCACGCCGTCGCCAATCACCACCGTACCGGTGCGGGCGTTAAACACCACGCGCGGCGGCTGTTTACCGGCGTTAATCTGCACGTCTTCCAGCGCCGACATAAAGGCCACGCGCGCGCCTGCGCCCATCGGCGCACGTACCGCCACGTTGGTCGCGCTCTGCGCCGTGGCCGTTCCCGCGCCAAAGGCGTTGTTCAGCGCCACGGCAACGGTGTTGGCGGTTTTGAAACTGGGGCGTTTGAGGTTGAGCATCACCATCGGTTCCTGCTGGAAATCGCTAGCGATTTCACGCTCGACGGAGCCGCCGTTCGGCACACGGCCGACGGTTGGCGTGTTGATGGTCACGCTTGAGCCGCTGTTGCCTTCGGCCTTCACGCCGCCAACCACTACGTTGCCCTGCGCCAGGGCGTAAACTTCACCGTCGGCGCCGCGTAGTTGAGTCAGCAGCAGCGTACCGCCGCGCAGGCTTTTGGCGTCACCAATCGACGAAACGGTGACGTCAATGCTTTGCCCAAGGGAGTAGCCCGGCGGCAGCGTGGCGCTGATCGCCACCGCCGCCACGTTCTTGACCTTCGGGTCGATTTTGGCCGGCAACTGCACGCCAAACTGGCGCAGCATATTGGTGACCGATTGGCTGGTGAACTTCACCTGGTTTTTATCGCCGGTCCCGTCAAGGCCAACCACCAGGCTGTAGCCAATCAGCTGGTTGCCACGCCCCCCCTGAATATCCACCACGTCGCGCAGCGGCTGGGCCACGGCGGACGCGCTGAAAAGGCACAGGAAAAAGAGAATCCGTTTAAGCATCTTCGGCTCCATTACATCGGGAACAGCGGGTGGTTAAAGAAGCGAACCAGCCAGCCCGCCGCGTTCGAATCGCTGAGCGCGCCGCGCCCGGCGTAGGAGATGCGGGCGTTGGCGATGCGCTGTGACGACACGGAGTTATCGCGCTCGATATCATCGGCGCGCACCAGTCCGGTCACGCGCATATACTCATCGCCCTGGTTGAGGGTCAGCCACTTCTCGCCGCGAATCGCCAGCACGCCGTTGGGCAGCACCTTATAGACCGCCACGGTAATCGCCCCGCGCAGGCTGTTTTGCTGTTGCGAGGTGGCGCTGCCGTTGAAGTTACGGCTGCCGTCAACCGAGCCGGACAGCTTATCGACAGAATGGCCGAAGGCTTCGGGGATCCCCAACGAGACATCGTTTTTCTTGCCGAAATTGGTCCGCGCCTGCTTGCTCGCCTGCGTGGATTCATCCAGCTTGACGGTCAGAATATCGCCCACGCGGTAGGCGCGGCGATCCTGGATCAGCGACCAGTTATAGCCGCTGTTGTACACGCCGCCGCTGCGTACTTTGGTTTCCGGCATGGCAAAATCTTCTGGCGGCGCGTACGCCGCATCGTCTTTTTGCACCAGCAGCGCCGGGCTTTCACAGCCCGACAGCATCAGCGCCAGCAAAACGACGGCTACCTGCTTTTTCATCTCTTTCACTTCACTGCCCTACCGTTACATCGACTGCGTGACAAACTTCAGCATGTCGTCGGCGGCAGAGACCATTTTGGCGTTCATTTCATAGGCGCGCTGCACGGTGATCATATCGACCATCTCCTCAACGACCTGTACGTTAGAGCCTTCCAGCGACCCCTGCTCCAGCTGACCAAACGCCTCTTCGCCCGGCACGCCTTCTACCGCTTCACCGCTGGCGGCGGTTTCGAGGTACAGGTTGCCGCCAATGGCTTCCAGACCGGCTGGATTGACAAAGTTCACCAGCGTCAGCTGTCCCAGCTCAACCGGATCGGCCTCGCCCGCGACGGTCGCGGTGATGGTGCCGTCTTTACCGATCTGCAGGTCTTTAACGTTTTCCGGCAGCTCAATCTGCGGGATCAGCGGCAGGCCCTGCGCGTTCGTCAGCAGGCCTTCCGGCGTTTTTTGCAGATTGCCCGCACGGGTATAGGCGATATCGCCGTTGGCGGTTTCCACCTGGAAGAAGCCCTGCCCGGAGATCGCCACATCCAGGCTCTGCCCGGTGTTTTGAATGCTGCCGACGGTGAACTCTTTCTGGGTGCCGACAATCTTGACGCCGGTGCCGTACTGGATGCCGGTCGGCGAAACGTTGTTCTGGTCAAGCTGACCGCCCGGCGTGCGCTGATTCTGATAGAACAGATCGGCAAACATCGCGCGATCGCGCTTAAAACCGGTGGTGTTCACGTTCGCCAGGTTGTTCGAAATGGTGGTCATTTTGGCGTCTTGCGCCGCTAAACCGGTTTTACTAATCCATAAAGCGGGATTCATCGGTATTCCTTAATCGTCTTCTTAAGTGCCACGGATCAGGCGGTTGCCTGCGGTCGCCAGATCTTCTGCGGCCTTCATCATCTTGATCTGCGCTTCGAACTGACGGTTGAGCGCAATGCTGGAGACCATCTCGCCGATGGCCGACACGTTGGCCGATTCCAGATGCCCGGCGGCGACCGTCACGTCTTCATC
Organism: Kluyvera sp.; assembly: GCF_047971185.1. GTDB lineage: Bacteria > Pseudomonadota > Gammaproteobacteria > Enterobacterales > Enterobacteriaceae > Kluyvera. The sequence goes on from NZ_JBKDZH010000036.1 coordinate 35,884, forward strand.
GCGCGGGGTAAACGCCGCGTTGCTCACCAGGAAGCCCGCCTCGTTTTTGCTCAGCTCGCTGGCCGGAATGTTCACCAGCTTCACGCGGTCGATGTCCATCGGCGCGGCGATATCACCGTCGTCCGGGACGATGGTGATAATCCCGTCTTCGCCGATAGAAACGGACGCGTACGGCGGCAGGACAATCGGGCCGTTATCTCCTTCCAGCGGCAGGCCGTCGATCGACAGCTCGCCTTCGGCGTTGATATCAATCTGGCCGTTGCGGGTATAGACCTCGCGGGCGCCGCTGCGCAGGGTAATCAGCCCATCGCCCTTCACGGCGATGTCCAGATCGCGGCCGGTTTCCCGTACCGCGCCCGGCGCGAGATCCACGCCGCCCTGGGTTGGCTGCGCCAGGTAGCGGGAGGCATAACCCTCGCCGCTCACCTGCTGGGTCAGCGCATTATCGAGATCGCTACGAAATCCCTGGGTGTTGACGTTCGCCAGGTTGTTCGCGTGGATTTCCTGCTGTGACAGGCTGCGCGATGCGCCGCTCACCGCGGTGAAAAGTAAGCGATCCATCGATTACACCGCCTGGAACAGCGCGCTCATCATGCTGTCGTTGGTGCTGATGACTTTGGTGTTCGCCTGGTAGTTACGCTGCGCGGTCATCAGGCCCACCAGCTCGGAGGTCAGATCGACGTTGGAGGACTCCAGCGCGCCGGAAACGATAGAGCCCAGCAGGCCGGAACCCGGCGTACCGGTCAGCGGCGCGCCGGAGCTGGCGGTCTGCGCCCAGGTGGTGCCATCCTGCGATTGCAGGCCGTTCGGGTTGGTGAAGTTCGCCAGCACCAGCTGGCCCTGCAGCAGGCGCTCACCGTTGGAGAAGGTCGCGTAAACGCTGCCGTCTTCGTCGATCGCCTGGCCGGTACGCTCACCGGAGGCGTAGCCGTCGCCTTTGTTTTTGCTGACCGAGAAGTCGGAGCCGTACTGGGAGGTGCCGCTATAGCTCAGATTGAGCTTAAGTGGGTCCGCACCGTCAATATCCGCATTCAACTCAATCGCGCCGCTTGGATCGGTGAGAATACCCTGGGTATTAAAGGTGAGAGTCTGCACCTGCTCCTGACCGTTACTGGTCACTGGCTTATCGTCCATGTAGTAGTGCACTTCCCAGCTATTGTCGCCCGTTTTGACGAAGTACTGGTTCATCGTGTGCTCACGGCCCAGCGAGTCATAAACCTGAGTGGTGTAGGAGTTGTTGTAAGAGGTATTGTCTTTCGGATCGAACGGCGAGGTTGCCGGGACTTCCGCACGCGCATCCAGGTTCGCCGTAAAGTCGATGCTCTCGGTCGCTTTCGCCGGAATCGAACCGCTGCTGATGGTCAGATTGCTGATGGTACCGACCTGCAACACGCCGTTGGCATCAACCGGATAACCCTGCAGGTACATGCCCAGGTTATTGACCAGGTTACCGCTGCTGTCGGTGCCGAAGTAGCCCGCACGGGTATAGGCGGTGGTGCCGGCGCTGTCGCGAACCATAAAGAAACCGTTGCCGTTAATCGCCAGATCCAGCGCGGTACCGGTGGAAGAGATGCTTCCCCCTTTGGTGATGCTCTGGGTCACCGCCGACACGCCGACGCCCAGCGGCTGGCTTTCCGCGTACAGCGCGGAGAACTCGGCGCGCCCGGACTTAAAGCCCACGGTGCCGGAGTTGGCAATGTTGTTCGAGATAGCGTTCAGCTGTTCAGTAACGGCATTCAGACCGGAAGTTGCAATACTAAAGCTCATAATCGTTCCTGTTTAATTAACGGCCTGATTCACTTCAGGCTTTGTTTTTAGAGGTGGTGCCAAACTGGGTAATATTGTTGTAGGCCACTTCGCCCAGACCACTGATGTTCAGCACGGTTGAGCTGCCGTCGAGCGGGATGCGCACGTTGTTCACCACGCCGCCAATCTCCACCGGCACATTCTCTTCGCCGGTATCGGTCACCACGCTGAGGGTGTATGACCCTTCGCTCAGGCCCAGCTCTTCCGGGTCGATGCTGAAGTCCACCTGGCCCGCTTCCTGTTTGCCCAGCTCAATCTTGTGCTCGACGCCCGCAGAGTCTTTGACAATCACCGTTACCACGTTGGCGGCGTGCTCCAGCGTCAGACGGCCATCGAGCACGGTTTCACCGTCGCTCTCGATGGCGCTGGTTTGCACCATCACGTGCTGGCCGACCAGGTTGCCGGTGGTCAGGGTTTGCAGGTTGTCCATCAGCACGGAGCTGTTAGCCATCAGCTGCGACATGGTTTCCATCGACTGCACCTGCGTCAGCTGCGCCAGCTGGCTGACGTACTCGGTACCGTCGGTCGGGTTGAGCGGATCCTGGTTTTGGATCTGCGCCACCAACAGCTGCATAAACATGGTGTTCATGCCGGAAGCGGTGCTGCTGCTGGTAATACCGTCAGTGCTGCTGGTGCCCCGGCTGCTGCTGTAGGCGGTATTGTCTACGCTGGTCATGCTGCTCATGCTTATGCTTCTCCGAGTCGCAGCAGGCTTTGCTGCATGCTTTTTACGCTGTTAAGAACGTCGACGTTGGTTTCAAAACCGCGCGACGCAGACATCATGTCGGCCATCTCTTCCACCACGTTCACGTCCGGGTAGTAGACGTAGCCGTCGTCGCTGGCCATCGGGTTGTGCGGCTCGTAGCGCTGCACCGCATTGCCGGTTTCGATCACGTCCATCACCTGCACGCGCGCGCCGGTCAGCGCGCGGCTGTTCATCAACTCGTCATTTTTATAAACCGCAGCAAACACCGGGCGACGCGCCTTATAGGTGCCGGCTTCGGTGGCGGAGGCGGTTTCCGCGTTGGCGAGGTTACTGGCGATGGTGTTAAGACGAACGGTTTGCGCCGTCATCGCCGATCCCGACACGCGATAGATATCCGAAAAAGCCATATTCCGTGGTTACCTGCGTTGAATTACTTGCCTTCAATGGCCTGCTTAAGGCCAGTGAACTTCATGTTTAAAAAAGCCAGGCTCATCTGGTAGTCCTGGGTGTTTTTCGCAAACTCGGCCTGCTCAACGTTCAACGACACGGTGTTACCGTCCGAAGAAGGTTGATACGGCACGCGGTACATCTCCTGCGCTGACGTCTGCATGGAAAAACTCGACCGTGAGCGTTGCATCTCAGAGGCAAAATCAATATCTTTAGCCTGGAAGTTGGGGGTATCGACGTTTGCCAGATTGGCTGACAGCAACTCTGCTCGGGAAAGTCGAAGTGCTACAGCCTGTGGATGAACGCCCAATGCTTTGTCAAAAGTAATACTCACAATTCACACCCTCGTGATGCTAAAACCTGCATGATCTGCTTTCTCGTATAGCAATATTCATGCCAAGGTTTTAATTACATGATTTATAATGTTTTTGTTTATTTTTTTAGCGTAAGAGTGAAACGGGATTTCCGCTTCCTCATCGGTTTTTTCCTGCCCGCGCTTTTCGCCGCGATCCCGGCCGCGGCCGCGGAACACCCAACCAGCGCCCGTAAGCAGATTTACGTCACCGTCCAGCTTCACGCGGCGGACATCATTCGCCAGGAAGCCAAACGTCGTCGCTGGCCGGAATATCAGGCGAAGATGAACCTGTTCATCCCATCTGAGTCCTCTCAGTACGCGACCTGTAGCAAAGAGCCCGCCGTGTCGATCGCCAACGGCGACCGCCTCGATCTCAACCGCCTGCGTTTTGACGTGCGTTGCATGGACGCAAACGGCTGGGATATTGCGGTCACCGTCAAACCGGATATCTATCTGCCGGTCGTCGTGGCTGGCAGCACCCTCGAACGCGGCCAGCAGATTTCCGCCGACAACATCACTATTAAAAAACTCAACATCAGCAACACGCGTAGCGACTACCTGACCGATCCGGCAGAGGTCATCGGTCTGACCGTGAAGCGCCGCGTGCGCGACCGTCAGCCGATCATGCTGAGCCAGTTGGAATCCCCGCTGCTGGTTGAACGCGGGCAGCGGGTGATGATGGTGGCCGAACAAAACGGCGTTGAGGCGCGCACTATGGGCGAAGCCATGAAAAAGGGGCGTAAGGGCGAGATTATCAAGGTGAAAAACGAGAGCAGCGGCCGCGTGGTCAGCGCCATCGTCGCCGATATCGGCGTGGTGAACATGGTGTACGCCAGCGGGCGGTAAAAAACTTACCGTGACGTTTAAGTTCCCTCCCTGAACGGCCGCTCTTTACTCACAACGGCATAGGAAGTCTGACTTCCGCAGGGCAAGGTTCATACGCAACCACAACAAACAATGAAAACGAGGGCGCAGCGATGAAAGTAACCGCACCACAGTACAACCTGACCACCGCTATTAATAAAGCCAGCAGCGCCGAGCAGACTCGCACCGTTGCCCAGGAAGGTACCAGCGTCACCCGCAGTGCCGCCATCGACCCGGTACTGGGCGATGCGCAGACGCAGCTGAGCACGCTGCCGGAAGTTGACATGGCGCGCGTCGCCGAAATGAAAGAAGCCATCAGCAGCGGCAAAATCAGCGTCAATATTGATTCGCTGACGGATGCCATGCAGAAGTATTTCCAGAGGTAATTTATGACTAACGCAGCCCAACGCGTTAAAGCCCTGATTCAGGACATGACCGAAGACCGTAAACGCTATCATGCCCTGACCGCACTACTTGAAAAGCAGCGCCACCACATTGTTGCCCGCGACGCCGCGTCGCTCGACGTCATCAACGAGCAAATTATGGCGCTGTACCAGCAGCTGTCGCAAAGCAGCCAGCGCCGCTACCAGCTGCTTGGCCAGCTGGGCATCGACCCAACGACCGAAGGCCTGAAAACGCTAATCGCCCGCCTGCCCGCCGCCCACCAGCCTTCCGTCACCGCACTCTGGCAAGGATTACAGCAGCTGGCCGCCGACTGCCAGGTCGCCAACGACTACAACGGCGCGCTGATGAGCATGCAGCAGGATATTCTGGGCAATTTGCTGAATACCAGCGAGCCGGAGAATTGGTTGTATCAGCAGGGTTAACGTTGACAAAATAATGTGGATATAATGGAAGAACGTATTTTTAAGGCCAAGCCTGGCCTTAATATTCATTACAGGATACAACCCCCAAAATATGACTGCCAGCATTTACTTATCGTGATGTCAGGGTTTAACATTCCCGACCCGACAATTTATGATTTCAATATGTTAACACATTGCCGGTCTGCGATTTTGTGGATCAAAGATGATTTTAACGGTTTGCCTGCATATTATCTTTGCAATAATATGAATTTTGATATAGAGCAAGGCGTTAGCATGCTCATTGATGCAACTATTAGCGTACTAAAACCTAAATATCACTCAATATTAGGTGCATCTAAGGGTGGAAGCGCATCACTTTATTACGGCATAAAACACAAAATAAAAAGCATTATATCCTGTGTACCACAATTTCGCCTTGGTAGTTATGTCGCTAGCGGGTACTGGGAGCATGTTGGCAAGGCAATGATGGGAGTAGCCAGCCCAAATAATATATTCATCCTCGATCGCTACCTTTCCAGCATAATAAAACAAGATCGGGTGTCTGAGCGTCACATTTATTTATTCACCTCTCCACAAGATAAACAATTTTTGGATGAAGTGAAGCCGCACCTACCTCTCTTTGAGAAATACTCTGATTTCAATCTCATTGAAACATGCTCACCGTTGGTGACCCAACATACCCAGGTAACATCCTATAACCTTAATCTCATATTGTCTCTAATCTATCAATTTGAAGAGGGTATAGCACCAAAATGGGGACACATTAGAAACGGTAGCCAATGGCATGTAGACATAGATAAAATGAATCCTGAAAATGTGCGTCAAGAGTCAACTCAACAATCACTAAGCCAATAGAACCCATATGAATATATCCGCCAAAAATAACGATTATTGTATTGGTTTCTATATGGAAACCTCATTTCACTATGAAGTCTACCGTAATATTATCGCCGAACTTCTAAAGCAAAAAATCCGCTGCGAGTTAGTCGTTAACGATCTTACTGAAAAAAAATTCATTGATGAGATGATGGCATCACTGGGGAAACTGAATGTTCCCGGCCTTGACTGCAACTTAATTTCAGTTGTCTTGAAAAACTCACTAAAATACAGCTGTCTGGTTACCCCTTATTATGTTAAACATCTTGCCAGCATATCGGACATCCACATTCGTACACTATATGGGTTAGCCAAAAACCATTGGAATCATGCGGCATGGAATAAATCTTACAATGCAATATTATGCTACAGCCATTACACTAAAAAGTCACTGGCAATGGACAGCATAACCCATATTGTGGGTAATCCTCGATTTGATGATTGGCACAAAAACAACTATAACACTGAACTGCCGACAGAACTTAAACTTTCTCCTGAAAAGAAAACCATTCTCTATGCACCAACATACGGAGAATTAAGCTCAATTATCCCTTGGGCCGAAAAACTGGCTCGTTTAAGCCACGAATATAATATTATTACCAAACTACACCATGGCACGCTGTATAGAGAGTCTGAAGCTAATGCACTAAAAATAGCCAAGCGTCATTTCAAAAACATTATTTCTGATAGCAATGTCACACTCGCCCTGCTTAAACGGGCTGACTACATCATTACAGATAATAGCGGGTTTATTTTTGATGCTATTAATGCCGATAAAAAAATAATTCTACTGGATTGGCCAGAAATGACCTCATTACTGGATAATAATAAATCATTCACCTCAGCCAATAGTCCAGATCAACTGGTAAGAAATTTTATGCCTACCGCTCGCGATATGGTAGATATTCGAAAATATCTTGCAGATGATTATGCCTGGCAACAGCATGCCCGCCAGCTCCAGCACATCAGAACAGAATATTGTGATGCCTTCAATGACGGACAGGCAGGGAAAAGGGCGGCTCAGGTGATTATCAATACGCTTTCTCATGCCCTATAAAGCTAACAACGACGCCGGACATATCCGGCGTCACTTCAAGTTCGCTTAATGACTTCAATCACCGAGGTTGTTGAGATAGAGGGTGTTCTCTCCAGATAAACAACATTGACCAGTGGAGAAAGATAATCAAATTTTCCCTGCCAGTCGTTACCCATCACCAGTACATCCGCCGAGTACATTTTAATATACTCTGCTTTCTGCTCCAGAGATTCTTCGATAAAAACAGCATCGACATGCTTAATACCCTGAATAATCGATAACCGTTCCTGCTGCGTATACACTGGATAACGATTTTTTTTCCTGAAATTCAAGGCATCAGAAGAAACACCGACGATCAAGCGATCGCCCAGAGATTTAGCGCGCTGAAGAATATTTAAGTGGCCAACATGGAAAACATCAAATGTACCGAAAGTAATGACTGTTCTCACTCTGTGGCCCCATGATTTTTAATATATTGAGTCACGATCTACAGCAGCGACAGCCCGCACAGCAAGCTAAAGTCCGACGTACTCCCCGGCTCCCCCACCGACGGATGTTGCTGCTGCCAGCCGCGCAGCGCGCTCACCAGCAGCGCGACATCGTCCTGGGTCAGTTCCTTCTGCTCGGCGCGAATGGCGCACAGCGTTTTGAGGTGGAAGAACTGGCGCGCGAGGCCCAGCAGCGCTTCGCCGTAGTTGGTGCAGTCTACGCCGGGGAAAATATCGCTATACAGCTGATAAATGAGGATATTGCGCAGCATATGTGGCTGCTCCTCGAACAGCGCGATGGTGGGCCATGCGGCATCCAGCGCCTGCTGACGCTCTGCCAGACGGGCAGGCTGCATAATCGCCAGCTCGCTCAGCTTCAGCGACATCCCCATTTTCTCTACCATCGGCAGATTCAGGTTCAGGCGCATCGCGCCCATCTCCTTAAGCTCCGCCGCGCGGTTCTCAACGATCGGCGGCAACATGGCAAACTGCTGTGCCAGCACGCCCTGCTCCGCCAGCGTAGCCAGCTGCGCGCCCATGTCAGCCAGCAGTGCCGGGTCGCTTTCGCCGTTATCCAGATGCTGCTGCGCTTTGCTAAGCAGTATGCCAATGGCGTACAGGCTCTCTTCCAGCATCAGCGCCGGATGCACCGCCAGGTTGATACACTGCTGGTTAAGCGCTTCGCTCCACGCCGAAAGTAACGCTTCACTCTGCGGCGCGGCCTTTGCGGTATGCAGCACGAAGGCCTCCGGGTTGAACAGCATCTCTTTGGCCGCCGATTCACAGCCAATATCCAGCGTTTCACGCTGCTGGTTTTTCAGCTTTACGCTGACGTGCGGCCACGCCTGCTCGGCATTCTGGCACGCCGGACAGGTGCACGACGTCTCCCGCGCATCGAAGCGTGCAACGAATTCAGGTTGGTAATGTTCAATCAGTTCCATGTGTGTTCTCTTTGGTCGTCTCGGCTTCACGATGTTTACGGAAAAACCAGTGCGTACAGTCGATTGGCTTGCCGGTTTTGGGATCCGGGTAGCGCATTAAGAAAGCGAAGCTGGGACTAAACCCTAACCATAAGGACTCTTGTTTCATTAAAGCGGTCCAGCTGCGGTCAATATTTACATTGTGTTCTTCCGCCTCGCGGTAGGCTTCCAGCATCGTGTCGTAATAGTTGGCATTTACCGCATAGGCGCACGCGCAGCCCGCGTTGTAGATCCGCGCTACGCCCTGCATGGTCTGAGTGGGCACGAAGCGTTCATAGCGCCCGCCCAGCAGCAGCACCTGCCAATCCAGCAGTGCCAGGCCGTTGAGCAGTTTGTTGATGTTGTTCACCGCGTTTTCTTTTTTCACAAACCGCAGTTCGGCATCCAGCAGCACCACGTTCTTCCAGCCCTGCTGTTTAGCGTGCGCCACAATCTGGTAGTGGGTCAGCCGCGCGGCGGCATCGCTCGACTCGGCCTGCACTTTCGCCACCGGCCAGAGTTGATCGGCCTGTACGCCAAGCGCCAGCAGCGCCTCACAGCGTTCGGGAAGCATCGCCTCCTGCTGCGATTCGTAAACCACGGCAACCTTCTCAAACACCGACCAGTTCACCAGCGTGTTCAGCGGCGCGTTGCTCAGGCGACGGTAGTGCGCCAGCAGGTTGGGGTCGTGGACGAAATCTTCCAGCGTCAGATCGACCGCTGTTGAGCTGTCCATGATGTAGTCTTTATCGAAGGTATTACTGCTGTGCGAAATGCACAGAATGCTCTGCTTCGGGTCAATCTGCTGCACCGGCGTCGTAAAACGGTTCAGGAAGGCATACTCTTCTGCCCGGGTAGCCTCATCGTCATAACGGTTTTTCTTCAGCAGATTACGGTGATAGCCAAAAGTACCGTTCAGCGCATGGTGCGCGCCGAAAGGGTGCGTCAGGTAGATTTTGTCCAGGTGGCTGTACCAGATATAGATCTGGTCGCAGCCGGAAAACAGCGCGTGATGGCGCTGCATCTGCGTCACCTGATGGGAAATTTTATTCGGCGGATAGTAGTCATCATCATCAAAACAGAGGATGTACTCGCCCTTCGCCAGCGCGTTAAGCCGGTTGCGTTTATTGCCCAGCGCCAGCCGCTCCGGGCTATGGATATAGCGCACGTTCGGCGTCGCCGGGTCGCTCATCATTTCGATCAGATCGGCGTTGCTGGTTGGGGAATCGTCGAGAATAATCAGCTCGCGCTGGTCCGCCGGGTAGTCCTGGTACTGCCAGATATAGAGCAGATAGGGCAGAAACTCGCGGCGGTTATAGGTCGGGCAGACGACGCTGACAAACGGCGTTGTCTGCGGCTGCGGGCGCTGCTGGCGAGCGAGCAGCGCGGACATCAGGTTCGGTGTATGGGTGGTTTTCATCGCAATTATCGTTGGCGTGCAGCGGCCAGTTGCTGACGCAGCCAGCATTGGGCAGAGACAGCGTCGGTCATTTTTTGCTCACGACGGTTTAATTCCATCCGCCGGTCGCTACGTTTGGCATCCAGCACCAGCTCGAGGCTTTTCTCACGCTTGGCCTCGGCCAGCAGGTTGCCCTGAAGTTTTTTCGCTTCGAGGTTTGCCAGCGCCTGCTCCTGCTTCTGCCAGTCGATAACACGTTGAATATTGTGCTTATATTTCGACTGATTGATCATCATCGCGGCGCTGTTGGCGCTCTGCGTCGCCAGCCCGGAGGCCAGCGAGCTCAGCGCATCAATATTCTTCTCAAAGCGCTGGCAGACCTGCTTTTGTGAGGCCAGCTTCGCGCTGAGATCGTCGACGGCGCGCGTGCGCATCAGGTGAAGCTGTTCCAGCGTTGAAATCAGTTTGCTCATCGTGCATTACCCTGCTTGCGCCAGCGTACGCAGATCGTTAATGGTGGCATCAATTAACGCCGCGTCCTGAACTTCCTGTTGTAAGAACTGGGTGATAGCCGGTGACAGGCGGACGGCTTTGTCGGCCAGCGGGTCGGCCCCGGCCACGTAGCCTCCCAGCGGAATCAACGGCTTAATACTCTGGTATTCGGCATACAGCTGCTTGAGCGTGCGCGCGGCGAGCTGGTGCTCGCGGGCGGTCACCTGGCTCATACAGCGGCTGATTGACTGGCCGATATCGATGGCCGGATAGTGCCCCGCTTCCGCCAGATGCCGCGACAGCACGATGTGGCCGTCGAGCACCGCGCGCGCGCAGTCGACAATCGGATCCTGCTGATCGTCGCCCTCGGCCAGCACGGTGTAGATCGCGGTCATCGATCCGCAGCTCTCGCTGTTGCCCGCGCTCTCCACCAGACGAGGGATCATGCTGAACGCCGACGGCGGATAGCCTTTGGTGGCGGGCGGTTCACCGAGCGACAGCGCGATCTCACGCTGCGCCATGGCGTAGCGGGTCAACGAGTCGACCAGCAGCAGCACATCTTTGCCTTTATCGCGGTAGTAGCTGGCAATGGTGTGGCACAGCTCGGTGGCCTTGATACGCATCAGCGGCGACTCGTCCGCCGGCGCGGCGACGATCACCGACTTCGCCAGCCCTTCGGCCTGCAGCGAGTTCTCGATAAACTCTTTCACTTCACGGCCGCGTTCGCCGATCAGGCCCACTACCACCACTTCAGCCTGGGTATAGCGGGTGATCATGCCCAGCAGTACGCTTTTGCCGACGCCGCTGCCCGCCATCAGCCCCACGCGCTGGCCCTTGCCGATGGTCAGCAGGCCGTTAATCGCCCGCACGCCGACGTCCAGCGGCGCTTCCACCGGCTGGCGTTTGAGGGGGTGAACCTGAGGGAGCTGCTGCGGCAGCAGCGTGTCGCCGCCGAGCTTGCCTTTGTCGTCCAGCGGTTCGCCAAGGCCGTTAACCACGCGCCCCAGCCACTGATCGCCAATCATCACGCCTTCGCTTTTCCCGGCGGGAAACACGCGCGCGCCGGCAATCAGGCCGGAAGGCTGCTTGAACGGCATCAGGTAGGTGACTTCACGGTCAAAGCCCACCACCTGCGCTTCCATCATCTCGTGTTCGATGCTTTCCACGTGGCATAGCTGGCCAATCGCCAGACGGCAGCCCACGCACTCCAGCAGAATGCCGTTGACCCGCACCAGACGCCCGGCGACGCGCGCCAGATCGATCTGTTCAATCGAGCGCAACGCCTGTTCGAAATCAAGGCTGCTCATGCGCGGCTTCCGGCAGCAGGGTGTCTTTCAGCACCGAGACGCACTGGTCGAGGCGGTGCTGGCAGCCAACGTCCATCTCGGTGGTGTCGGTGACGACGCGGCATTCGCCCAGCTCCAGCGTCGGGTCGGCGGCCAGGCCCCATTCACGGGCCTTTTCAGGTTCGGCTTCGCTGATACGACGAAACTCTTCGGCGTTCAGCAGCACGCGGATCTGCTCCGGCGGCTGCGGCAGGCTGGTCACCGCTTCTTCCACCAACGCCAGCAGCTGCGTCGGGTGCAGCGCCAGCTCGCAGCGAATCACCTGACGGGTGACTTTCTCCACCAGCTGTAGCAGCTCTTCGCGGCGGCGCTGTTCATAGCCGTCAAGGAAACGCTGAACGTTGGCGGTGACGTGCTCAAACGGCGCGGCGGCTTCCAGAAACTGCTGGCGGGCCTGCTGTTTGCCTTCGGCCAGCCCTTTACGCATTCCGTCCTCAAAACCCAGACGCGCGCCTTCCTGATAGCCTTCCTCTTTGCCCTCTTCCAGCCCCTGCGCAAAGCCCTGGTTGACGCCTTCACGGAAGCCTTCTTCCAGCTGCTGCTGATACGCCGCCGGGTCCGGCGCGGCGACGGAGTCATCTTCCATCGGCACGTTGGGCGTCGCCCAGCGTTTACGCAGCGGCGGGAACTGGTGCAACCGCGGTTTCGCGGTGGGCGGGCGGCTGGCGGTCAGCGGTAAGCTGCGTTTTTTGAACATGGCTTATTCCACCGTCTGTTCGGCAAACAGCTGGACCTGAATCTCGCCCTCTTCCACCAGCTGGCGCAGGGTCTGCATAATCTCTTTGCGCACCTGCTCGATACGGCTGACCGGTACCGGCCCCAGACGCGTGGTGGTGCTTTGCAGCAGCGTGACCTGGCGCTTCGGCATCACGTTGAAGATGGCCTGACGCAGTACCGGCTCGGTGCCTTTCAGCGCCACGGCCCATTCGTCGATCGGCACTTCGTCCATCAGACGTTGCAGGGTCATCGGCGTCTGGCGGCTGAGGATGAAGAATTCGTACATTTCATCCTGCAGATCGTCGACCACGCTCTCATCGCGCTCGCGCAGCTGCTCCAGCAGCTCCTGCTGATTGCTTGGAATACGGTTGACGATGTTGGCAGCGTGCTTGATGCCCGCCACCTTCGAACCATGCTCGGAGAGAACCGCGATGCCGCGATCGATCAGGCGGTCCAGTTCGTCAATCACGTCACGATTCACGTCATCGAGACGCGCCACGCGGTAGATGATTTCATCCTGGCGCTCGCTCGGCAGCACGCTGAGCACGCTGGCGGCGATGTCCGGCGGCAGGAAGGCGAGGAACACCGCCTGTAACTGCAGGTGCTCCTGCTCAATCAGCGCTGCCAGCTGCGGGATATCAACCCACTGCAGGCGCGCCATGCGATAGCGAATTTCATCGCCGTAAATGCCGTTAATCACGCTGCGGGCAATTTCGCCGCCCAGCGCTTTTTCCAGAATACTGCGCAGGTAATAGCGCGATGCGCCGTTGATGCCGCTCTGCTCGCGATAGTCGGAGAAGAAGTTATTCATCGCCTGGCGTGCCTGGTTTACCTTCACGTCATGCAGACGCGCCATGGTTTCACTCAGCAGCATGACCTCTTCACGGTTCAGCTTCTGCATCACCTGCGCCGCCGCCTCTTCACCCACGCTCATCAGCAGGATGGCCGCCTGCTCGAGGCGGCTACGGTTGCCCGAACTATTATTCCGACTTGCTGTTGCTTCGGTCATTGCTGTTAATCCATTGTTTCAGAACTTCCGCTACGCGCTCCGTTTCGCTCTGGGCCAGAACCTGGAGGTACTCCACTTTGGTTTCCAGGCCGGAGCTTTGCGGCGGCAGCAGATCGTCGTTGTTATTGAAGGCGGTGCTCGGCAGCGCGGTCAGGCTGTCCTGCGAGGTTTCCGATTCGTCGGTCAGCAGTTCCTGCCCACCTTGTTCAACCTCGTTCACCAGACGTTCGCGGCGTCCCAGACGCTGAGCCAGCGGACGAACGCCGAACAGCAGCGTAAGCAGGGCCAGCAGACCAATACCACCGTTTTGCCCCCAGTACTGCATATCCGGATCTTTCCACCACTTGTCGCTCAGCAGGGTGTCGGTCGCCGGCGCGGTGAAGGCCAGCACGTCCAGCGTCAGCGCATCGCCACGCTCTTTATCAATACCGGCGGCGCTCTCCACCAGACGGGTAATCGACGTCAGCTGTTCAGGCGCCATGTTGGCCAGCGCCGGAGCGGTCTGGTTTAGCGCCACGGCCACGCTCAACTTCTCCAGCTTATAGCCCGGATGACGGATATGGCGGATATCGCGATCGAAGGCGTATTTACGCTGCTGCTGGCTACGACTGCTGAGGGCACGCGGGTCGCTGGTATTGTTGGCGGCCGCAGCCGGTGCCTCGTCACCCGCGGCCTGCGCGGCGGCGGCCTGCGGATTCTGGTTCACCGGGCGGTTGCTCAGCGAGCCGGGAATACCAAACGCCATTTCGTTGGTGGTGTTCTCCTGGCTCAGCTGTTCATCGCTGACGCGCGGATCTTTGCCCAGCCGCTCCTGGGTTTCTTCCACGCGGCTTAAGTCCACGGTCGGCGCAACGCTGATACGGTAGTTGCCCGCACCAACCAGGGAGGTCAGCAGGCTGGAGATATTTTTGGTGGTATCTTCGCGAATACGCTGCATGACATCGTCGCCGAGGCGTTTACCGGCCATGCTGCCGTCCGGCCCGGCCACGCCGTCAGACAGCAGGTTGCCGGCCTGATCGACCACGCGAACGCTTTCCGCCGGCATTCCCGGTACGGAACCAGACACCAGCTGGACGATCGAAGCGACCTGCTGTTCATCCAGCTGTCGGCCGTAGCGCAACTGCACCACCACGGACGCGCTGCTGTTGGGCTTATTGGTGAGGACGAATGAACTGGATTCGCTCAGCCCAAGATGAACGCGCGCGGTTTCTACCGGGTCCAGCGCCATAATGCTTTTCGCCAGCTCGCCTTCCAGACTGCGCTTGTAGCGCACGTTCTGGATAAACTGGCTGCTACCGAGCATCTCTTCTTTATCCATCAGCTCGTAGCCGTCCGGCGTTGCCGCGCTGATGCCTTTAGCCGCCAGCGCCATGCGCGCCTGCGACAGTTTATTTTCGGTGACCAGCACCTGGCCGTTATCCGGGTTAATGCGGTAGGCAATGTTTTCCGCCCCCAGCACTTCCACCACCTGGGCGACCGGGACCTGCTCCTGCGCACCGTACAGCGCCACGTAGCCCTGGTTACGGTTCCAAAGCGACGCAACGATGGCGAGCGCCAGCACCACGCCGCCGGCAATCACCAGCAGCTTAGGATTGTTGACGCCCGCAGGCAGGGAGATGGCAGGGAGGCGATCTTTGATTTTGTTTAACACGGTACAGACCTTACAGCGAAATATTCATCACTTCGTCGAGCGCGCTGTTGAGCTTGTTGCGCACCTGCATCATCGCCGAGAAGGCCACGCTGGCTTTCTGGCTCTCAATCATCGCGCCGGCTAAGTCGTCGCTCTGACCCATATCAATTGCGGTCTGTTTGGCGCTAGCGCTGTGCTGCAGCGCATCGACGTTGTCGATGGCGTTGTTTAACGCGCGCGAGAAGGAAACCGAGTCGGTGCTGGCAAACGCGCCGTTCGCCGGGGCAATCGTCTGTGCGGCGTTGACCGAGCCAGCGGAAGCCAGCATGGCCGTTTGCTGCATGCGGTCCAGCAGCGCCTGGTGCGCGGTGTTAATACCTGCGGCGGCAATCTTGTCCATTATTTCTTCCTTCCTGGCCTCAGGAATAACATTCAATATCAATGCCTTCGTCACGCATTGACGCAAGGCGGTAACGCAGAGCGCGCGGCGTAATGCCTAAAAACTCCGCGGTTTTGGATTTATTGCCTTTATGGCGTTTGAGCAGATCGATGATGTACTGGTACTCCGCCAGGCGCCCGTGCAGCTTGACATCGCGGATGGCGGAGCTGCCGTTATCCTGCTCGCGGTAGGCAGGCATCACGCCCACCGACGGGGTTTCCGGCAGCGGCACGCGCGCCACAAGGCCAAAGTCGGCGGCTTTAATTTCATCGCCGTTACCCAGAATCATGCCGCGCTGGATCACGTTCTCCAGCTCGCGCACGTTGCCCGGCCAGTCGTAGCCCAGCAGCGCGTTGCGCGCATCGTCGCTCAGGCGGACGTCGCCCTTATGGAACGCGCGGTATTTGGCGATAAAACGCTGCACCAGCGGCAGGATGTCCTGCTTGCGCTCGCGCAGCGGCGTGATGTGAATAGGCACCACGGAAATACGGTAAAATAGATCCTGACGGAAACGCCCTTCGGCAATTTCCAGCTGTAAGTCTTTATTCGTAGAAGCAATCAGACGAATATCCAGCGGAATACGTTTATGGCTACCCAGGCGCTCAACTTCCTGCTCCTGTAATACCCGCAATAGCTTCGCTTGTAATGGCAGAGGCATATCGCCAATTTCATCCAACAGCAGCGTACCGCCGTTCGCCTGTTCGAATTTACCGGCCACGCTAGCAACCGCGCCGGTGAATGCGCCTTTCTCATAACCAAATAAAACCGCTTCCAGCATACTTTCCGGAATAGCGGCGC
Organism: Kluyvera sp.; assembly: GCF_047971185.1. Classification (GTDB taxonomy): domain Bacteria; phylum Pseudomonadota; class Gammaproteobacteria; order Enterobacterales; family Enterobacteriaceae; genus Kluyvera. Next base: position 52,078 of record NZ_JBKDZH010000036.1, read on the forward strand.
AGTTAACCCCGACGTACGGGGCTTCACTGCCGCAGGCATGCTCGTGAATATATTTAGCGACACATTCCTTGCCCGTTCCTGTCTCACCTGTCACCAGGACCGACACATTATATTTAGCAACGCGTCGAGCTAATGAGATTACGCCCACGCTGGCAGGAGAAACGGCCACAAAGCCTTCCCCATGACGGTCTTCACGTTCAATGATAATGCTCATTTTGGAGTACCAGTAAAAAAGAACAAATAAGGATAATGCGCTAAACCTTTATTAAACGCGCGCTGCAATCACCTTGCTACATAGAAGATTAAAAGCGTTTTTATAATGTTAATAAAGATTAAAGACTGCGGTATTATCACGGGGAAAAACTCCTTCCGTGAAAATATGTTGCCTAGTATACGCATCGACTAGGAATTGTCTCATTTTTAATGGATATTAAAACATTAATACATATTTTTCATGACGTTACAGAAGTTATTAATCAATGAGAATGCGGAAAAATAATGGATTAATAACCGCTAGCCACTTGCAATAAATGGAGCAGAAAGGTCTAATTCGCACTCTGAATAAAAGGCAGTTGAGTCATCGCCTCACGGCGAACCTTCGATGTTGACCTAAAGCGTCACACCATTTTCAAAACTCAAATGCGTCGATGAAAATTTTTCGCGACCGTTATCGATAACCGTTAACGGCGCCTTATTGTCTCACCAGGACACGTTATCAAACCGGAATAATCATGTACCCTGCTTCACAGCGAATCAGAATCCATCAGCAGGATAATCTTCCTGAGCTGGTAAAACTGGATGTCAGCAAACTCGGTCGTCCATGGCATAAGCTACCTAAGTTAATGAACGATAGCTTTGACATTCTTGACGCGCGCCTGAGTATTTATTTTCTGAAGAAGCTACGTGTTAACGCTGCGTTAGAATCCATGACCTTCGCGATCGACCAGAATTACAAAAATGCGCAAATATTCTCAACGCCGTATGGGAATATGGCCTTTGTGATTGATCGTATATTATTACTAAACATCCTCCATGATTATTATGGCCTGAGCAAAGACAGCAGCCATATTGAACCGGATGAATCACTGCCGATCACCAAAACGGAAGAGCGCCTGAAAAGCAAACTGGGCCAGGAATTAACCTCGCTGGTCATTTGCAAAGAAACCTTCGGCGAAGATCTGGAGATTAAAGTCGATTATTCCACGGTGATTAATCAGTGGGCCTGGTGCATAACCTTCAAGCTTGAAGGCTATAGCAACGGCAGCTTTACCGTGCTGCTCGACAACCCGCACGTTGACCAGATGCTGGCGCAGATGCGTGCTCCCGATCAAAAAAACCGCGGCGTGGAGAAAAGCGTCAGCCTGAGTCCGGCGCAGATCGAACGCCTGTTCGATAGCCTGCCGCTGAAGCTGGATGGCCGCCTCGCCAGCCTGAACCTGACCGTCGCGCAGATCGCCGACATCAAGCCGGGCGACATCATCCCTATCGCCATTAATGACCCTTTACCGGTGTTTATCGGTAAAGAACAGATTTTTGAAGCCACTATTGCCGAAGATCGCAGCAAGCTTTTTTTATGCGATATCCACGACAAGACAACCGAGAAGCCTTATGAGTGATTTACAACAAGAGCTGAGCCAGTCCCTGGATCTGGACGACCTGAACCTCAGCGACATGACCCAGGAAGAGACCGTTGAAGGCAACATCCGTCTCGATTTACAGCTGGAAACGCGCAACGCGCCGCTGACCGACGTGCGCCGCATGGCGCTGTTCAGCCGCATTCCGGTAACGCTAACGCTGGAAGTCTCCTCGGTGAATATCTCGCTGGCCGAACTGATGGCGGTGAACAGCGATTCCGTGATTGAGCTGGATAAAATGGCCGGCGAGCCGCTGGATATCAAGGTCAACGGCATTGCGTTCGGTAAAGCGGAAGTGGTCGTGCTGAACGATAAATACGGCCTGCGCATCATCGAATTCAACGCCAAAGAGCTGGGTGAGCTAACCCGATGAACCGCGCGTTATACCGCGGCGGCATCCCGCTGCTGCTGCTCATCGGCCTGCTGTTTGCCCAGCCCGCGCTGGCGGCGAACGGCGATATCACGCTGTTTAGCGCCACCGCTAACGGTGCGGGCCAGGATTACAGCGTTAAAATTGAAATCCTGATCCTGATGACCCTGCTCGGCCTGCTGCCGATCATGGTGCTGATGATGACCTCTTTCACCCGCTTTATTATCGTGCTGGCGATTCTGCGCCAGGCGCTCGGGTTACAGCAGAGTCCGCCCAACAAGATCCTCACCGGCATCGCGCTGGCGCTGACGCTGCTGGTGATGCGCCCGGTGTGGACCACCATTTATGCCGACGCGATTGAGCCGTTCCAGAATGACCAGATCACCCTCAAGCAAGCGCTGGTCAACGCCGAAGCGCCGCTGAAGAAGTACATGCTGGCGCAGACCAACAATAAAGCGATGGCGCAAATCATGACCATCGCCGGTATTGAAGGCGACGCCCGCGAGCAGGATCTGACCATCGTGACCCCGGCCTACCTGCTGAGCGAGCTGAAAACCGCCTTCCAGATCGGCTTTATGATTTACATCCCGTTCCTGGTTATCGACCTGATTGTGGCCAGCGTTCTGATGGCGATGGGGATGATGATGCTGTCGCCGCTGATCGTCTCGCTGCCGTTTAAGCTGATGCTGTTCGTACTGTGCGACGGCTGGACGCTGATTGTCGGCACCCTGACCGCCAGCGTACAAGGAATGTAGCGATGATGAACATGGACACCGCCGGCGATATCATGGCCTCCGGCATTCACCTCGTCCTGCTGATTTCCGCCGTGGCGATTGTCCCCAGCCTGCTGGTCGGCCTGTGCGTGAGTATTTTCCAGGCCACCACCCAGATCAACGAACAGACGCTGAGCTTCCTGCCGCGTCTGGTGGTGACGCTGGGGGTGCTGATTTTCGCCGGAAAGTGGATGCTGACGCAGCTGGTTGATTTTACCGTCCAGATATTTCATCAGGCGGCGGCGCTGGTCGGTTAAGCCAACATGGGAATCGATATTCAGGCGCTGTGGACGCCAATGATAGCCCTGGTGCTGCCCTTCTTTCGCATCTTCGCTTTTTTGCAGTTTGCCCCGGTGCTCGATAACCGCGTGTTTTCGCGCCGGATCAAAATCGGCACCGCGCTGGCGCTGACCATCATCATTACTCCGATGCTGCCCAATAACGTGGTGATCAACGAGCTGTTCTCGCTGCGCGCCATTCTGCTGATTGGTGAGCAGCTGCTGTGGGGATTCTTCTTCGGCATGGCGTTACAGCTGGTGTTTATCGCGCTGCAAACGGCGGGGCATATCCTGTCGATGAATATGGGGCTGGGGATGGCGATGATGAACGACCCGATCAACGGCAGCTCCACCACGGTCATTTCGCAGATTATCTACGTTTTCTGCGCGCTGCTGTTTTTCATTATGGACGGGCACCTGCTGCTGGTGACCATTCTGTTCAAAGGCTTTAGCTACTGGCCCATCGGCCAGGCGATTAACCAGCCGACGCTGATGCTGATCGCACAGGGGCTAGGCTGGATTATGGCTTCGGCGACGCTGATTGCGCTGCCGACCACCTTCGTGATGCTGATTGTACAGGGCGGCTTCGGCCTGCTAAACCGCGTCTCACCGACGCTGAACCTGTTTTCCCTCGGCTTCCCTATCAGCATGCTGTTTGGCCTGCTGTGTATTTCGATGCTGGTCACCAACATTCCTGACCACTATCTCAACCTGACCAACGAAATTCTGGCGAAACTCGACGCCATAAGGGTGCAGTAATGGCCTCCAGCGGAGATAAAAGCGAAAAACCCACCGCCGGCAAGCTGCGCAAGGCGCGGCAAAAGGGGGATATTCCCCGCTCGAAAGATTTAACCATGGCGGTGGGCCTGCTGGCCTCGTTCTTTACCCTGGCCACCTTTCTTCCCTACTACCGTCAGCTGATTGGCGAATCGTTTACCGCCGTCGGCACGCTGGCGCAAGACCTTGATAACCCGAACGTCCTGAACCAGTTTTTGCTGCTGAATCTGTGGGTGCTGCTGCGTTTTATCGCCACGCTGATCCCCATTCCGCTGGCCTGTATCATCGCCAGCCTGGTGCCCGGCGGCTGGATTTTCACGCCCAGCAAGCTCAAGCCGGACTTTAAAAAGCTCAGCCCGATTAGCGGCGTCAAGCGCATGTTCTCCGCCAGCCACTACACGGAAGTGGGCAAGATGATGCTGAAATGCGCGACGATCCTCGCCGTTATCTACACGATGGTGCACGATCAGATGGACAACCTGCTGCATCTCCAGCGGCTGTATCTGTACCAGGCTATCGGCCAGGGTTTTGCCATTTTCCATCACGTTGTCAGCTATTTCGTCGCCGTTATCGTTATTTTTGCCCTGCTGGATGTGCCGTTAAGCAAATTCATGTTCACCAAAAAAATGCGCATGACCAAGCAGGAAGTGAAGGAAGAGTACAAAAATAACGACGGTAACCCGCAAATTAAAGGCCGCATTCGTCAGCTGCAACGACAGATGGCGATGGGGCAAATCTCGCGCACGGTGCCTGAAGCCGACGTCATTATTACCAACCCGACCCACTACGCCGTGGCGCTGAAATATGACCCGCAGAAAGCGGAAGCGCCGTACATTGTCGCCAAAGGGATTGACGACGTGGCGCTGTGGATTCGTGAAGTGGGCGCCAGCCACAAGGTTGAAGTGGTGGAATTCCCGCCGCTGGCGCGGGCGGTGTACTACACCACCCGCGTTAACCAACAGATTCCGGCGCAGCTGTTTCGCGCCATCGCTCACGTGCTGACCTATGTCATGCAGCTGAAGTCCTGGCGCGAAGGCCGCGTTGAGCAGAAACCCCGCCTGAACAGGCACATAGACATTCCTCAAGAGGTATTAAAAGCCAATGGCGAACAGTAAGATGCAAAACGTGTTCGGCATGCTCCGCAAGGCGCAGATTGCCGTGCCTATCCTGCTTCTCTGCGTGCTGGCGATGGTTATCCTACCGCTGTCGCCGCTGATGCTGGATATTCTGTTTACCTTCAACATCGTGCTGGCGGTTATCGTACTGCTGGTTGCGGTGAACATGCAGCGTCCGCTGGACTTTGCCATCTTCCCAACGCTGCTGTTGATCACCACGCTGATGCGCCTGACGCTGAACGTGGCGTCGACCCGCGTGGTGTTACTGAATGGTCATCAGGGGGAAGGCGCGGCCGGTAAGGTCATCGAAGCCTTCGGCCAGGTGGTGATCGGCGGCGACTTCGTCGTCGGTTTCGTGGTGTTTATCATCCTGATGATCATCAACTTCGTGGTGGTCACCAAGGGTGCCGAGCGTATCTCCGAAGTTTCGGCACGCTTTACGCTGGACGCCCTGCCGGGTAAACAGATGGCGATCGACGCCGACTTGAACGCCGGGTTGATTAACCAGCAGCAGGCGCGTACCCGTCGCCAGGAAGTGGCGAAAGAGGCCGACTTCTACGGCGCGATGGACGGTGCGTCCAAGTTCGTGCGCGGCGACGCCGTCGCCGGGATTATGGTGCTGATCATCAACGTGATCGGCGGTATCTGTATCGGTATATTCAAATACGATCTCGATGCCAGCCACGCCTTCCGTCAGTACGTACTGCTGACTATCGGTGACGGCCTGGTCGCCCAGATTCCGTCCCTGCTGCTGGCCACCGCCGCCGCCATCATCGTAACCCGCGTCAGCGAAGGTAACGACGTCAGCGACGAAATCAAAACCCAGCTGCTCTCCAAGCCGAAGGTGCTGTACACCGCCGCCTTCGTGATGTTTATCCTCGCTGTCGTGCCGGGCATGCCGCACATCGCCTTCCTGAGCTTTACCGCGCTGCTGCTGTTCGCCGCCTGGCGGCAAAGCAAGGTGGTACAGCCCGCGCCGCAAGAGACGGACATGGAGGCCATCAATGAAGCGCTGGCCCCGGACACCAACCCGGCCATCACCTGGGACAGCATTCCGCTGGTCGAACCGATTGGCCTGAACCTGGGCTATAAGCTGGTGACGATGGTGGATGAGTCGAAGGGCAGCCCGCTGTCGCTGCGCGTGCGCGGGGTACGGCAGGTGATTTCCGAGCTGTGCGGCGTGCTGCTGCCGGAAATTCGCATCCGCGAGAACTTCCGCCTCAAGCCCGCGCAGTACGCGATTCACATCAACGGCATCCGCACCGCATTGGGCGAAGTGAACGCCGAGAAGCTGATGGCAATCCCCGGCGCCGAGCTGTACGGCGAAATCGACGGCGTGCTGGATACCGACCCGGCGTACGGCATGGCGATTGTGTGGATTGACCCGGAACAAAAGGCCAAAGCGCTGAACCTCGGCTATCAGGTCGTGGATTGCGCCAGCGTGGTGGCGACGCACGTCAACAAGGTCGCCCGCGAGCATCTGCCGGAGCTGTTCAACTATGACGATATCACCCATCTGCACGCGCGTCTGGCGCAGCAGGCGCCAAAACTGGCGGAAGATTTAAACGCCGCGCTCAACTACAGTCAGCTGCTGCGTATCTATCGCCAGCTGCTGCTGGAGCAGGTATCGCTGAAGGATATCGTCACCATCGCCTCAACGCTGCTGGAAAGCGCGGCGGTCACCAAAGATCCGGTGCTGCTGACCTCGGACGTGCGCTACGCACTGCGCCGCGCCATCGTGCACAATATCAACGGCGACCGCCCGCAGTTGGCGGCCTATACCATTGATAATCAGCTGGAAAATATGCTGCTGGGGGCGCTCAATCAGGCGCAGCAGGCGGGTAAAGTGGCGCTGGACAGCTTCCCGGTGGATCCCAACATTTTGACCCAGCTGCAAAATACGATGCCGATGATTTACGAGCAGATGAAAGCGAAAAGCTTGCCGCCGCTGCTGTTAGTGACGCCACAGCTGCGGCCGGTCATTTCACGCTATGGCCGCCTGTTTGCCAGCGGGCTGCACGTGCTGTCGTACAATGAAGTGCCGGACGATGCCGACCTGAACGTGGTGGGGACGCTGGCGTAGTAGGTACCCTCTCCTTTAACCAGGGAGAGGGTAAAAACCGTCACTTACTGATCGAGGTAGCGGAGCTTCCATTCCGCTATCGTCCGCGGCATTTTTCGTAGGTCATTGCCCTGCGTGCTGAAGTAAGAGAACGCCAGCTTGCCTTTGCCATCTGGCTCAACCCGCGCCGCCCAGATATTGCTGGCGGTATACATCACAATGGCCGTGCGGGTATTCGCCGCGCCGCGGACCCACATCGACACCGCCGTGGCGCCGATATTGTCTATATCTTCATGATAGATATAGATATTCGCCGTATCGACAAACTTCTGATAATCCTCGCCCACCAGCGTGCGGAAGCGCTCATCCATTTTCGGATCGGTAAAAATCTCCAGCGATAACAACGTGGCCTTAGGGCGCGGGTCCTGCTCGGATTTCAGATAGCGGCCATCGACAAACGCCCCGTTAGGCAACGACAACCGGCAGCCCCAGTCGGCGTTGCTATAGGCCTGAATCGCCCCGCTCTTACGTGGAATAAACAGCACTTTACACTTTTTGCTGTCGACCATGTCGTCGATGAGCACCATACCGTTAATCTTGCGCGCCTCGGCGGTAAACTCATCCTTATTCAACCCCGCCCAGATACGAATATCGGTGGTGATCGACCAGTCCGCGCTATGGCTGAACTGGATCACGCCGCCGCTCATGTTGGCCGCGCTGGTATTCCACCAGCGCCCTTCCCACGCGAAGTCCGGCTGCGCTTCGGCTATTTTACTGATCCCGGCGTAGTAAGCGCGCTCAATACAGCTGTCCGATGAGCAGTCCTCCAGCGATTTCTCCCAGGCCAGATAATCCTTATGTACCTGGCGCGCATCCCGATACACCAGCATCGCGCGGTAAACGCTCGACATCGTCTCATCCAGCCAGCTCAGGTTTTCGTTATTACAGATGGTATTTTCCAGCGGCGTGGTGGCGCGCTGGCACTTCACCGCATAAGCGCTGGAGGCAGAAAATGCCATAATAAGAATGAGTAAATTAATCAGCCGCGTAATCATTTAGGATACTTTTTAACCAGGAAGAGCGCTTATTTTGGCGAAAACAAACTTTTATTGCAATAAAACAGGATCAATTATTCACCATTCAAATAATTAATCCATGCTTAAGTTGTAGCAATAAGCTGTCGCTTGTTTATTACGTGTGTTCATTTTTGGATTATCACGTTATGAAGATAGACAGTAGTAATTACACGCTTTCGGTACTTTCTTCTTACTCTTCAACGGAAAAAACCGAACGCAAACCGCTTGGCATCCTGCGTCACAGCGGCCAGCACTCCCCACAAGCCGGCAACTGGAAACTTTCCGACCCCACGCTTTCCGCCGTCGTCAGCCTTCGTAGAGGCGATGTGATGCCCTATTATCAGGGTAAATCGGTAGCATGGGCATTAATGGAATATGATTTAACAGAACCGATGGAGAACTAATATTTAACTAACTTTTCACTTATTAAATATTTAAGCTTTATTTCTGTAACTCGATGTTCTTTACGCGGTGAAAATAAGCTCTTCACCGCGTATCGTTCGTATTAACTAATATCAGCAACCGAAGACCGCGCCACCAGACGCCCGGTAAATGCCCGCCCTTCCGGTACAAACAGGGAATGGCCGTCAATTAATGCGCGAATACGCTGTACGCAATGTTCCAGCAGTTGTTCAACGGGATAGGCAATGCAGGTCAGCGGCGGATAGACCAGCGACGCCAGCGGCGAATCTTCCAGACTAACCAGCGACACTTCCTGCGGGATCGCAATATTGAATTCACGCAGCAGGCGCATCGCTTCAGCGGCATAGCAGTCACGTTTGGCGATGATCGCCGTGTATTTCGTGAAGCTATTGATCAGCGTCAGCAGCGCCTGCTCAATATTGTTATTAGCCATCACCAGTAGCTGCCGGTTAAACGGCAGGGAGAAATTTTGCAGTACGCTACGGTAGCCGTCGAGCATCTGCTTGCTGGCGACGTCGTTTTCATTGTCTAACAGCAGCGCAATATTACGGTGGCCTTTGCCCAGCACGTAGCGACAGGCGCTTTCGGTGGCAAACGCGTAGTTATAGCCCTGGCTGGCGCTGCCTTTCGCGGAGAATTCGTCGAAAGCGATCACATTGCTGGCGACATCGCCGCTGTTACGGCTCAGCGTGACGACCGCCACACACTGATGCTGCAGGCTTTCAACCGCGGCCTGCTGTTCTGCGGCGTCGTTGACGTACTGAATTATCAACGACTTATTCAGGGACTTGACCGCCTGTGACAGCTGGGGCAGCAGCGTGGCGCTAAACCCGGCTTCGTTGGCAGGCAGCACCATGCCGACGTAGCTGGAGGTGTTGCTCGCCAGATTCTGCGCCGCAAAGCTTGGGCGGTAGTTCAGCTCTTCTACCGCGCGTAATACGGCCTCTCGGCTCTCTTCACGAACGCCACGCGTCCCCGTCAACACGCGCGAAACGGTGGCACGGGAAACGTTGGCTAACTTTGAAACATCATCAATAGTAGGCATGGTGTCGTCTGTATTACGGTTTTCTCCCTATAGTAACATAAATACGTACAGGTATTCGCCAACTCCCCGGCGCAAAATGGCCGGGGAGGCAGAGGGTTAATGACGCGTGCGGTAGAGTTCAATCAGCTCGCCAACCAGCTCTTTGGCCAGAATTGAGGTCATCAGATGGTCCTGCGCGTGCACCATCACCAGCGTCATTTTGGTCTTCCCTTCACCTTCATCGGCTTCGATCAGCTGCGTCTGCACCCGATGCGCTTCGCGCGCATAATGCTGCGCCTGCTCCATCTTCTCATCGGCATCGGCAAAATCGCCGGTTTTGGCGCTATTCAACGCTTCATAGCACAGGCTACGCGACTGACCGGCGTTGATAATAATCCCCATCACTTGTTCTTCTAAATCCATAACATCCTCTCAATACAACACATTACGCGGTTTCAGACTGCCCAACGCGGCTTTCCGCCTCAGCATCGCCGGTTTCCTGCGACAGCAGCTGTTTCTCGTACGCCTTCAGGAACGGGTAGTACATGACGGCGGCAGTCACCATACAAATCAGACACATAATGATCGGGCTGAACGACCAGTTTGCCGCCCACGATGCGCCGATAGGCGCAGGCGTGGTCCACGGGGTCATCGACACCACGCGGGAAACCAGACCAAAGTCGAGGGCAAAGTAGGCCAGCGTGGCGTTAACCATCGGCACCAGCACAAACGGAATGAAGAACAGCGGGTTCATGATGATCGGCGCACCGAACAGAATCGGCTCGTTGATGTTAAACAGCCCCGGCACCACGCCCATACGGCCAATCGTACGCAGGTGCACCGCCTTGCTGCGCATCAGCAAAATCGCCAGCGGCAGCGTGGAACCGACGCCGCCAATCAGCAGGTAGTGATCCCAGAATCCCTGCACGTAGATATGCGGAATCGCTGTACCGGCGGCCATCGCAGCCTGGTTAACCGACAGGTTCGCCATCCAGAACGGGTTCATAATGCCGGTGACGATCAGCGCGCCGTGAATCCCGGCAAACCACAGGATCTGACACACCAGTACGGAGAGCAAAATAGCCGGCAAGGTGTCGGAGGCCGCGACCAGCGGTTTGACCAGCGACATGATCGCTTCCGGAATAATCATCCCCAGCTGCGCTTCAATAAACAGGTTCAGCGGATGCAGCGTCAGCGCTACCGCCAGAACAGGGATCAGGATCTCAAAAGAGCGCGCCACGCCGGTCGGAACTTCCGGCGGCAGACGTATGGTGATGTTGTGACGGCGCAGGAAGGCGTACAGCTCGGTGGTGTAAATCGCCACCAGCAGCGCGGTGAAAATGCCCTGCCCGGAGAAATAAGCGACCGATATCTGTCCATCTTTCAGCGGTGCGGCCACCAGCAGGAAGCCCATCAGCGACAGCATGCCGGACGTCAGCGGGTCCAGATCGTGATGACGCGCCAGGCTGGCGGCCACGCCGACGGAGATAAACAGCGTCATGATGCCCATGCTGAAGTTAAACGGCAGCATCAGGCTCTCACGGTGATCCAGCGAAAATTGCAGCCAGGCGCGGGCAAAGCCCCAGCTGGTATCTGGCGAAAACGGCGGGAAGATAAACACCAGCATAAACGAACCGACGATCATAAACGGCAGCGCGAGAATAAAGCCATCGCGAATCGACGTGACGTACTTTTGCTGGCCAATCGCGCCAGCCATTGGCGTGATTTTCTGTTCTATCACGCTGATTAATTTAGCGTACAGAGAGCTCATGTTTTATCCCTTAGTTATTGTTATCAATTAATGACAGGGCAAAATCTAAAACCGCGCCGCCTTTCTGCATGCCGTAATCCATCATGTTGATCGGCTCTACTTTGATGCCGTAAGCGCTGGCTTTATGCTGCAAATCTTTCTGCATGTATTTCACCTGCGGCCCCAACAGCACCACCTGATAGTGGCCCACCTGCTGTTCAAACTCGGCCACGCCAAAGGCTTTGATATCGACCTCCAGACCACGTTTTTCCGCCTCTTCCACCATTTTTTTAACCAGCAAACTGGTGGACATCCCAGCGGAACAACAAAGCATAATTTTCTTCATGAAAAACTCCTGACTGAGTAGTAACGATGAGCGGACTATAATCATGCGGAAATAAAACGGAAAGCGCTTTCCAAAGATGAATCCGTTAAATGTGAGCGCGATCACCGGTTGCAGGCTTTCACTTTATTGGGATGTAGGCGATGATCCGGGCTCCTCCCGTCCGATATAAGGTTCGCCATGAACATTCAGTTTATGAATGTTGCTGTGACGCTGATTGAGCAGCGCGTTACGCCTTTCGCCAATCTTCTGACCCGCAGCCAGCACATCACCGCCATGCGCGACAGTTTTGCGCTGGCCATGCCCTTCGTCATCGTGGGCAGCCTGATGGTGCCGCTGATCTTTCCGCCGTTTGCTATCAATGGCGCGTGGTATCAGGCGATTCGCCCCATGCTGTTACCCACTTTTGAGCTGACGATTGGCCTGATTGCGCTGATCATCGCCTTCGGCGCCAGCGCCAGTTTAGGCAAGCAGTATCAGCTCCCCGAACGGCTTTCCGGGCTGACGGGATGCCTGGCGTTTCTGGTATTTATTGGCTTTAAGGAAAACGGCGGCAGCAATCTTTTTCTTGGCGGGATGGGAATATTTAGTGCTTTAATTTCAAGCTTTTACTCCGTTGAAGTGATCAGGATTTTTTACCGCAAAGGCTGGTGTATCCGTCTGCCTGACGAAGTGCCGATCATGACCCGCAATGGCTTTCAGCTGCTGGCGCCGCTGCTGGTGATTATGCTTTCGATTACCGCCATGAATGCCGGGCTGAAGCTCAACACCGGGATGATCCTGCCTGAGCTGATCAGCGAAGCGCTGCGGCCGCTTATCATCGCTTCCGATACGTTAACGGCCTTACTGATATCCCTGCTGATCTGCAATTTACTGTGGTTTGTCGGCATTCATGGCGCACTGATTATCACCGGCATTATGAACCCGTTCTGGATGACCTATCTGTTTGAAAACCAGCAGGCATTGGTTAACGGCGTAACGCCGCTGCCGCATATTTATCTGCAAGGATTCTGGGACTTCTACCTCCTGATTGGCGGGATCGGTTCTACGCTCCCGCTGGTTTTTATGGCCTTACGCAGCCGCTCGCGGCAGCTAAAAAGCGTGGGCAAAATCGGCCTGATACCCTCGCTGTTTAATATCAACGAGCCGATACTTTTTGGTTTTCCGATAATACTTAACCCGCTATTTTTAATACCGTTTATCGCCGTCCCCATGATCAATGCCTGCATTGCGTGGTATCTCACGCACCTCGGTGTGCTTGACCGCGCCGTGGCAATGCTGCCCTGGTCGATGCCCGCCCCGCTGGGGGCAGCATGGTCGGCCAACGGTAGCTGGAAAAACATGTTTATGTGCTTATTCGCTTTCTTCAACGCCTGGATGATCTATCGTCCATTCTTTAAGGTCTACGAACGGCAACTGACGGAATCTGAAACCCGCTAGTCGATCTCCATCACACTTTTATTCTCGCCAGCGCCTTACCGCCGCTGGCTTTTTTATTCCCTTCAGCTAAAAAGTCGATCTACATCACGCTTTCATCTGAACAATCTCTGGATCTGTGATTTGATCCGGCAATTATGGAAAGCGCTTTCCGTAAGTGGATGTACATTTCCATTTTTGAACCGTAAATTTCCCATCGCATTAACAAAAGCGCTATTGCGTACAAAAATAAAAGGGAAAAGTGAAAGATGAAACAACTTAACCGATTGATACCTCTGGCTATACTCGTCAGCGCCGCTTCAGGCAGCCTGGCACACGCAGAAAAATATGACTTCCAGCTACACGGCTACATGCGTTCGGGGATCCTGGCGAACGCCGACGGCAACCGCGCGGATTCCGTGGGGCTGATGCCGGACGGGAAATGGCGTCTGGGCAACGAAGAAGATACGAAAATCGAGCTGATTCCAACCGTCACGCTGAAGTCCGATTCCGGTGCCGTGGCGAAAATTCAGGCCAATATCACCCACCAGAGCAAATGTACCTCTGACTGGAACTGCCAGGACGACGACGGGCATGACGTCCAGTTCCGTGAAGGCTACGCCGAGCTAAGCAACCTCGACTTTGCGCCGGAAATGACCTTCTGGGGCGGCAAGCGCTACAGCAGCTCCAACACCTCCAGCCACCAGTTCGACTGGGAATACATTCAGTACAACGGCACCGGCGGCGGCTTCGATAACATGGACCTGGGCTTCGCCCGTTTTGACGCCGGGGTTTACGCCTTCTCACCGACCGATGAAACCAAAGCCTATCCGGTCGACAAAGGCGATCAGGGCTATCCGGATGACTACTCGCTCAACCTGTGGTTTAAAAAGATCGCCGATACCGGGCTGGATCTGGAGCTGATCGGCCATCGCATGAACCGTAACGAAAACCACCCGACTGCCGCTGAGAAAGGCTACGGCGTGACCGGTGTCTATAACTTTGACGGTTTCTGGGGACTGACGGGCGGCTATTCCAAACTGGTCATGCAGTACGGACGCGGCCTTGCTGCCGGTGACTCGCTGGGTAAAAACGGTTGGGGCTGGGCAAACCTGGAGGATACCCAGTCCTGGCGTATCGTACTCGACAGCCTGGCCTCGATGGGCGATGTCGATATTTCCACCTTCGCCTACTTCCAGAAAGATAAAAACTACCGTTGGTGGAGTAGCGATGACAACGGCTGGGGCCGCACCAGCTGGGTGGCGGGTATCCGCCCCTATCACCAGATCACCAAAAACTTCGCCATGCAGTATGAGCTGGGCTACGAATATCTCGATGACGATAACTACAAGGGCGTGAACGGCAAAGGAAAAGGCGGGCTGACCAAAGTCACCATCGCCCCAACCCTGACCTTCGATTCTGGCTTCTGGAGTCGTCCGCAGCTGCGCTTCTTCGTGACCTACGCCAAATGGGATAAAGGCGTCTCTGATGCCCTCGACGGTAACTACAACTGGAGCACCAACACCATCGATGCCGGTGGCTACAGCCGCAGCGGCGATACCGATACGGTCAACTTTGGCGTACAGGCTGAAGTCTGGTTCTAAGGAGAGAAACCATGAAATATCCCGTTAAAACATCCCTGCTGCTCGCCGTACTGGCCGCGCTGACCAGCGCAGGCGCGCTGGCGGCGGAGCAGTCTCACTTCGAAAACTTCATCACCCGCCAGGGCGCACAGCTGATGGACGGCCGCGAGGAATTCCGCTTCGCCGGGATCCACGCCCCGGAGCTGCATCGTATTGAAAACGATGCGCGCGGCGTCTGTAAAGCCGACCCGCGCGGCTGGGGCCAGTATTTCAAATGGCCCACGCCGGAAGAGCAGGAAAACTGGATTAAAGCCCTCGTGCAAACCGGGGCAAAAGCCCAGCGCGTCTATGTGCTTTCCGTGCAGCAGGAGAACGATGAAGCCTGTGAGCGTGAAACGCACATCCTGGCCCCCGCGACGCCGGACGGCATGCCGCGTTTGAACGAGAAGGCGATGGTCGTCTACGACAACATGATTGCCGAAGCCGATAAACAGGGCCTGCGCCTGATTCTGCCGTTTATCGATCACTGGTGGTGGTGGGGCGGCCGCGAGCAGCTAGCGGCCTTCTATCATGAAAAGCCGGAAGATTTTTACAACACCCACAGTAAAACCTATCAGGCGTATCTTGACGTCATTCGCCAGGTGATCGCCCGTACCAACACCATTACCGGACGCGCCTATTCGGATGAAAAAGCCATTATGGCCTGGGAGACCGGCAATGAGCTGGAAGACACCAATGCAGAATTCCTGAAACAGACGGCGGCGTGGATCAAAAAACTGGCACCTCATCAGCTCGTCGTTGACGGAACCTATAAAAAGATCAATGACTTCTCGGTGAACGACCCGAACGTTGATATCGTCAGCAACCACTATTACACCAACGCCGGAAATAACCACCCGGATCAGGTCAAAAAAGATCTGCAGGCCATCGGCGGGAAGAAGGTGTATCTGGTGGGTGAATTCGGCCTGCTTGATAGCAAAGAGCTGAACAACATCATGCAGTCGATCGTCCACACTGAAGTCAACGGCGCGAAGGCCGCAGGCGGCTTTATCTGGGGCTTCCGCGGGCACCGTCACGACGGCGGTTTTTACTGGCATAAAGAGTACACCGGCCACTACAGCTACCATCTTCCGGGCTTCCCGGAGGGGGACGCCAACCAGGAAACCGCGGTCGTCAACCTGGTGCGAACGGCCGCGGCGCAGATGGCGGGACAGGAGCAGATGGCACCGCTGCCCGCGCCGGATGCACCGAAGCTGCGCGATACCACATCACCGTTCGCCATCAACTGGATGGGTGCTGCGGTGGGCCGTAGCTACGATGTGGAGCGGGCAGAGTCGAAAGATGGGCCGTGGAAAGTGGTGGGGAAAGATCTTTCCGACGGCGTGCAGGCGTGGAACCCGGAAACCATGGATCTGTTCCGCGACGACTACACATCGTTGACGCTCGGTAAAACCTACTTCTACCGGGTCATCGCCAAAAATGAAACCGGGCAGTCCGCACCGTCTAACGTTATCAGCATCACCCATACGCAGAAAAACCAGGCCCCGGTGATAACGCTTGAGGAGCAGGCGACCACCACGCAGAACAGCGGCCTGAGCCTCAATGCGCAATGGCAGGATGACAATCTGCCGTCGCGTAAAGTGAGTGAAAAGTGGACCAGCACCGGCAACAAGCAGGCACATTTCTGCAATGCCGACAAGGCTTCCACTCGCGCCTGGTTCCCGACGCCGGGGATCTACCAGCTCACCTTCACCGCTAGCGATGGCCTGCTGAAAAGCAGTAAAACGATGACCGTCAACGTTACCGAACCGACTGCGCAAGCGCCAGACGATTTCTGCCGCTTTGACAGTCAGTTACTGGGCCTGAAACAAAGCCAGAAAACGGTGATCAAGAGCGCGGACAACGCGCTGACAACCGGCGAAGATGGCTTCCTGGGGCCGTTTGCTCAGGATGGCGATAAAGTGAGCTGGAAAATAGCCGCGCCGTGGGACGGCAACTATCTGCTGCACCTCGATTTCAACGCCAAATGGGGCGCGAAGAAAAACTCGGTACAGATTAACGGCGATAAACCTATTCAGATTGAGTTCCCGCAAACCGACGATCATGGCCAGCGGATGACCATTCCGGTTCATCTCAAGCAGGGTGAAAACACCATCAGCCTGGGGAAATACGCCGGTGACTGGGGCTATATCTTTATTAAGTCCATTCAGGTGAATGCAGAATAGTGATTTACTGCGTCGCGTGCGGCGCAGCTTTTTTGTTTTTTATTCAGGAGGTTAAATGACCACTTACGCGTTTCCAAACCACTTCCTCTGGGGCGCAGCCGCCTCCGGCCCACAAACCGAAGGCGCGGAGGGGAAACCCCATCGCTCGATCTGGGACAGCTGGCACGCCGCGCAGCCGGAGCGCTTTTACCGGGGGATCGGCCCGGAGACGGTCTGCAATACTCTGCACCGTTACAAAGAAGATGTCGCGCTGATGAAGCACATCGGCTTCAACTCGTTCCGTACCTCCATCCAGTGGTCGCGGCTGATTGACGACCTGGAAACCGGCGAGCCTAACGCGCAGGCGGTGCGCTTCTATAACGACTATTTCGACGAAATGATCGCCAACGGCATCGAACCGATGGTTAACCTCTACCATTTTGACATGCCGGAAGATCTGCAAAATCGCTACGGTGGCTTCGAGTCAAAACATGTGACCGATCTGTTCGCCCGCTTTGCCGCCACGGCGTTTCGCCTGTTCGGCCATAAAATCAAACACTGGATCACCTTCAACGAGCCGATTGTGCCGGTGGAAGGCGGCTACCTGTACGACTTCCACTATCCGTGCAAAAAAGACGGCAAGCTGGCGGCGCAGGTGGCGTTCAACATCATGCTGGCGCACGCGAAAGCGGTGCAGTGCTATCGCGAGCAGCAGCTGTCGGGGGAAATCGGCGTGGTGCTCAACCTGACGCCGTCCTATACCCGCAACGACTCGGAGGAAGATAAAAAAGCGGCGTGGTACGCCGACCTGCTGTTTAATCGCAGCTTCCTCGACCCGCTGGTCAAGCATCAGTTCCCGAAAGAGCTGTGCGAGCTGCTGGCGCTGCATAACTGTCTGCCGGAAACCACCAAAGAAGAGGTCTCGCTGATTACCGACTCGCGGATCGACTTCCTCGGCGTGAACTACTACGTGCCCCGCCGCGTGCAGGCGCGCGAAACGCCGTACACCCTCGACTATTTCTCTCCAGAGTACTACTTCGAAAACTACGTTGACCCGAACGGCCGCTTTAACCCGTACCGCGACAACAATGAAATTCACCCGCAGGCGATCTACGACATTGCCGCCAATATTCGCGACAATTACGGCAATATTAAGTGGTATCTCGCCGAAATCGGCATCGCGATGGATCTGCAATCCGAAGGCCCGGTGCAGGCGGACGGCGTGATTGATGACCGTTTCCGTATTGGCCTGATGGAGGAGCATCTGGTGCAGCTACACCGCGCCATCGCCGACGGCGCAAACTGCTTCGGCGTGCATCAGTGGACGTTTATCGATAACTGGTCGTGGCTCAACTCGTTTAAACGCCGCTACGGGTTCTACCGCCTCGACCTTGAAACCGGCGAACGGCAGATTAAGCGCAACGGGCTGTGGTTTAAAGCGCTGGCGGAGAGTAACCAGTTTACCCTCGAATAACGCCGTTTACCCGGTAGGCCGGATAAGGCGTTTACGCCGCCATCCGGCAATGTGCCACATCGTGCCCGATGGCGCTACGCTTATCGGGCCTACGCTTTTACCGGGCCAATCCCCTGCAACAACACCGCCAGCGCGTTGCCGACAATCATCTCCGGCGTCAGCATCGCCAACCGCTCGTCTTTACGCATCCGGGAAAAGGGCACCAGCACCAGGCTTAACAGGGTGGTAAACAGCAGTTCCGCCGAAAGATGCGGATTGACCTTTCCTTCCTCCTGCCAGCGTTTCACCATCGCTAACGTCGCCTGATACTTCTCATCGCCAAAACGCGCGTGAAGATGCTGGCGCAGCACCGGCATCTCGCCGATCACTTCCTGCATCCACAGCGGGGCGAACCATTCGTACTGCGCAGCAAGTGTCGCCAGTTTCTTGACCATTTCTGTCAACGCTTGCACCGGTTCGTCAGGATAATCGCCAAACACACCGCCAATTTCGGCGCGCAGCGGTAAAAAGCGCTCTTCGATCATCACGTCGAGCAATTGCTCCCGTGAATTAAAGTAGTAGTGCAGCATCGCCGGCGTCACGCCCGCCTCGCGGGCAATCGCATTCAGCGACGTGCGCGCAATTCCCTGCTGGGAAAACAGCCGCAGAGCAATGTCTATCAGCTGTTCGCGCTTATCGGCGTCGGGTTTGCTGCCGCGCGGACGACCGGGCCTGCGCGGTTGAAGGTTGTCTTTTTGTGCTGGCATAGAAACGGGATCCCTTGACCTCTTAACGATCTTCAATAAATATTAATTATGCATTTAATTAATTTCAAGTGAGAACATGATGGCGACCGATATGACGACCCACGCGCAGCCACCGCAACAGGCTGGCGCGACCTCAATCCGTCTGCTGTTCAGCGCGCTGCTGCTGGTGATGCTGCTCTCCGCGCTCGACCAGACCATCGTCTCGACCGCGCTGCCAACCATTGTCGGCGAGCTGGGCGGCCTCGACAAGCTCTCGTGGGTGGTGACGGCCTATATCCTGACCTCCACCATCGTGGTGCCGCTGTACGGAAAATTTGGCGACCTGTTTGGCCGCAAACGGGTACTGCAAATCTCGATTCTGCTGTTCCTGGCCGGCTCAGCGCTGTGCGGGCTGGCGCAGAACATGACCCAGCTGGTGCTGATGCGCGCCCTGCAGGGCCTGGGTGGCGGCGGGCTGATGGTGATCAGCATGGCGGCGGTGGCCGATGTGATCCCTCCCGCCGAACGTGGCCGCTACCAGGGGTTGTTCGGCGGCGTATTTGGTCTGGCGACGGTAATTGGCCCGTTGATCGGTGGCTTTATCGTCCAGCACGCCTCCTGGCGCTGGATTTTCTACATCAACCTACCGCTGGGGCTGTTCGCGCTGTTCGTGATTGGCGCGGTCTTCCACGCCAGCAATAAGCGCAGCCAGCATCAGATTGACTGGCTAGGGGCGGTTTACCTGACCATGGCGCTGGTCTGCATCATTCTGTTCACCACCGAAGGCGGCACGGTACGCGAGTGGAGCGACCCGCAGCTGTGGTGCATTCTGGCCTTCGGCCTGATCGGTATCGCCGGGTTTATCTATGAAGAGCGGCTGGCGTTTGAGCCGATTATCCCGCTCTCGCTGTTCCGCAACCGCAGCTTTCTGCTGTGCAGCCTGATCGGGTTCATCATCGGCATGTCGCTGTTTGGCTCAGTCACCTTCCTGCCGCTCTATTTGCAGGTGGTGAAAAACGCCACGCCAACGGAGGCCGGTTTGCAGCTGATTCCGCTGATGGGCGGGCTGTTACTGACCTCGATTATCAGCGGGCGCGCCATCAGCCGCAGCGGGAAATACCGCATCTACCCGATCGTCGGGACGCTGATGGGCTTTATCGGCATGCTGCTGCTGACGCGCATTACCATTACCTCGCCGACCTGGCAGCTGTATCTGTTTACCGGCGTGCTGGGAATGGGGCTGGGGCTGGTGATGCAGGTACTGGTGCTGGCGGTGCAAAATACGGTCAGCGCCAATCTGTACGGCGTGGCGACCTCCGGGGTGACGCTGTTCCGCTCCATCGGCGGTTCTATCGGCGTGGCGCTGTTCGGCGCGGTGTTCACTTCGGTGCTGCAGTCACGGCTGATGAGCCTGTTGCCGGAAGGCGCTGCTATCCCGCAGGGGATGAACCCGATCGCCATTCATCAGCTTCCCGAGGCGATGCGTACCGACTACCTCACCGCCTTCGGTGCCGCCATTCACGCGGCGTTTATCATGGCCGCGTGCATTATGGTGGTGGCGTTTGCGTTGTCGTGGCTGCTGAAAGAAGCGCCGCTGAAAACGCGGCACGAGTAATGTTTGCCGGATGGCGCTGCGCTTATCCGGCCTACAGATGGGAGTAGGCCGGATAAGGCGTAGCCGCCATCCGGCAGCCCTTATAGCCCCTTCGTCAGATAGTGCCGCGCCATCCCCGCCAGCGGGAAATCCTCCAGCGTTTTCACCAGCTGATACCCCTGTTTCTGATAAAACGGCAGCGCCTGGAAGCTGATGGTATCCACCAGCGCGTACAGGCAGCCTTTCTCGCGGGCCAGATCCTCCGCGCGTTTGATAATCTCACTGCCAACGCCTTTGCCACGCGTGGTTTCACACACCCACAGATAGTCGATGCTGAGCCAGTCGCCTTTGCGCTGGCCAATCAGGCCGCCGCGCATCACATCCTGCTCATCACGCAGATAAACGCAGATATCCCCCCACCCGGAAGTATCAACAAACTGCTGGTTATAGGCCCGTAGCCCGGTGAATAATTCCTCTTTATCTTGCGGGGTAATAATTTCTTTAATAACAAAAGGCATATTTATTCCTTATTTTTATTGGCCGACCTGATTAATTTCACAAAAAATTCTTTTTTTCTCCATTCTTTTTTGCACAAATAAAAAAAGAAAAAATCAGTATCAGAAAATGCTTTTCATCGCACGCTCGCAACGTATAATGGACGAAAAATGAGAACGATCGTTCTCACTACCAACATTCACGGAGACATGCATGACCAGCAAGCTGGAAGCCAGGCAAAAAGCCCGCCAGGACGAGATCATCGCCGCGGCCCGCCGCTGCTTTCGCCACAGCGGCTTTCATGCGGCCAGCATGTCGCAAATCGCCGCCGAAGCGAAGCTGAGCGTCGGTCAAATCTACCGTTATTTCGATAGCAAAGACGCGATTATTGAAGAGATGATCCGCCGAATTATCGACCACCGCATCGCCGAGATGGAGGGCAAAACCCAAACCCATCTGATGCCGCATATGCTGGCGTGGCGCATGACGCTGAGCGAAGACGACGATGCGCTGATGCTGGAAATGTCCGCCGAAGCCACCCGTAATCCGCAGGTGGCCGCCTGGCTGAAAGAAGCCGATGCACGCATGTTCAATAACGCCTGCGACCATCTGCGTAAAACGTTTCCGCACCTCAGCGAAACCCGCGTTCGCTGCTGCGTCGAGGTAATGGCGGTGATGGTGGAAGGCACCATTTACCGTCGTCAGATCCCGTTGCAGGTTGCGGCCGAGGAAATGGAAAAAATCTATCAGGAAATTATTAATATGCTTGTGTCCGTTAAGTAATTAATTCCATTTAATCATCAGGGGAATATTTCTTCCCCGTTTTGTCGTTTCCGGTCTCCGGAGACGCGGGCTTTTTTATACCCAAAATCCTCGCGCTGACTTTGCGAGGAGGACGTCGTTCACCCCGAGAAAAATATGAAATACATAACAACCACCATCGCTGCATTATTTCTCCTGAGCGGATGTGATAATGCCCCCACCGCTTCCCCAGCGCGTCCCGCTCAGGAAGTGGGCATCGTCACATTAAAAAGCCAGCCCGTTTCCGTCGTCAGTGAACTGACCGGGCGCACCACCGCGGCCTCCAGCGCGGAAGTGCGGCCTCAGGTCTCCGGCATCATCCAGAAACGGCTTTTTAATGAAGGCGATAGCGTTAAAGCCGGCCAGGCGCTGTACCAGATTGACCCCGCCAGCTTCCGCGCCACCTACAACGAAGCCGCCGCCGCGCTGAAGCAGGCGCAGGCGCTGGTTGTCGCCGACTGCCAGAAGGCGCAGCGCTATGCAGCGCTGGTGAAAGATAACGGCGTATCACGCCAGGATGCCGACGACGCGCAATCCACCTGCGCGCAGGACAAAGCCAGCGTCGAGTCGAAAAAAGCGGCGCTGGACAGCGCGCGCATTAACCTCGACTGGACCACCGTCACCGCGCCGATTGCCGGGCGCATCGGTATCTCTTCGGTCACGCCGGGGGCGCTGGTTACCGCCGAGCAGGACACCGCGCTGGCGACCATCCGCGGCCTCG
The DNA here is from genome assembly GCF_047971185.1 of Kluyvera sp. GTDB lineage: Bacteria > Pseudomonadota > Gammaproteobacteria > Enterobacterales > Enterobacteriaceae > Kluyvera. The sequence goes on from NZ_JBKDZH010000036.1 coordinate 74,716, forward strand.
ACACCATGTACGTGGACCTCACCCGCTCTAGCGTCGATTTGCTGCGCCTGCGTAAGCAATCACTGGCGACCAACAGCGACACTCTCAGCGTGGCGCTGACCCTTGAAGACGGCAGCACCTACGGCGAGAAAGGCCGCCTGGCACTCACCGAAGTCGCGGTTGATGAATCGACCGGCTCGGTCACCCTACGCGCGGTGTTCCCCAACCCGCAGCATCAGCTGCTGCCGGGGATGTTCGTGCGCGCCAAAGTGGACGAAGGGATGATGAACGACGCCATTCTGGCGCCGCAGCAGGGCATCACCCGCGACGCCAAAGGGGTTGCCACCGCGTTAGTGGTCACCGCCGACAATAAGGTAGAGCAGCGTGAGCTGGAAACCGGCGAAACCTATGGCGACAAATGGCTGGTGTTAAGCGGCCTGAAGGAGGGCGATAGGCTGATCGTGGAAGGCACAACGAAAGTCACCGCTGGCCAAACGGTGAAGCCTGTTGAAGTCGCCTCCAACGGAGGAAACGCCTGATGTTTGCCCGTTTCTTCGTGCGTCGCCCGGTGTTCGCGTGGGTGATCGCCATCCTGATTATGCTGGCCGGGATGCTGGCCATTAACACGCTGCCGGTCGCGCAGTACCCGGACGTGGCGCCGCCGTCGATTAAAATCTCCGCCACCTATACCGGCGCGTCGGCGCAGACGCTGGAAAACAGCGTAACCCAGGTGATTGAGCAGCAGCTGACCGGGCTGGATAACCTGCTCTACTTCACCTCAACCAGCAGCTCCGACGGTTCCGTAAGCATCAACGTCACCTTTGAGCAGGGCACCGACCCGGATACCGCGCAGGTGCAGGTGCAGAACAAAGTGCAGCAGGCCGAGTCCCGTCTGCCGAGCGAAGTGCAGCAGGCCGGCGTGACGGTGGTGAAATCACAGAGCAACTTCCTGCTTATCATGGGGGTGTACGACAAAACCGATAAGGCCAGCAGCTCTGATATTGCCGACTGGCTGGTGAGCAACATGCAGGATCCGATGGCGCGCATTGATGGCGTCGGCAGCCTGCAGGTCTTTGGCGCAGAGTACGCCATGCGTATCTGGATGGACCCGGCGAAGCTGGCCTCCTACTCGCTGATGCCGTCTGACGTTCAGAGCGCGATTGAAGCGCAGAACGTGCAGGTCTCCGCCGGTAAAATTGGCGCGCTGCCGTCGCCGGATACCCAGCAGCTGACCGCAACCGTGCGCGCGCAGTCGCGTCTGCAAACCGTCGAGCAGTTCAAAGAGATCATCATTAAAAGCCAGTCCAACGGCGCGGTGGTACGCATTGGCGACGTCGCCCGCGTGGAGATGGGCAGCGAGGATTATACCGCCGTCGCCAAACTGAACGGCCACCCGGCCGCAGGGATGGCGGTCATGCTGGCGCCGGGCGCCAACGCCCTCAGCACCGCCACGCTGGTGAAGGACAAAATCAACGAATACAAGCGCAACATGCCGCAGGGCTATGATGTGGCCTACCCGAAAGACAGCACGGAGTTTATTAAAATCTCCGTTGAGGACGTGGTGAAAACGCTGTTCGAGGCGATCGTGCTGGTGGTCTGCGTGATGTACCTGTTCCTGCAAAACATCCGCGCCACGCTGATCCCCGCGCTGGCGGTGCCGGTGGTGCTGCTCGGCACCTTTGGCGTGCTGGCGCTGTTCGGCTATTCGATCAACACCCTGACGCTGTTTGCCATGGTGCTGGCGATAGGGCTGCTGGTGGATGACGCCATCGTGGTGGTGGAAAACGTCGAGCGTATTATGCGCGACGAAGGGCTGCCCGCCCGCGAGGCCACCGAAAAATCGATGGGCGAAATTTCCGGCGCGCTGGTGGCGATTGCGCTGGTACTTTCCGCCGTATTCCTGCCGATGGCGTTCTTCGGCGGCTCAACGGGGGTTATTTACCGCCAGTTCTCGGTGACCATTATCTCGGCGATGATGCTGTCGGTGGTGGTGGCGCTCACGCTGACGCCCGCGCTGTGCGGCTCGATTCTGCAACATACGCCGCCGCATAAAAAAGGCTTTTTCGGCGCATTTAACCGCTTTTATGCCGCCACTGAGCGCCAATATAAGCATCGGGTTCTGCATACCCTGGGCTGCTCCGGGCTGGTGATGGCGGTCTATCTGGCCATCTGCGGCGGCATGGCGCTGGCCATGTGGAAGCTGCCCGGCAGTTTCCTGCCGGTGGAGGATCAGGGTGAAATTATGGTGCAGTACACCCTGCCCGCCGGGGCGACGAACTCGCGTACCGCCGAAGTCAGCCAGCAGGTGACCAACTGGTTCCTCAATAACGAGAAGGCCAATACCGACGTGATCTTCACCGTCAACGGCTTCAGCTTTAGCGGCAGCGGGCAGAATGCCGGGATGGCCTTCGTGTCGCTAAAAAACTGGTCGGAACGAAAAGGCGAGGAAAATACCGCCCAGGCTATCGCCCTGCGCGCCACCAAAGAGCTGGGCGCCATCCGTGACGCCACGCTATTTGCCATGACGCCACCGGCGGTTGATGGCCTGGGCCAAAGCAACGGTTTCACCTTTGAGCTGATGGCCAGCGGCGGCACCGATCGCGCCGAGCTGCTGAAAATGCGCGACCAGCTGATCGGCCAGGCCAACCAGGACGCCACGCTGCACGCCGTGCGCGCCAACGATATGCCGCAAACGCCGCAGCTTCAGGTCGATATTGATAACAACAAAGCCGTCTCGCTGGGCCTGTCGCTTAGCGACGTGACCTCGACGCTCTCCAGCGCCTGGGGCGGTACCTACGTGAACGACTTCATCGACCGTGGCCGCGTGAAGAAGGTTTATATCCAGGGCGATAGCGATTCGCGCGCCTCCCCGTCTGACCTCAGCAAATGGTTCGTGCGCGGCAGTAACGACAGCATGACGCCGTTCTCCGCCTTCGCCACCACCCGCTGGGAATACGGCCCGGAAAGCCTGGTGCGCTACAACGGCTCGGCGGCCTATGAAATTCAGGGGGAGAACGCGCCGGGCGCAAGCTCCGGGACGGCGATGACCACCATGGAAAATCTGGCCAACAGCCTGCCGGCCGGTTCAACCTGGGCGTGGAGCGGCCTGTCATTACAGGAGAAACTGGCCAGCGGCCAGGCGCTGAGCCTGTACGCCATCTCCATTCTGGTGGTGTTCCTGTGCCTGGCGGCGCTGTATGAGAGCTGGTCGGTGCCGATTTCCGTCATTCTGGTGATCCCGCTTGGCCTGCTGGGCGCGGCGCTGGCCGCGTGGATGCGCGGCCTGAGCAACGACGTCTATTTCCAGGTGGCGCTGCTGACCACCATCGGGCTGTCGTCGAAAAACGCCATTCTGATCGTCGAGTTTGCCGAAGCGTCCGTCGCCCAGGGTTACTCGCTCTCCCGTTCGGCGCTGCGCGCGGCGCAGACTCGTCTGCGTCCCATCATCATGACCTCGCTGGCCTTCGTCGCCGGGGTCACGCCGCTGGCGATCGCCACCGGAGCCGGGGCCAACAGCCGCATCGCCATTGGTACCGGGATCATCGGCGGTACGCTGACGGCGACCCTGCTGGCAATTTTCTTTGTGCCGCTGTTCTTTGTGCTGGTGAAACGTCTGTTCGCCGGTAAACACGGTCATCAGGAGTAAGTTATGTTTCGTTTATCCGTTGTATTTATCGCACTCCTGAGCGTTGGCTGCGTGTCGATGGACCCCAACTACCAGCGCCCGGACGCGCCGATCCCCGCCAGCCTGCCGGGCAGCCACGGCGAAGCCACCGCCGTGGTCGGCAACTGGCAGCAGGTGGTGAACGATGTGCGTCTGCAAAAGCTGGTGAGCCAGGCGCTGAACAGCAACCGCGACGTGCAAAAAGCGATTGCCGATATCGACGCCGCCCGCGCCCAGTATGGCGAGACGCGCGCGTCGCTGCTGCCGAGCGTTAATGCCGAGCTGAGCAACACCCGTAGCCGCACGCTGGCCAGCGGCGTCAGCACCACCGCGCAGGCCGATGGGGCGGTCTCCAGCTTTGAGCTGGACCTGTTTGGCCGCAACCAGAGCCTCTCCCGCGCGGCCCGTGAAACCTGGCTGGCCAGCGAATTCACCGCGCAGAATACCCGCCTGACGATGATTTCCGAGCTGACCAGCGCATGGATCACGCTGGCGGCGGACAACAGCAATCTGGCGCTGGCGCAGCAAACCATGGCGAGCGCCGCCGATTCGCTGAAGATCGTCCAGCGCCAGCAGCAGGTGGGCACCACCGCCGCCACCGACGTCAGCGAAGCGATGAGCGTTTACCAGCAGGCGCGCGCCAGCGTCGCCAGCTATCAGACGCTGGTGATGCAGGATAAAAACGCGATCGATCTGCTGGCGGGGGCAACGGTGCCGGATTCACTGCTGCCCGGCACGCTGGAAAGCCTGGCCGCCAACACCATCGCGCTGGTTCCGGCGGGTGTCTCCTCTTCGGTGCTGCTCACTCGCCCGGATATTCAGGAAGCGGAACACAACCTGAAAAGCGCCAACGCCAATATTGGCGCCGCGCGGGCCAACTTCTTCCCGACCATCTCGCTGACCGCCAGCGCCGGGGTGGGCAGCGATGCGCTATCCTCGCTGTTCAGCCACGGCATGAGCGTATGGTCCTTCGCGCCGTCTATTTCGCTGCCGCTGTTTACTGGCGGCAGCAACCTGGCGCAGTTGCGCTATGCGGAAGCGGAGAAGAAGGGGCTGATTGCTACCTACGAGAAGACGATTCAGAGCGCGTTTAAAGATGTCGCGGATGCGCTGGCCCGTCGCCAGACGCTGAGCGAACAGCTCGATGCGCAGCAGCAGTACGTGGCGGCGGAACAGCAAACGCTGGACGTGGCCATGAAGCGCTATCAGGCGGGGGTTGGCGACTACCTGACCGCGCTGACCGCCCAGCGCACGCTGTGGTCAGCGCAGCAGACGCTGATTGCGCTGCGCGAGACGGATCTGGCCAACCGCATTACGCTCTGGCAGTCGCTGGGAGGCGGCGCAAGCTGAGGCGCGGGTGCGGGATTCCCCTCACCCTAACCCTCTCCCCAAAGGGGCGAGGGGATCGTTCAGCGTCGTGGGTTAATAATGGCGCGGGTTTTCTCCCTCTCTCCCAGAGCGAGGGGATCGTTCGGCGTCGTGGGTTAATAACGGCGCTGGTTTTCTCCCTCTCTCCCAGAGCGAGGGGATCGTTCGGCGTCGTGGGTTAATAACGGCGCTGGTTTTCTCCCTCTCTCCCAGAGCGAGGGGA
>NZ_JBKDZH010000037.1:0-18781 GCF_047971185.1 Kluyvera sp.
CGTCCGCCACTCGTCACCCGAGAGCAAGCTCTCTGTGCTACCGTTCGACTTGCATGTGTTAGGCCTGCCGCCAGCGTTCAATCTGAGCCATGATCAAACTCTTCAATTTAAGTTTGATGCTCGTGAATTAAACTTCGTAATGAATTACGTGTTCACTCAGAGACTTGGTATTCATTTTTCGTCTTGCGACGTTAAGAATCCGTATCTTCGAGTGCCCACACAGATTGTCTGATAAATTGTTAAAGAGCAGTGCAACGCGGCTTTCGCTCACCGTTGCGAGGTCCCGTATAATACGTTTTCCTCTTTCAGAGTCAAGCGTTTAATTTCGCTTTTCTCCGTCGAGATCCTCTGGAGAATCTCGCTGACCCGGCGGCTTGTCATCCGTTGTTCCGTGTCAGTGGGAGCGCATTATAGGGAGTTATTTCTGGCTGACAAGAGGGAAAATGCACTTTTCTTTCAACCGCTCGCTTTTTCGCCTTTTCGTCGATTATTTCTGCTTTTTGATCGCCGCAGGCAGTTCTGCCAGGCTATTAATCACCCAATCCGCGGCTTTTTCCGCGTCTTCAGTGACGGGCTTACCGGTGCGCACCAGCACTTTGGTTCCCACGCCAGCTGCCGATGCTGCCTGCATATCTTCCATTTTGTCGCCAACCATATAAGAAGAAGCCATATCAATGTGCAGATATTCCTGCGCCGACTTCAGCATCCCCGGATGCGGTTTGCGGCAGTCGCATACCTGACGATACTCTTCTACCGTTCCCTGCGGGTGATGCGGGCAATAATAGATACCATCCAGATCGACACCACGGTCGGCCAGCGACCAGTCCATCCACTCCGTCAGCGTTTCGAACTGCGCTTCGGTAAATTTCCCGCGAGCAATACCCGACTGGTTAGTCACCAGCACCAGGGCATAGCCCATCTCTTTTAATTCACGCATCGCGTCAATGACGCCATCGATAAACTCAAACGCATCTATTTCATGAACGTAGCCATGATCGACATTAATCGTGCCATCACGATCGAGAAAAATAGCGGGTACGGACTTTGCCACCGTGTTGCTCCTGAATAAGGCATGTGTTGTTAGTATCGCATGTTTCGTCTGGCAAGAAAGCGTCGATCGTACAAATCAGATTGATTTAGACGTCTAGATGCCTTAACATCCGTTTTGTTGACGGTCATCGCCCGTCTCTGGCAGAACAAAATGCCACGGATAACTCTAACCGATAATAAATAATCTAATGATTAAACTTTCGAATATCACCAAGGTCTTCCAGCAGGGCCAACGTACGATTCAGGCGCTAAACAACGTTAGCCTGCACGTGCCTGCGGGACAAATTTATGGCGTCATTGGCGCATCCGGCGCAGGTAAAAGTACGCTTATTCGCTGCGTCAACCTGCTTGAGCGTCCGACCGAAGGCAGCGTCCAGGTCGGCGGCCAGGAGCTGACGGCCTTATCAGAATCTGCGCTGACCAAAGCGCGCCGCCAGATTGGCATGATCTTCCAGCACTTTAACCTGCTCTCTTCCCGCACGGTGTTTGGCAACGTCGCGCTGCCTCTGGAACTGGATAACACCCCGAAAGATGAAGTGAAGCGTCGCGTCACCGAGCTGCTGGATCTGGTCGGTCTCGGCGATAAACACGACAGCTATCCGGCTAACCTCTCCGGCGGCCAGAAGCAACGTGTGGCGATTGCCCGCGCATTGGCCAGCAACCCGAAGGTCCTGCTGTGTGATGAAGCCACCAGCGCGCTGGATCCGGCAACCACCCGCTCGATTCTGGAACTGCTGAAAGACATTAACCGTCGCCTGGGGCTGACCATTCTGCTCATCACTCATGAGATGGACGTGGTTAAACGTATCTGCGACTGCGTGGCGGTCATCAGCAACGGTGAACTGATTGAACAGGACACGGTGAGCGAAGTGTTCTCTCATCCAAAAACGCCGCTGGCGCAGCAGTTCATTCAGTCCACGCTGCATCTGGATATTCCGGAAGACTACCAGGCTCGCCTGAAAGCGACGCAGTCCGCCGACAGCGTGCCGATGCTGCGTATGGAATTTACCGGCCACTCGGTGGATGCACCGCTGCTGTCGGAAACCGCACGTCGCTTTAACGTGAACAACAACATTATTAGCGCGCAGATGGATTACGCGGGCGGCGTGAAGTTCGGCATCATGCTGACCGAAATGCACGGCACGCCTGAAGATACGCAAGCGGCCATCGCCTGGCTGCAGCAACACCATGTAAAAGTAGAGGTATTGGGTTATGTCTGAGGCCATGATGTGGTTACTGGCGCGCGGCGTCTGGGAAACGCTGGCCATGACGTTTGTGTCGGGCTTTTTTGGCTTCGTGATCGGCCTGCCGGTTGGCGTGCTTCTTTATACGACGCGTCCGGGGCAAATCATTGAGAACGGCAAGCTGTACCGCATTCTCTCTGCGCTGGTGAATATCTTCCGTTCCATCCCGTTCATTATCCTGCTGGTATGGATGATTCCTTTTACCCGCGTGATTGTCGGCACCTCGATCGGCCTGCAGGCGGCAATCGTTCCGCTAACCGTGGGCGCCGCGCCGTTTATCGCCCGTATGGTGGAAAACGCCCTGCTGGAAATCCCGACCGGGCTGATTGAAGCTTCCCGCGCAATGGGCGCCACGCCGATGCAGATCGTGCGTAAAGTCCTGCTGCCGGAAGCGCTGCCGGGCCTGGTTAACGCCGCCACCATTACCCTGATTACGCTGGTTGGCTACTCCGCGATGGGCGGTGCCGTGGGCGCCGGCGGTCTGGGCCAGATTGGCTATCAGTACGGCTACATTGGTTATAATGCGGTCGTGATGAATACAGTGCTGGTATTGCTGGTCGTTCTGGTTTATTTAATTCAACTATCTGGCGATCGTATCGTTCGGGCAGTGACTCATAAATAGCGTTACACACAACACAACTTAAAAGTTTAAGGAAATAAGCATGGCGTTCAATTTTAAAACCTTTGCGGCAGTTGGGGCCCTGATTGGTTCTCTGGCACTTGTTGGTTGCGGCCAGGACGAAAAAGATCCAAACCACATTAAAGTCGGCGTGATCGTCGGTGCGGAACAGCAGGTTGCTGAAGTTGCGCAGAAAGTAGCGAAAGAGAAATATGGTCTGGACGTTGAGCTGGTGACCTTCAACGACTACGTTCTGCCGAACGAAGCGCTGAGCAAAGGCGACATCGACGCCAACGCCTTCCAGCACAAACCGTACCTGGATCAGCAGATCAAAGACCGCGGCTACAAGCTGGTTTCCGTCGGTAACACCTTCGTTTACCCGATCGCTGGCTACTCCAAGAAAATCAAATCTCTGGATGAACTGAAATCGGGCGACCAGATTGCCGTACCGAACGACCCGACTAACCTCGGCCGCACCCTGCTGCTGCTGCAGAAAGAAGGTCTGATCAAACTGAAAGACAGCGTTGGCCTGCTGCCGACCTCTCTGGACATCGTTGAGAACCCGAAAAACCTGAAGATTGTTGAACTGGAAGCGCCGCAGCTGCCGCGCTCCCTGGACGATGCGCAGATTGCGCTGGCCGTCATCAACACCACCTACGCCAGCCAGATCAATCTGACTCCGGCAAAAGACGGTATCTTCGTGGAAGGTAAAGACTCTCCGTACGTGAACCTGATCGTGACTCGCGAAGACAACAAAGACGCGGAAAACGTGAAGAAATTCGTTCAGGCCTACCAGTCTGACGAAGTGTACGAAGCGGCGAACAAAATCTTTAACGGTGGCGCAGTTAAAGGCTGGTAATCGCATTACCGCTAAGCAGTATCTTTCAAGACGGGCGCATGCCCGTCTTGTCATTTATGCAAGCACCTGATTCAATAGCATCCTGGTCTACCCTTTATAGAGGAATTACTATGCGTGCTTTACCGGTCTGTTTATTAGCGCTCCTGTTAGGCGGCTGCTCCATGCTAAACAGATCTCCCGTTGAACCCGTTCAAAGCACTGCGACCCCCGTCAAAACGGAGACCGCGAAACCGAAGGCGCCACGCGCAACGCCGGTACGAATTATTACTAACGCCGAAGATCTGGTCGGCAAGCCGTTCCGCGATCTGGGCGAAGTGTCAGGCGAATCTTGCCAGGCCAGCAATCAGGACTCACCGCCGAATATCCCAACCGCGCGCAAACGCATGCAGATCAACGCCTCTAAAATGAAAGCGAATGCGGTACTGCTGCACAGCTGCGAAGTAACCAGCGGCGCACCGGGCTGCTACCGTCAGGCGGTCTGCGTCGGGTCTGCGCTGAACGTTTCCGCGAAGTAATGAGCACCTTTTCATTCGCGCAGATAGGCGTTATCCGCTCGCCGTATAAAGAGAAGTTTGCCGTACCCCGTCAGCCGGGGCTGGTGAAAAACTGTAGCGGCGAGCTGCATTTACTCGCCCCCTACAACCAGGCCGACGCCGTGCGCGGTCTGGAGGACTTCAGTCATCTGTGGGTGCTGTTCGTCTTTCATCAAACGATGGAAGGCGGCTGGCGTCCGACGGTTCGCCCTCCTCGTCTGGGCGGCAACGCGCGAATGGGCGTTTTTGCCACCCGCTCAACCTTCCGGCCTAACCCGATCGGCATGTCGCTGGTCGAGCTGCGGGGCATCCGCTGCCATAAAGAGCACGTCATCCTCGAGCTTGGCGGGCTGGATCTGGTCGACGGTACGCCGGTAGTGGATATCAAACCGTATCTGCCGTTTGCCGAATCACTGCCTGAAGCACGCGCCAGCTATGCGCAGGATGCGCCGCAGGCCGACGTTAACGTGACCTTCAGCGAAGAGATTACCCAGCAGTTGCTCGGGCTGGAAAAACGTTATCCGCGTCTGCGCCAGTTTATTGCCGAAGTGCTGGCGCAGGATCCGCGTCCGGCCTACCGTAAAAACGAGGAAGAAGGCAAAACCTACGCGGTCTGGCTGCTGGACTTTAACGTCCGCTGGCGCGTCACGCCGTCAGGATTTGAGGTCTTTGCCCTGGAAGCCCGCTAATTTGCGTCGCGTACTCTTTTGACATCCCTTTCTCGCTGGTAAACTAAACCACTTTTGTTTTGTGCCAGGCTCGTCTTGAGCCTGTTCGATCGTTCAACTGGAACCGTAACAACATGCGTACTAGCCAATACCTGCTCTCCACTCTGAAGGAGACACCTGCCGACGCCGAGGTAATCAGCCATCAGCTGATGCTGCGCGCCGGGATGATCCGCAAGCTGGCCTCCGGGTTATACACCTGGCTGCCGACCGGCGTGCGCGTCCTGAAAAAAGTCGAAAACATCGTGCGTGAAGAGATGAACAACGCCGGTGCGATCGAGGTGTTAATGCCGGTAGTTCAGCCTTCCGAACTGTGGGAAGAGAGCGGCCGTTGGGAACAGTATGGCCCGGAACTGCTGCGTATTGCTGACCGCGGCGATCGCCCGTTCGTCCTCGGCCCAACGCACGAAGAAGTGATCACCGACCTGATCCGTAACGAGCTGAGCTCTTACAAACAGCTGCCGCTGAACTTCTACCAGATCCAGACCAAATTCCGTGACGAAGTCCGTCCGCGCTTCGGCGTGATGCGTTCCCGCGAATTCCTGATGAAAGATGCCTACTCTTTCCATACCTCTCAGGAATCTCTGCAGGAAACCTACGACGCGATGTACGCAGCGTACAGCAAGATCTTCAGCCGTATGGGTCTGGATTTCCGTGCAGTACAGGCTGACACCGGTTCTATCGGCGGTAGCGCCTCTCACGAATTCCAGGTGCTGGCGCAGAGCGGTGAAGACGATGTGATCTTCTCCGACTCCTCCGACTATGCCGCTAACATCGAATTCGCCGAAGCCGTTGCGCCGAAAGAACCGCGCGCGGCTGCGACGCAGGAAATGACGCTGGTTGATACGCCGAACGCCAAAACCATCGCCGAGCTGGTTGAGCAGTTCAACCTGCCGATCGAGAAAACCGTGAAAACCCTGCTGGTGAAAGCGGTTGAAGGCAGCAAGTCTCCGCTGGTTGCGCTACTGGTTCGCGGCGATCACGAGCTGAACGAAGTTAAAGCGGAAAAACTGCCGCAGGTTGCCAGCCCGCTGACCTTCGCTACCGAAGAAGAAATTCGTGCGCTGGTGAACGCAGGCCCGGGTTCTCTGGGTCCGGTTAACATGCCGATTCCAACCGTTATCGACCGTACCGTTGCCGTGATGAGCGATTTCGCCGCCGGCGCCAACATCGACGGTAAGCACTACTTCGGCATCAACTGGGATCGCGACGTCGCCACCCCAGAAGTGGCTGACATCCGTAACGTGGTCGCTGGCGATCCGAGCCCGGACGGCAAAGGCACGCTGATGATCAAACGCGGTATCGAAGTGGGCCACATCTTCCAGTTGGGGACCAAGTACTCTGAAGCGATGAAAGCGTCCGTGCAGGGCGACGATGGCCGTAACCAGATCCTGACCATGGGCTGCTACGGTATCGGGGTCACTCGCGTTGTGGCTGCCGCTATTGAACAGAACTTTGACGATCGTGGCATCGTATGGCCAGACGCCATTGCCCCGTTCCAGGTCGCCATTCTGCCGATGAACATGCACAAGTCCTACCGAGTGCAGGAGCTGGCTGAGAAGCTGTACGCGGAGCTGCGCGCGCAGGGCATCGAAGTGCTGATGGACGACCGTAAAGAGCGTCCGGGCGTGATGTTTGCCGATATGGAGCTGATCGGTATTCCGCACACCATCGTGCTGGGCGACCGTAACCTCGACAACGACGATATCGAATACAAATACCGTCGTAAGGGCGAGAAAGAGCTGATTAAAACCGGCGATATCGTCGATTACCTGGTGAAAGCCATTAAAGGCTAATCCAGTACCCCGGCCGAGCGAAGCGACGCCGGGGTTCCCGGGGTCGGCTACGCCTCGCCCGGGCTACCAGCCATCCGACAAAAAAAGCCTCGCAATGTGCGAGGCCTTTTTTATTAGTTGCGGCAATCCTTACCAGGCACAAACTTCGCGTCTTTATCGGTCGCCAGAGTTTTCACCATCGCGCCTGTGTCCGGATTAGGCTCCACGGTGAAATGCCCTTCCACCACCAGTAGAATCGGCTTGCTGTCGCTGCCCTCCGCAGCGGCATAGTCGCGCTCCAGCTGAGCGTTATTCGCCACCGCCACTCGCTGCCCGGTCGCGCAGTCGGTGAAGGTTGCCGCATCGGCCATGTAGAAATACATCCCGCGCATCGCCATCGGCGTGGTTGGCAGGCTGGCTTTTACCGGCTCCAGCGTGTAGTTCAGGGTTGATTCAATCGGGTTGCCCTCACGGTCGAGCATTTCCAGCTTCTCGCCCTTCGCACGGTAGTAAGACTTCTCGCCCTTGCTGTCGGTCAGCACCAGCTTATCGGCGGTACGCGCCCAGGAACCGTAGGAACCAAATGACGACGGCTCATGGCTCACGCCCTGATAGCGTTCGTTCATCACCCAGGTGCCGTCCTTCTCAAGGAACAGCGAGGTCTCAATGCCTTCGCAGTCGGCACACGGCAGGACGCCGCGCCAGCTCTGCTGCATAGGGGTTAATTCCACCGGCTGTGTCGGCTTAATGGTGGTCACTTCCGAATGGTTACATCCGAAAAGCCCAAATAGCATCCCCGTCGCCGCAATGGCCAATATCGCTTTTTTCACCCTTAATTCCTTATTCTTATTACATCCACGTCCGGCTTAATAGCGAACTTTCCCGCGCATGGACTTCACTGAAGATTTCTGCGCTTTTGAATTCAGCCGCCGCTCTTTCGACGCGCGGGTTGGGCGCGTCGGGCGTCGGCGTTTTTGTTCTGTCGTTAACGTCTGGATCACCGCCACCAGGCGGGCAATCGCCGCTTCGCGATTTATTTCCTGGCTACGGTACTCCTGCGCCTTAATGATAATCACACCGTCAGCAGAAATTAAGTGGTGGCTGGCGGCGAGCAGGCGCTCTTTGTAATACTCTGGCAGGCTGGAGGCCCGGATGTCAAAGCGCAGGTGAATCGCCGTCGAGGTCTTATTCACGTGCTGCCCGCCCGCGCCCTGCGCCCGGATGGCGGTAATCGTCAGCTCATCATCCGGGATGCTCACCTGCCGGGAGAGCGTAATCATGCCGGCGTCTGCCACGGCGTCAGATGAATTTCCAGATTATTCTGAGCATCAGAGAGCCAGATTGCCCCCTCCTGAATGGTCGCCTGCAGCGTCATCGTGCGTTCGGCAAACGCGCTGAGCTTCGCCAGCTGCTCATCGTCGAGATACCAGATACTCAGGTTCTTAAAGCCCGCCATTTTGCTCTGGTTTTGCTGCCACCAGATTTCCGCCGCACGACTATTATAGGTGAACAGCGCCACCTCCTGCGCCAGGCTGCAGGCTTTTTTGATCCGCCGCTCGTCCGGTAGCCCCAGCTCAATCCACAGGTCGATCCCCAGATGGTCGTTACGCAGCCACACTTCCGGTTCGTCGTCGGAAGAGAGCCCGCGGGTAAACTGCAGCCGTTCGTCGGCGTACTTAATCCACGCCAGCAGACGCAGCATCATGCGTTCCTGGGTTTCGGACGGGTGGCGCGCGAGGGTTAACGACGCGTCCAGAAACTGGCTACGGTCGAGATCGGCGACGTTGACCACTGCTTTATAAATCGTTGCTTTCAGCGCCATGGCTAAACTCCTGAAAAAAATGGGGGTCATTGTAACGAAATCAGCGCCAAAAGGCCCGTCTGCCGCCGCTCATCCCGCTGATAATGCTTAAATGAGTGTGATATAGTCACCTTGCTAAACAGAGATTATCTTCATAGGCTTAATTGAAGCGCTGACAGGAGGGCATGTGGGCAACTATTGTGAGTTGATTCGCCAACGCTACGCGGAAATTGCGAGCGGTGATTTAGGGTATATCCCGGATGCGCTAGGCTGTGTACTGAAAGTTTTGAACGAAGTTGCGGCGGACGACGCCATTTCTGAGTCAGTCAGGGAAAAAGCCGCGTATGCGGCGGCAAACTTACTGGTGAGCGATTATGTCAATGAATGATACTTATCAACCTATCAACTGTGATGACTATGACAATCTTGAGCTTGCCTGCCAGCACCACCTCGTCCTCTCGCTGGAGCTGAAAGACGGCGAAGTGCTGCAAGCCAAAGCTCACGACCTGTTATCACGTAAGAACGTGGAGTATCTGGTCGTCGACAGCGCGGGCGATCTCCGCGAGCTGCGTCTTGACCGGATCACCAGCTTCAGCCACCCGCAAATTGGCACCGTGGTGGTCAGCGAGTCATAACGGAAAAACGGGCAGCTTAGCTGCCCGTTTTCTGCCAGCAAAACTGCACGCCGTCTTCCGTATCGCCTCTCCCATCCAGCGTGACAAATCTTCCCGCAGCGGCAATCAGCGCATCCCCATAAAACAGCAGCGGCGTGGTATCGCGCAGCCAGGGCGGCACGCCGAGCTCCTGCCAGATTTTCTTCAGCTTGCGCCCGCCGTGGCGGCCCACAACATGCAGCATTCCCGGCGCTTTAAAGCGGATAGAAACCGTCTCTTCGGCGCGCGGCGGGCGAATATCGCCGCCCGGCGACAAATAGACCTGCCCCAGCCCTGCCGGCAGCGTCAGCGGCGCGTGCGGATTCTGCCACTCGATGGCGCTATCCGTTTGCCCCGGCCGCGTTTTTAGCCACCACAGCCGCTGCTGAAAGCGGCGAATCTCATACTCGCCCAACCGTAAGCACGGCGCGGCGTCTTCACGCGCCAGCGCCACCTCCTGCCATAGCCGCGTCAGCGTCTCCCGCGACGGCATCGTGGCCCCCAGATGCGACAGCCAGCGGCGCAGCAGCGCGGCGCGCTTCGGCCCGCTCATACTGAGCATCGGTTCAATTGCCAGCGATCCCTCATCGCCGAGCAGCCGCGACAGCTCGTCGGCCAGCAGCTCATCCAGCAGCATCTCCTGCTCACCGCACAGCGCCGCGCTGCGCGCCGCCGCCTCGGCAAAGTGCGGCCAGCGGGCATTCAGCAGCGGTAGCACGCGCAGGCGCAGGAAGTTGCGGTCGTAAGCGTCGTCCTGATTGCTCTCATCTTCAATCCAGCGTAGCCCGTGGCGCTGCGCCCACAGCAGCAGCGTGGCGCGGGTTTCATACAATAAAGGGCGGATGAGCTGGGTGTCGGCAAACGCCGCGCTGACCGGCATGGCCGATAAACCCGCAGGCCCGCTGCCGCGCTTGAGCGCCAGCAGCAGCGTCTCGCTCTGGTCATCCAGATGCTGTGCCGTCAGCAGCACTTCACCGGGCAGCAGCGCTTCACGAAAGGCCTGATAGCGCGCGGCTCTGGCTTCCGCCTCCAGCCCGGCCCCACTCTGCGCCAGCGTCACGCGTTCGATCACCAGCGGCACCTGCCACTCTGCGCACTGCGCCTGGCAGTGCGCAACCCAGCCGTCGGCGTTCTGGCTGATGCCATGGTGAATGTGAATCGCCCGCAGGGAAACGCCCGGCTCCTGCTGCCGCCAGCAAACCAGCTGATGCAGCAGCACCGTCGAGTCGAGGCCGCCGCTAAAGGCCACCAGAAACTGGCGGTGCGAAGAGAGTCGCTGCACAAGGGAAGAAGGCGTCATTGTCGTATCGTCGTGAAAGGTATCGCCCGGCACGTTACCGGGCTCGGCGGCCCATGACAAGCCTTACTGCTGGTAAATCTCCAGCGGCAGGCCGTCAGGATCGTTAAAAAAGGTGAAACGCTTGTCGGTGTAAGGATCGGTGCGCACCGCCTCGCAGGCGACGCCGTGCGCTTCCAGATGCGCCACGGCGGCGTCAATGTCATCGACGCTAAACGCCAGATGGCGCAGCCCGCAGGCCTCCGGGCGGCTTGGGCGCTCCGGCGGGAATGGGAAGGAAAACAGTTCAATTACATACTGGCCGTTCAGCGCCAGGTCGCCCTTCCACGAATCGCGCGCTTCGCGATAGACCTCGCTTTGCAGCGTAAAGCCCAGGATGTCGCAGTAGAACGCCTTACTCTTCGCGTAGTCGGTGGCGATAATGGCAATATGGTGAATCTGTTTTAATCCCAGCATGGTTATACTCCGTTAAGCGTTTCTCAGCACGTTACCCGCGCAGGCCGTGACGACGCAAGCCCTCAGCCATTTTTTAGGACTCTGACACGGTAGACGCCGTTTTCATCGCGTTTTGCACCGTGGATATCGGTTTCAAAGCCCGGGTAATGTCGCCCGATGGAGCAGAGCATCAGCAGGAAGTCGAGCACCGACCGGCTCTCCTCGGTGATCATCTCCCCCGGCATCAGCAGCGGTACGCCCGGCGGATACGGCAGAATCATATTCGCCGAAATGCGCCCAACCAGCTCTTCCAGCGCCACCGTTTCCACCTCGCCTTTAATTTGTTGTTGCCATGCGCGATGTGGCGTCAGCTTCATCTCCGGCAGCACGTCAAAAGCCCGCAGCATCAGCCGCGGAAGATCGTGCTGGCGAATCAGGCGGTGGATCCCTTGCGCCAGATCCTGAATGCGCATATGGCGGTAGAAGTCAGGATCCTCAGCATAGAGATCCGGCAGCATGTTCTTCACCCGTAGGTTCAAATCGTAGGCGCGCTTAAACTCCGTGAGCCCACGCAGCAGCCCCATCGCTCGGGTTTTATCAATACCGATGCTGAACAAGAACAACAGGTTATACGGCCCGGTTTTCTCCACCACTACGCCATGCTCGTCGAGGTATTTTGCCACCAGCGCCGCCGGGATCCCTTCGTCGCTCATATTGCCCTGCTCATCCATACCCGGCGTGAGGATCGTCACCTTCACCGGATCGAGGAACATATGGTCGGCATCCGCATCGCTGAAACCGTGCCAGTCTTCTCCCGGCGATACCGGCCAGCACTCGGCTTCGTCGATCGCTTCCGGCTGCCAGATATCAAAGAACCAGCTATCCGACTCTTCCCGCAGCCGCTGAACCTCTTTACGAAAGTGCAGCGCGCGCTCAACCGAGCGGTTGATCAGCCTGCGCCCCGGATTGCCGCGCAGCATGGCCGCCGCGGTCTCAATGGACGCGACGATCGGGTAGCTCGGTGACGTCGAGGTGTGCATCATAAAGGCTTCGTTGAAGGTATCTTCGTCGTAGTCGCCTTTAATATGAATGAGTGACGCCTGCGACAGCGCCGCCAGCATCTTGTGGGTCGACTGCGTTTCAAAGAACACTTTCCCCGGCACGCGCTCGCCGCTCATGCCGCTTTTCCCCTGGTAGATCGGGTGGAAGTGGGTATAGGGCACCCAGGCCGAATCAAAATGGATCGACGGCACGTCGAGCGTTTGTTTGATCCAGTTGGTGTTATACAGCAGGCCGTCGTAGGTGGAGTTGGTAATCACCGCATGCACCGGCCACTGTGCGCCGTCGGTGCCGTCCACCTTCTGCTGGAGGCTGTCACGGGTGAATTCTCGCTTCGGTATGCCGCCAAGAATCCCCAGCGCATTGCGCGTCGGCTTCAGCCACAGCGGCACCACGTCGCTCATCATCAGCAGATGCGCCAGTGATTTGTGGCAGTTACGGTCAATCAGCAGCGTGCTGCCGCTGGGCGCCGCATACATGCCGACGATTTTGTTCGACGTTGAGGTGCCGTTGGTTACCATGTAACTCTGCTCGGCGCCAAAGGTGCGGGCGATATACTCTTCGGCTTCAAGATGCGGGCCGGTATGGTCCAGCAGCGAACCCAGCTCGGTCACTGAAATTGAGACATCGGCCTTCAGCGTATTGGCGCCGAAGAAATCGTAAAACAGGCAGCCGACCGGGCTTTTCTGGTAGGCCGTTCCGGCCATATGCCCCGGCGTGCAGAAGGTATACTTGCCTTCGTTCACGTAGGTGAAGAGCGCTTTGGTAAACGGCGGCGTGATATTATCGAGATATTCGTCGGTATACTGGCGGATGCGGGTGGCGATGTCGTCCGCCTGCCCCAGCGCATATTCAAAGAACCACAGCGCCATGCGCATATCGTTAGCGCTGACGTCCATCGTCGAGTGGTTGTTGATAAAGGCGTACAGCGGAAGATATTCATTGAGCTGGTTAATTTCGGCGCAGAGATCGATGTTGTACTCGTCCCAGTCAAAAATCACGCCGCAAATACGCGGGTTGTGTTCAATAAACTTCAGCAGGTCGGCACCGTTCTGTGGCCAGATAATCTTGAAGCCCTGTGCCAGCAGCGCCCCTTCGAGCTCCTTGATAGGCTCGTCTTTATAGTAGACGCCGTGCGGCCCCATAATGGCAATAATATTCATGCTTCCCTCCTGGACAATCCAGGTAAAAGCATAACAGTAATCATGCCAGCGCACCGCACTGGCATGATTTCTTCACTTTACAGCGCTTTCCACGCATCTCCCCAGGCAATACCCGCGCCTGGTTCATAGTAGGTTGGCGCATTGTTGCACCACGCGCCTTCCGGCAGCGGTTTACACTGATAGAGCGCACCGTGGTTGTTTACGATCTCGCCCGCCTTCCAGGTCTGGGTTGCACTCCAGGCTGGGTAGTCAGTGGTTTTACCCTCATCCCCTTCCGCGGCTTTCGCCTTCACGTTCAGGGTATAGGTGGTAGTGCTGGACAGGCTACCGTCGCTCACCGTCAGGCTAACCACATACTGCGCGTCCTGATCCTTAACCGGAGCGGCAAAGGTGACGACCGATTTATCCTGGCCGCTCAGCGTCTGCCCATCCTGTGACATCCAGGTGTAGCTAAGCTTATCGCCGTTGGCGTCGCTGGAGCCTTCCGCGCTTAACGACACCTGACTGCCCGCATTCACCGCGCCAATCGGCCCGGCGATACGCGCCACCGGCGCGACGTTAACGGCGGGAGCCGGGGTGGTATCGTCGGTGGCGTCAGACGGCTCATCGGCCTGGCCGCTGTCATCAACGATATTTACGTTAAAGTGCTTCTGCACGCACTTCGCATAGTCACCTTCTTTAAACGCGCTGTACGGCGTCTGATAGCCGACTAACTGACAGGCGTTAGTTTTGCCATCGGCGGTTTCCGCGCTCCATCCCCAGTCCATTTCCCAGTAGATCGGCAGAGCGCCTGCGCCGCCCTCATCAAACTGCTTCATGTTCTTACAGCCGAGGACTTCATCGGCAGCAATTGGCACTTTCAGGTAGTTGGCGAACTCTTTGTAATAGGCGATACGGTTAAGGGACTGGGCGTTTTCATCCGCGCCGCCGCATTCCACGCCGCCGTTGATAATCTGAATAGTGACCCCGAAGCCGTCAACCAGGCCGTTCGCTTTATCATGGTCGTTAGGCTGCCAGGTGCCGTCGATGACGTGGAGCATCGACGGTTTCGGCGGCTGCGGATAAACAAAGAAGAACACGGCGCTGGCCAGGTTCATCCAGCTGTCGGCCACCAGCTCGGGCTTATCCAACAGCGGACGAACGTCGCCATCGTACATGGCATCGGAGAACGGACCGTAGTTGTAGTTATAAGAGAGCTGTTTCGCGCCGCGACCAAAATAGCTCAGGTAATCCCCGTCTTTATCCTTCCCGCACGGCCAGGTCTGGCCCTGCCAGATATCCGGGTTACATTCGCCGTTATAGCCGCCCTTCTGCCCTTCAACCCAGCCGACTTCGCGCAGGTAGACCAGCGCCTGACGCCACTCCGGCACATCGCGCCAGCTTTCATGGCCGCCGGTTTCCTGGGCAAAGTGGGCGAACATGGTCGCCAGCGACTTACGACAAATCGCGTCGCTGTCGCGGCCATCGGTATAGGTGCCGCAAACGGCCGGGAATTTACCAATCGCTTTCAGGAAGTTGCTGTAGGTATATTCCGGCGCGCGCATCGGGAACAGATAGTCCCAGTCCTGCTCGGTTAAAATGCTCTCCACGCGCTTCACGTTCGCCGGGTTAGCCGCGCGGCCTGGCGCAATCTGTTCGACTTCACTGTTAGGCCGCGTTTTGATAGAGGCTTTTACCGCATTCATCAACGGGAAATCGGTTAAGGCCTTTTCTTTGGCGGCGAGATCGCTCGCCTTGACGGTGGTCGCTTCGGTCGCGCTCAGCAGCGGGGCGGCCTGCGCGGCGCCCAGGCTTAACATGATCCCTGCGGCCACGGCGCTCAGTGCTACGGTTTTACGTAATGCCATCGTATTCTCCTTTTTTCCTTGTTGGCTGCCGGTAACGGCTTAATGCCTGGCAGTCGACGCAGTGTTGCCGGAGAAAGGCATCATTGGCGAATCACTTCATCTCTTTTCACATCACATAAAAAAAGGGCCGGAAAATCCGGCCCTTGGCGAAGAAAATGAGGTTGATAAATCAGGCGTAGCCGTAGCTCATCAGGCGCTGATAGCGGCGATTGAGCAGATCGTCTTTGCTCAGCACATCGAGATCGGCGAGATCTTCGAGCAGCTGCGCTTTCAGAGAGGCCGCCATCACTTCCGGGTTACGGTGAGCGCCGCCCAGCGGTTCCGGGATGATGGAGTCAATCAGCTTCAGCTCTTTCAGACGCGGCGCGATGATGCCCATGGCTTCAGCCGCCAGCGGCGCTTTATCGGCGCTCTTCCACAGAATCGAGGCGCAGCCTTCCGGGGAGATAACGGAATAGGTGCTGTACTGCAGCATATTCACTTTATCGCCCACGCCGATCGCCAGCGCGCCGCCGGAGCCGCCTTCACCGATAACGGTACAGATAACCGGCACGCTCAGACGCGACATTTCGCGCAGGTTGCGGGCAATCGCTTCAGACTGACCGCGCTCTTCCGCGCCCACGCCTGGGTAAGCACCCGGGGTGTCGATGAAGGTCACGATCGGCATGTTGAAGCGTTCAGCCATTTCCATCAGGCGCAGCGCTTTGCGATACCCTTCCGGTGCCGGCATACCGAAGTTACGGCGGATTTTCTCTTTGGTTTCACGGCCTTTCTGATGACCAATGATCATCACCGGACGACCGTCCAGACGCGCGATACCGCCAACGATAGCTTTGTCGTCGGCATAGGCGCGATCGCCTGCCAGTTCGTCAAATTCATCAAACGCCAGGCGGACATAATCCAGGGTGTACGGGCGCTGCGGATGGCGCGCCAGTTGGGCTACCTGCCATGCGCCGAGATCGGCAAAGATTTTGCGCGTCAGCTCTACGCTTTTTTCACGCAGACGATGCACTTCTTCGTCGATATTAATATCCAGTTTCTCATCCTGACGGCTAACCGCAGTCAGAGAATCGATTTTCGCTTCCAGCTCTGCAATCGGCTGTTCAAAATCAAGGAAATTCAGACTCATAGTATTCCTGTATGAGTCAAACTCCAGTTCCACCTGCTCCGAACCGATGAGGCCACGCAGATCGTTGAGTAAACGATCGCTCGGAGAGACACGCCAGGTTGCACCGAAACGCAACCGCGCACGTGCATCCGCCCTCTGATAGTAGAGATGTACTGGAATGGTTCCCGAACGATGGGGTTCCAGAGACTGACGGAGTCGGTTTAAAAGCTGGTCATCAATTTGCCTGTCCGTCAGCGAGATAGCAAGCCCGCGAGCGTATTTTTCCCGGGCTTCGTCAATGTCCATCACTTCGCGGGCCATCATTTTAAGGCCGCCGCTGAAGTCATCAAAGCTGACCTGTCCGCTGACGATAAGTATGCGGTCTTTTTCCAGCAGGTGCTGGTATTTTTCCAGCGCCTCGGAGAACAACATCACCTCCAGGCGTCCGGAACGGTCATCCAGCGTACAGATGCCGATACGATTGCCGCGCTTGGTGACCATAACCCGCGCCGCAATCACGAGCCCCGCGGCCGTGGTCACTTTACCACGTTCCGTCGGATGCATGTCTTTGAGTCGATACCCGCCGACATAGCGCTCAATTTCTTTTATATACTGGTTGATCGGGTGCCCCGTCAGGTACAGACCTAACGTTTCGCGCTCCCCATCCAATACCACCTGCTCCGGCCATGGCAGACAGTTGGCATACGATTGTTCAATTTGTTCCGGCTCTTCCGCCAGCACGCCGAACATATCGGCCTGGCCAATGGCTTCGGCTTTCGCGTGCTGATCCGCCGCCTTCAGTGCGTCGCCGAGCGAGTTCATCAGCGCGGCGCGGTGCGGGCCAAGGCGGTCGAACGCCCCGGACATGATCAGCTTTTCCAGCACCCGCCGGTTGAGCTTTTTGGTGTCAGTACGGGCGCACAGGTCAAACAGCTCGCGGAAGTAGCCGCCGTTGTTACGCGCTTCGATGATGGCTTCAATTGGGCCTTCACCGACGCCCTTAATCGCGCCGATACCATACACGATTTCCCCGTCATGATTCACGTGGAAATGATATAAACCGGAATTGATATCTGGCGGCAATATTTTCAGCCCCATGCGCCAGCATTCATCCACCAGGCCCACCACCTTCTCGGTGTTGTCCATATCGGCGGTCATGACCGCCGCCATAAACTCGGCCGGATAGTGCGCCTTCAGCCACAGCGTCTGGTAAGAGACCAGCGCGTAGGCCGCGGAGTGCGATTTGTTAAACCCGTAACCGGCGAATTTCTCCACCAGATCGAAGATTTTCATCGCCAGTTCGCCGTCGATGCCGTTCTTTTTCGCTCCTTCCTCGAACGCGCCGCGCTGCTTGGCCATCTCCTCAGGCTTTTTCTTACCCATCGCACGACGCAGCATGTCCGCGCCGCCGAGGGTGTAGCCGGAAAGCACCTGGGCAATCTGCATGACCTGTTCCTGGTACAGAATGATGCCGTAGGTCGGCTCCAGTACCGGTTTCAGGCTTTCGTGCTGCCACTGCACATCCGGATAGGAAATCTCTTCGCGTCCGTGCTTACGGTCGATGAAGTTATCTACCATCCCGGACTGCAACGGCCCCGGACGGAACAGGGCCACCAGAGCGATCATATCTTCGAAGCAGTCAGGCTGCAGACGCTTAATCAGGTCTTTCATGCCGCGGGATTCAAGCTGGAAGACCGCCGTGGTTTCCGAACGTTGCAGCATATCGAAGCTTTTCTTATCGTTCAGCGGGATAGCGGCAATATCCAGCGGCGGCTCGCCGTTCTTCTCGCGGCGGGCGTTAATCATCTCCAGCGCCCAGTTGATGATAGTGAGCGTACGCAAGCCGAGGAAGTCGAACTTCACGAGGCCGGCATATTCCACGTCGTTTTTATCAAACTGGGTAACCGGGTGCAGCCCCTGTTCATCACAGTACAGCGGCGCGAAATCGGTGATTTTCGTCGGGGCGATAACCACCCCTCCGGCGTGTTTACCGGCGTTACGCGTGACCCCTTCGAGCTTACGCGCCATGTCGATCAGCGCTTTAACTTCTTCATCTGCCTCGTAAATCTCAGGCAGTTGCGGTTCGGCTTCAAAGGCTTTCGCCAGCGTCATCCCCGGATCGGGCGGGACCAGTTTCGAAATCCTGTCGACAAAACCGTACGGGTGGCCCAGCACGCGGCCCACGTCGCGGATAACCGCTTTCGCCGCCATCGTACCGAAGGTAATGATCTGCGACACCGCATCACGGCCGTACATGTCGGCCACGTGCTCAATGACCTGGTCGCGTTTCTCCATACAGAAGTCAACGTCGAAGTCGGGCATGGAGACACGTTCCGGGTTAAGGAAACGTTCGAACAGCAGGTCAAATTCCAGCGGATCGAGATCGGTAATTTTCAGCGCGTAAGCCACCAGCGAGCCCGCACCAGAACCACGGCCTGGGCCTACCGGCACGCCGTTGTCTTTCGACCACTGGATAACTTCCATAACGATGAGGACGTAGCCCGGGAACCCCATCTGGTTGATTACTTGGAGGTCGATATCCAGACGTTCATCGTATGGCGGAGGTTTCTCTTTCCGCTCGGCTTCAGCCGGGAACAGGAAGGCCAGGCGCTC